>JBPCQM010000275.1:0-33431 GCA_050998115.1 Pseudolabrys sp. | reverse complement strand
GGAGATGGCGGGCAGGAATTGGGGATCCCAGTTGACCAGGCGCTTGTCGCGATAAATCAGCTTCTCGCGATGGAGCCGCACGAAGACCTTGATGACGGCGCGCGACAGGCCTTCGTCCATGGTGAAGCGTTCGCGGCTCCAGTCGCATGAGGCGCCGAGCCGCTTGAGCTGCCGGGTGATGGTGCCGCCGGATTCCGCCTTCCAGGCCCAGACCTTCTCCAGAAAGTTCTCGCGGCCGAGATCGCGCCGGCCGGCCTCCCGGCGCTCCATCAACTGGCGCTCGACCACCATCTGGGTTGCGATGCCCGCGTGGTCGGTGCCCGGTTGCCACAACACGTCCTTGCCGCGCATGCGCTCGAACCGGCACAAAATATCCTGCAGCGTGTTGTTGAGCGCATGGCCCGTATGCAACGAGCCGGTGACGTTCGGCGGCGGAATGACGATGGAATAAACCGGCGCGGAGGTGCGCTCGCTGCGGCCGGCGCGAAACGCGCCCGCCTCTTCCCAAGCCCGATAGATGCGGCTTTCAACCTGTGACGGCTGATAATTCTTGTCGATCATTGTCGTGTTGTGTCGCGTTTCTGTGGGCTACAAAACCGACGTTCTGCCGGGAGTCAACGTGTCCGCGGGCCATCAAGCGCAAGCGACAGCGCTTCACCGTCGTCATCGGTCTGACGGCGATGGCAGCCTTTGCCAGCGGGTTTTCGCTGCGGGTCACGGACGCGGCGACGCTGTGGCGGCTTTGGCGTTGTGGATTTGGTGGCGCTTGCCCCCGCCAAATTTGGCAATCGGTGGCGTCAGGAACGGCCGCGCGAGACGCGCTCGATTTCCGCCCGCACGATGCGCTCGACCAGGCCGGGCAGATTGTCGTCGAGCCAAGACTTGAGCATCGGCCGCAGCATTTCCTTCACCAGGTCGTCCAGGGTGCGCGCGTTGTTGCCAAGCACGGTGTGCGCCAAGGAATTGAACGCGTTGTCGACCGCCGCCGCCGCCGAACTCGATAGCAGGCGATCCGGCGAGCTTTGAGCGAATTGGCGGCGCGCTTCGTCAACCACCCGCACCATCGGCTCGGCTGGTTTGTCCGGCGCGCGGTCGGCAGATACCACGTCGGACGCGCCGTCGATGGTCTTGAAATTTGGCGAGGGCGCGGGCGTGGTTTGTGCCTCGGTCAAATCGAGAATATCGGCTGGCGCCGGGGCGGGTTTCGGCGGCCCGTCGAGATCGGCGAGCATGGCGTCTACATCGCCCTGGTTCATCGCGCCGGGCGGGGCCGGCGGCGCAGGAGGACGTGGCGGCGGCGGTGATGCGGGCCGTGCCGGCGCCGAAGCAGTAGGCGATGGCGGTACAGGAGCCACGGGTTCGGACGGCTCGCTGACTTTGTTGGCGTCGTCGTCCGCGATGATGCGCCGGATGGAGGCAAGGATCTCCTCCATCGAGGGCTCTTGCGCCTTCGCCGGTTGAGCCATGGCCAATTCCCTAATCGTCGCGACGTGAACCAACGGTGCGCGCGAATCGCCAAGCGATTCGTCACACGACTTTATACGATAGCGCAGCGCCCGTGGAGCAGGAGGAAAACCACCAGGCCGGCCGGCCTGTGGACAGGGCTTAGTGGACAGGGTTGGCGACGTCAGCGCCCGTCAGGGGTGCGCAAGCCGATCCAACTGTCGCGCACCTGGTGGTAATGCACCTGTGAGTCGTAGGTCGGCGTCCGTAGCCCTAACACTTGCGGCGACAACCGCCCGACCGCAGCCAACAGCGTATAGGACGCCACCACCCGGTCGCGTTGCGCGCCGACCAAGGCGACGCGGGCATTGACTAATTCCTGCTGGGCGTTGAGCACGTCGAGCGTGGTGCGCTGGCCGACCCGCGCTTCCTCTCGCACGCCGTTAAGCGCGACCTCGGCAGCTTCGACCTGCGATGTAGTCGCCACGATGTTGCCTTTGGCGGCTTCCAGCAGGCCCCAGGACTGCACCACGGTCTGGCGCGCCTGGTCGCGCGCGGTGTCGAGATCGATGCGCCGCTGCCCCAGTGTTTCCTTGGCTTGGCGCACGGCGGAATATTCGGCGCCGCCCTGATAGATCGGAACGCTAAGCTGACCGATCACCGAAGCATTAAGGCTTTCCAGCGCAGTTTGTGATTGCAGATAATTTTGCTGCACACTGCCATTCAGCGTCAATGTTGGCAGCAGCGCGCCTTCAGCCACCTTCACGGCGGAGGTTGCGGTATCGACATTGTATTGCGCTGTCGTCACCGTCGGATGCTGGGCGTTTGCCGATGCAATGGCGGCCGCGAGCCCGCCAGGTGAGAAGCGATCAACCGGCGTTGCCGGGACGAGTTTGCCGGGATCATTGCCGATGACCTGACGATAGATAGCGCCTGAAGTCTTGTAATTGGCCTCGGCGGTCAGCACCTGCGAGCGACCGGCGGCGATGCGGGATTCCGACTGCGCGACATCGGTGCGGGTGACTTCGCCAACATTGAAGCGGTCGCGGATCTGGCGCAACTGCTCTTGCAAAACCTCGACATTGCGTTTTTGCAGGTCGAAGATCGCGGCATCACGCAACAAATTCATGTAGGCCGTGACGGCGCTGAGCAGCACCGTCTGCTCGCTGGTCCGCAAGGTTTCGCGCGAGGCCAACACCGAGCTCTCGGCCTGCCGGGTGCGGTTGGCGGTCTGAAACCCGTTGAAAAGAGTTTGTGTCGTGGTGAAGCCGAACGAGCTCGGCGTAAAGACGCCCGACAAGTCGATATAAGGATTGGTGCCCGGCGTCGTAAAGGTGCCCGGCGTCGTTATCTTGCTGCGGCTTTGCCCATACTGCTCACCCAGTGAAGCCGTCGCGGTGAGTTTAGGACGGTAACCGGCAAGCGCCTGCGGCACGCCTTCGTCGATGACACGTACGCCGGCGCGCTGCGAGTTTAGGGTCGGATTGTTTTGGTAGGCTTGCGCCAGCGCGGATTCGAGCGTCTGCGCGCTCGCGGCAAACGAAAAGAAGGCCGCCGATGCGGCCGCCGCAACGGCCGCGATGCTGCCTCGCAATACTCGTGCGCTCAAACGCGACATTCCAACTTGCTATCCGCTATTACCGAAACGTATCCCGCAGCCCCAAAATCGTTGCGCCGCGAACTATAGGCGGGCGAATCGGGCCTTTCAAACCCCCAAAGTTCATGGTCACAGAAACATTCCCCCGAACCCGCCGCGATCGATCTGTATCGCCTGGCGATCAAAAGGCAAACGCCGCGGGCTTGGCAAAGCCGGGAAGCAGCGGCGCAGCGGCGTCAAAGATCGCACGGCTGCCGGTTTCCTCGCCGCCGCGGCGAAACACTGTGGCCTTGCCGGCCCGCCCGGTTCCAATCACGCAAACCAGCCGGCCGCCTTCTTTGAGCTGGCGGCAAAGCGCGCGTGGGGCGGCTTCGATGGCGCCGTTGAGGACAATAGCGTCGTAAGGCGCCGCCGCCGGCCAGCCCGACGTCAACGCGCCATTCGCCACCGTGATGTGACGCCGGTCGCGTAACGCCTCCATCGCCTGGCGAGCAAGCTCCGCGTCCTCTTCGAGTGCGATCACCTCGCGCGCCAGTTCCGACAGCACGGCCGACGAATAACCGGTGGCGCAACCGACATCGAGGACGCGATCGCTCTCGTCGATCTCGGCGGCCTGAATGAGTTTGGCGAGCACCATCGGCTTGAGCAGGCGGCGCGCGCCATCCTCGCTGACGGGCACATCGAGATCGAGATAGGCAAGCCCGCTCATGGCGGGCGGCAGGAAATGTTCGCGCGGCACGTCCTGGAATGCGGCGAGCACGCGAAGATCGGTGACGTCGGCGGTACGAACTTGTCCGTCAACCATCATGCGCCGGGCGGCGGCAAAATCCGTCATCGCGATTCCTGAATTGTGTCGCAGAAGGCGGCCGGAACAGCAGCGACTTGTGCGGCAAGCCCTCTAAAAAGGCAAGCACCGACCCGGGTTGTCGATCGCGGCGCGCTGCTATATAGGCTTGCCCGCGCGGCCAACGGTTGCGCACGGCCACGTGGCGGAGTGGTGACGCAGCGGACTGCAAATCCGCGTACCCCGGTTCAATTCCGGGCGTGGCCTCCACCCGCCTCCGCCAAGGCTACGGCGGGCGAGCCCTTCCGTGGCGGGTGACCGCCGAAACTTTAGTGAAGGCGGGCAATCAAAGGCGTTGCGACTTTGCAAAGACTTTACGCCTTTGTTATACGCCGTTGCCAAGCAGCGGCTTATTCCCTGGTAGCTCAGCGGTAGAGCGTTCGACTGTTAATCGAAATGTCGCTGGTTCGATCCCAGCCCAGGGAGCCAATACTTGCTTTGGTCAACCTGGACGCCAATTTGGGCGCACGGCGCCAGCCGGACATTGCAACGCGACGCCCGGACATGACGACCAGCCCGCTCCTCACCGACCTCTATGAACTCAATATGGTCCAGGCCTATCTGGACCGCGGTGAGAACAAGCCGGCGGTGTTTGAGTTTTTCGTCCGCAAATTGCCGGCGCGGCGCTCTTTCCTGATGGCGGCCGGCCTTGATACCGCGCTCGAATTCATCGAGGCACTGCGCTTTAGCTCCGCCGAAATCGATTGGCTCAGAAGCACCGGACGGTTCCGGCAAAATATGCTGGATTACCTCGCGGGCTTCCGTTTCACCGGCGACGTTCACGCCATGGCGGAAGGCACCGTGTTTTTTCCGCACGAGCCGATTTTGCGGATCACCGCGCCTCTGCCACAGGCGCAACTGATCGAAACGCGGCTCATCAACATTCTGCATTACCAGTCGCTGATTGCCTCGAAAGCCGCGCGCATGGTGCTCGCCGCCAACGGCAAGTCGCTCGCCGATTTCGGCCTGCGCTCAGCGCATGGCGCCGAGGCCGGGCTGATGGCATCGCGGGCGAGCTATATCGCCGGTTTCGGCGGCGCGGCCAATGTGCTGGCCGGCGAGAAATTCGGCATTCCAATCGTTGGCACCATGGCGCATTCTTTCGTGCAGGTGCATGGCGACGAAACGGCGGCTTTCGAGCAATTCGCGCGGGCTCGGCCGGATAATGTGGTCCTGCTGATCGACACCTACGACACCGAAGCCGGCGCCCGGAAGGTCGTGGCGCTTGCGCCCAAGCTAAAGACTGACGGAATCAGGATTCACGGGATTCGGATCGATTCCGGCGACCTCGTCGCGACGTCGAAGAAAGTCCGCCGTATTCTCGACGACGGCGGATTGAAAGACACGGTGATCCTGGTTAGCGGCGGCATCAACGAAGATGAAATCGTTCGGCTCGCCAAAGCCGGCGCGCCGATCGACGGCTTTGGGATCGGCGCCAATCTCACTACCTCACAGGACGCGCCGACGCTCGATTGTGCTTATAAGCTGCAGGAATATGGCGGCCAGCCGCGCCGCAAATTGTCGGAAGGCAAACAGACCTGGCCGGGCCGCAAACAAGTCTGGCGCGACATGGCCGATGGGCACATGCGCGGCGACACCTTGACGATCGAAGGCGACAAGCACGCCGGCGAATCTTTGATCGAGCAGGTAATGAAAGACGGCAGGCGGACTTCGTCCGCCCCTACTCTCGATGCCGTTCGGGCGCGCGCCAAAGCCGAACTCGAACGACTGCCGGAAAATCTCCGCAGCATGGAACCGAACGCCAGCTATCCGGTCAAGATTTCAGCCGCGCTGGAAACGTTGGCACAGCAAGCCGACGACGCGACAAAGCGCTAGCGCCGCAAGTTTTTCGCCGCCAATTGGCGGAACCTCGGCGCGCAACAGTGAATGCAAAAGCGACGTTCAGGCCGCCGACTTCGCGGCAATCGCGACGACCGACGTCGCGGCGGTCCCCGTGCCTGCGGCATCGCGGCCGAGCACCAGATCGAGCGAGGCGACCTCGACGCGGTTGCGTCCCCGCTCCTTGGCGAAATACAGCGCCTGGTCGGCTTGCGCCAGCAGGCCCGGCACATCGAACAGCACGCCGTCGCAATGCACCAAGCCGATGCTCACGGTGGCACCGACCGGGCGGCCATCAACATCGAGCGCCGCCTGCTCAAAAGCGGCGCGCAGCCGCTCCGCCATTGCCTGCGCCTTTTCGGGCGGCGTGTCGTTGAGCACGGCCGCGAATTCCTCGCCGCCCAGCCGGCCGATCAAATCGTTGGAGCGTACCACCTGACGCGCGGTCTCGGCAAAAGTTTCCAGTACGCGGTCGCCGACCGCGTGGCCGAAGCGGTCGTTGATCGACTTGAAATGATCGAGATCGATGAGCAGCACCGTACTCGGCCGCGGATTTCCCATGTGGCGTTTCGCCAGCGCGCCGGCGTCCAGCAGGAAGGCGCGGCGATTGGCGATGCCGGTGAGCGGATCGATCAAGGCGGCGGTGCGATGGCGCAATTCGGTGCGCTCCTTGGCCATGGCAAGGAGAATGAATGCGATCGAAATTGTGAAAAGCAACGCCTCGAAGCTCACGACGGTCAGCCACACGCTGCCGAAAACATTATTGCCGGACGACCACGGCAGCACCGTTACAAGCGGCGTGCGCAGCAGAAACAGCGCGCCATGCGCGAATAGCATGAAGATCGCCGGCCAGCGCGACACCAGCGGCTCCTCGCGGCCCTGCCAGAATTCATAAGCCGTGAGCCAAGTGTAAGCAGTGATGATGCCCGACGCGATCAGAACGCGCGCATTCATCGCATCGTCGAGCACCGGCAGGCGGCACACCAAAAGCCACAGCACCGCCCCGGTGACGAGGTAGACCGGTTCGGCCGGGCGGCCGTCGAACACCCGCGCACCGGTCCAGGTCACCGCAAAGGCCGTGAACAGCAGAGCATTGGCGAGGTCGATGGAAATTAAATCCGGCACCGAGCCGTACATGCCAAACAGCACGACCGACCCCGCGCGGATCAGATGCGCAAAGCCCCACCACGCAACCGCGGTGACCGCCGTGTTCTGCACCCAGGCGAACAACAAAAGCAATCCGAGGATCGCCTCGACGTAAATTGTCACCATGAACAGGGTATTGACGTCGAGATTCATTCGACCGCTACCGACTACGTTGCGCCATGAAGACCGGGTGCATTCTGTCTCGGCCCAATTAAGCCCCTCGCCCTGCAAACAATAAGTGAATGCGTGACGCCCCCGGCCGCGAATGCCCGCGTTATGGTTTCGAGGACCTTTCCAGCGCGCGGAGCGTTTGAAACGACGCGACAATTTGCCAAGGCACGCCGGGTTTTCCGGCGAGCGATGCTGCAAATCGCAGTGCAACCGGAATTTTCTGCCCCGGAGGCACGCCTTGCCCAAGTATCTTGTCGGCCGCAGAATGCTCCATTAGTGTTGAAACGTCCCTTAAAACGCAGGTTTTTTATGCAACTTCGTGACGGCGTCGTTGACGCGATCGGCAACACGCCGCTAATCAAACTCAAGCGTGCCTCGGCGGCGACCGGCTGCACTATTTTGGGAAAAGCCGAGTTCATGAACCCGGGCCAGTCGGTCAAGGACCGTGCCGGCCGCCAAATGATCCTCGAGGCGGAGAAGCGCGGCGAGCTGAAACCAGGCGGGCTTGTTGTGGAATCGACCGCCGGCAATACCGGAATCGGGCTTGCACTGGTCGCCAGCGCGCGCGGCTATCGCACCCTGATCGTCATCCCGGAAACCCAGTCGCAGGAAAAGAAAGACACGTTGAAGCTGTTTGGCGCCGAGCTGGTCGAAGTGCCGGCACTGCCGTTTTCCAATCCGAATAATTATCAGCATGTCGGCCGCCGCCTCGCCGAGCAATTGCGCAAGACTGAATATAACGGCGTAATCTTTGCGGACCAGTGAAACAACCTCGATAATCGCAAGGCGCATTACGTTTCGACCGGGCCGGAAATCTGGCAACAGACGGACGGCAAGATCGACGGCTTCATCTGCTCGATCGGCACCGGCGGCACGATCGCCGGCACGTCGAGCTTCCTGCGCGAAAAGAAAAAAGACATCGTGATCGGCGTCGCCGATCCGCGCGGCGCGGCGATGTACAACCTGTTCAAGCACGGCAAGGCTGACGCCACCGAAGGCGGCTCAATCACCGAAGGCATCGGGCTTGGCCGCGTCACCTCGATCATCGAGGACATTAAAGTCGACAAGGCCTATCTCATTCCCGACGAAGAAGCGGTGCTACTGGTGTTCGACCTGCTCGAGCATGAAGGGCTCTGCCTCGGCGGCTCAAGCGGCATTAATGTCGCGGGCGCGATCCGGCTCGCCAAGGAGATGGGACCCGGCAAAACGATCGTCACCGTGCTTTGCGATTACGGCACGCGCTATCAGTCCAAGCTGTTCGACCCGGCCTTCCTGCGCTCGAAGAACCTGCCGGTGCCGGCCTGGCTCGAGCGCAAACCTTCGATCATGCCACCGCTCGAGAAAAAATAAATCAGAACGCTCGGAGTCGCACGCGCGTAGGCGTTGCTGCCGGAAAGACGGCCGACTTTAAGCCGCCTTCGCCATAGCGCTGCGTTCGGCAGCAAGCAATTCCTTCGCCGCCTTTTCGATCGCGGATAGCGCCGCTGCGTCCTGGATATTGGAGAGGAATGGCTGCATCGGCCCGGTATCGCAAATGCCGGCAAGCCGCACCGCGTCATGCAGCGCGCGCAGCGGCGAATGCTTGTCGCGCAGGTCCTCCATCGGCATGAACAACGCGCGCACGCGTGCGGCTTCGGCGAGATCGTTGCGCTTGATCGCCCGCAGCAGCGCCATCGACAGGCCCGGCGCAATGCAAACGCTGCCGGACGTAAAGGCCTTCAACCGAAATTTGGTCAGGTGGTCGATCGCCGGCCGCTCGCCGATGCCGCTGATTACCAGGTCGGTGCCGACGGCGGTGACAATGTCGGCGAGGTACTTGTCGTTGGCGGGTTCATCCCGCACGGTGCCGTACTTGACCGCACAGAGCACACCCTCCTTGATGAGCTTGCCCAGATCGGCGGCGTCGACATAGCCGTCGTCCTTAACGTAAGCAATCACCGGCTTGCTGTAGGCCTCTGCCAGCTTGCGTAAGCCCGTCGCGACGCCGGCCGGCGTCGAAGGAAAGCGGTTCGGCAGCACCATCGCGGTAGGGAACGGAAACTCGCGCAACATGCGAAGCTGCTCCTGCGCCTTGCCGTAATCACTGCCGACCGAGGGGACGATCCAGTCGCCATCGCGCGACAGCTTGATCAGCATTTCGCAGAGCGTGCGCAGTTCAGTGATGGCCATGTTGTAAAGGTTCGCATTGCCGCCATACATGAAGGTGCGCACCCCACCCGAGCGCAGGTGATCGAGGAGCTGGCCGTTTTGCGCGGCATCAATGGTCAGGTCGGCGCGGCGCGCTAACGGCGGCACCGCGAGGACGGAAGCGGCAAGATCGGCGGGGGTGATAGCGGTGGTTTTCATGGGGCACCTCTGGCCGCAGTTGTATGATGACCTGACATGTCGGTCAATGTGGGGCCGGCTCTCGGCAGACGCGGCGACTCCAGAGTCTCCCGCACCTTGTAGTGGCGGCGACGCCGGCGATATTGCGAGCGATGATTCCAGGAACTATTTTGTCACGGAGCAGCACGTCATAAACACGGGCATTGGATTTCGCGGTGCAGCTGCGCCATATCCCCGTAATCATGCTTATATCTCCTGCTGCAGTTTGAAACTTTAGCGAGCGCCAGCGGTTGCACCTGATACCTATCTCGCACGCGTTAAAATTCGCATGGGAAGCAAAATGGCAGAACAACTTGCAAGCCGCTGGCTGAAATCGACCGAATGGCTGGCCGGCAAACTGGCCGACTCCAACCTCGTCGTGGTGGACGGCTCCTATTATCTGCCGACGCAAAACCGTGACGCCCGCGGGGAATATCTCAAGGAGCACATTCCCGGCGCGGTGTTCTTCGACATCAACAAGATCGCAGACACGTCGATCGAATTGCCGCACATGTTGCCGGGACCGGATCAATTCGGCGAGATGGTTGGCGCGCTCGGCATCTCACGCGACGACACGATCGTCGTCTATGATGGTCTGGGATTTTTCTCGGCACCACGGGTGTGGTGGACGTTCCGCATTTTCGGCGCGAAAAACGTCTTCATCCTCGACGGTGGATTCGCGAAATGGAAAGCTGAAAACCGCGAGACCGAAAACGGCGACACCAAACGCAAACCGCAAACATTCGAGGCCGAGATGGACACCGGTGCGGTCGCGATGCAGTCCGACGTGCAGATGGCGCTCAACGACGACAAAATTCAGGTTGTCGACGCGCGCTCGGCCGGCCGCTTTGCCGGCACTGAACCGGAGCCGCGCAAGGATCTGCGAGGCGGCCACATGCCCGGTGCGCTCAACCTGCCCTCGACTGAAATCGTCGAGAACGGCCGGCTGGTATCGCCCGAGCGCATCGCCGCCGCCTTCAAGAAGGCTAGTGTCGATCCCGACAAGCCGATCATTTCGAGTTGCGGCTCCGGCGTCACCGCCGTCATCCTCGCGATGGGTCTTGATGCGATCGGCAAGAAGTTGCCGCGTATCTATGACGGCTCCTGGACCGAATGGGCGTCGCGGCCGGATTTGCCGGCCGAAAAGTGCTGAAAATCTGTCGCAGCCTTCTCTTATTTACCGGCGGAAGTCCCTCCTGCATAATTAGCCAATGCCTTCATCCCCCAAGCCCGAGGTCCGCGGCTTTTATCACGAGCCGACCGGTAGCATCGGCTATGTGGCCGCCGATCCCGCAACTGGTCGCGCCGTAATCGTCGACCCGGTGCTGGATTACGATGAGAAGGCCGCGCGCACGTCGACGCAAAGCGCCGACGCGATGCTCGACTACATCCGCGAGCGCCAACTGACAGTCGACTGGGTGCTCGACACCCACCCGCACGCCGACCATCTTTCCGCCGCCGTCTATCTCAAGGACAAGCTCGGCGCGCCGGCCGGCATCGGCGAGAAAATCACCGAGGTGCAGAAGATCTGGCGCGACATCTATAACCTGCCGGATTTCCCCTGCGACGGCTCGCAATGGGACCGGCTGTTTGCCGATGGCGCGACGTTCGCGATCGGCGCGCTGTCGGTGCGGGTGATGCTGACCCCTGGCCATACGCCCGCCTCCGTCACCTATATAATCGGAGACGCCGCCTTCGTGAACGACACGCTATTCCAGCTCGACAGCGGCACCGCCCGCACCGACTTCCCCGGTGGCAATGCCGAAACCATGTACAGCTCGATCATGACGATCCTGGAATTGCCCGACGAAACACGGCTGTTCACCGGACACGATTATGGCGCAGGCGGCAGCCGCAAGCCGGCCTGGGAGTCGACCGTGGCCGAGCAGAAGCAGCACAACACGCATTTCAGGGACAAACCGAGCTGCGGGCAGTTCGCCGAAATACGACGCGCCCGCGATCGAAAGCTGGAAATGCCGCGGCAAATTCTGCACGCGCTGCAATTCAACTTGCGCGGTGGCAGGCTGCCGCCGCCGGAAGACAACGGCCGCGTTTATTTGAAGATTCCGGTCAACACTTTCTAGCGCCTCGCGCTAGTGCAGGATCTGGCTCAGGAATAGCTTGGTGCGCTCGTGCTGGGGATGCGAAAAGAACTCGTCGGGCGTATTGGCCTCGACGATTTGCCCGGCATCCATGAACACCACTCGGTTCGCCACCTGACGGGCGAATCCCATTTCGTGGGTAACGCACAGCATGGTCATGCCGTCCTGCGCCAGGCCCACCATGGTGTCGAGCACTTCCTTGACCATCTCCGGATCGAGCGCCGAGGTCGGCTCATCGAATAGCATGATTTTCGGGCTCATGCATAGCGCGCGGGCGATGGCGACACGTTGCTGCTGGCCGCCCGACAACTGGCCCGGATATTTTTGCGCCTGCTCGGGGATTTTCACGCGCTGGAGATAATGCAGCGCGACTTCTTCCGCGTCTTTCTTCGCCATCTTGCGCACCCAGATCGGCGCCAGCGTGCAGTTCTCCATCACGGTAAGATGCGGAAACAGATTGAAATGTTGGAACACCATGCCGACGTCGCGACGGATTTCGTCAATCTTTTTGAGATCGTTGGTCAACTCGATACCGTCGACGATAATTTGACCCTGCTGGTGTTCCTCAAGCCGGTTGATGCAGCGGATCATGGTCGACTTGCCGGAGCCTGACGGCCCGCAGATCACGATGCGCTCGCCGCGCTTGACGCGCATATTGATGTCGCGCAACACGTGGAAATCGCCGTACCACTTGTTCATGCCGTTGATTTCGACGGCGACGGCGTTATTCAACGCCGTCGGTTTCGGCACCGCGCCGGGAGTGCTCGCCATTACATCACCTCACCGTTTGTCCGCCTTGCCGAGCCGCGCCTCGGTGGCACGCGCATAACGCGACATGCCGTAACAGAATATGAAATAGAAGATCGCCGCCACCGCATATCCGGTGGTCGAGGTGGTCGGCGCCGCCCATTTCGGATCGATGCGCGACACTTCGATGGTCTTGAGCAGATCAAAAATGCCGACGATAAACACCAGCGTGGTGTCCTTGAATAGCCCGATATAGGTGTTGACGATGTTCGGAATGGTGATCTTGAGCGCCTGCGGCAGCACGATGAAGCGCATCAACTGCCAATAGCCGAGGCCAACCGACATCCCGCCTTCGAACTGACCTTTGGGGATCGCGGCGAGGCCGGCGCGCACCACTTCGGCCATATAGGCGGAGGCAAATAGCGCGATACCGACCAGCGCGCGCAATAGCTTGTCAGGCGAATATTGCTCCGGCACGAACAGTGGCAGCATCACGCTCGCCATGAACAACACGGTGATCAGCGGCACGCCGCGCACAAATTCGATGAAAATTACTGACAGCGTGTTGACGGTCGGCATATGCGAACGCCGGCCGAGCGCCAGCAGAATACCGATCGGCAGCGAGACCACGATACCGGCCCAGGCGACCACGATGGTGACCAGCACGCCGCCCCACAAATTGGTGTCGACGTTGGGCAGGCCAATCGCCGGCCAGCCGGTCAGCAAGATGAAAGAGACGATCGGCACGACCACGAAGAAATAGATCGCGCCGAGATCGTGGCGCGGCGCGTTGAGCCACAGCATCCAGGTGACGCCGATCGCCAACATCGCGAAGAAAATATCGACCCGCCAGCGCTCCGGGATCGGATAGGAGCCGTAAACGAAATAGGCGGCGCGGTCCCAAACGAACGGCCAACAGGCGCCGACGTCGGGGTGCTGCGCGGTGTAAATGCAGGCCTCGCGGTCCTGCCCGCTCCACACCGCGTCGATGATGAGAAACCGCACCGCTTCCGGGACCACCCAGACCAGCAGCAACAAGGTGATCACAGTAAGCGCAATGTTAAACGGCGTCGACAGCAGGCTGGCGCGGACCCATGCCACCGCCCCGGTATGCGAAGTCGGCGGCGGCAAGGGCGCAATCGGCGCGCGTTGCAGGAACATGATTTCGGTGACGGCGAGATCGCCTTCGGACATCGTCATGGCGCGGCGCTCACCGTTCCACCAATGACATGCGCGAATTGTAGATGTTCATCGCCAGCGAGGTCACCAGACTGATCGTCAGATAGACCGCCATGGTGATGGCGACGACTTCGACCGCCTGGCCGGTCTGGTTGAGCACGGTGCCGGTGAACACCTGCACCAGATCGGGATAGCCGATCGCGACCGCCAGCGAGGAGTTCTTTACCAGGTTGAGATACTGGCTGGTCAGCGGCGGGCTGATGACGCGCATCGCCTGCGGCACCACGATCAGCCGCAGCGTCGGCCGCGGCCGTAGCCCAAGCGAGAAAGCCGCCTCGGTCTGTCCGCGCGACACCGCGAGAATGCCGGCGCGCACCACCTCGGCGATGAAGGCTGCGGTATAGATCACCAGGCCGACCAGCAGTGCGGCGAATTCTGGGCCCACTTCCATGCCGCCGCGAATGTTGAAACGAGCTTTCTCCGGATACTCGAACGACAGCGGAAATCCCGACAGCGCATAAACCAAGAGCGGCAGCCCGATCACCAGCGTTAGGGCGACGGTCACAACCGGCGCCTGCTGGCCGGTCGCCATTTGTCGCCTGCGCGCCCAGAAGCGGTAGCCGATCGCGCCGATCACGCCGATCAACAGCGCTAACTCGACCGCGCCGAAGCCCGGTTTGGGGATCGGATTGGGCAGAAACAACCCGCGATTGTTGAGGAAGCCGCCGCCCCATAGCGCGAGACTGTCGCGCATCTCCGGTAGCGCCTTGAGCACGGCGTTGTACCAGAACAGCAGTTGCAGCAGCAGCGGGATATTGCGGATCAGTTCGACATAGGCGGTCGCGACTCGCGACAGCAGCCAGTTGGTCGAGAGCCGCGCAATGCCGACGGTGAAACCGAGAATGGTCGCGAAAATGATGCCGAGCCCGGCGACCAGCAGCGTGTTGAGCAGGCCGACCCAGAACGCGCGGCCATAAGTCGAGGCATCCGAGGAAAATGGGATCAGCGTTTGCGAGATATCGAAGCCGGCGGTGTGGTCCCAAAAACCAAAACCGGACGCAATATGCGCGCGACGCAGGTTTTCGATCGCGTTGTTGACCGCGCCATACACCAGCAGCGCAACGATCGCGCACAGCGCGACCTGATAGGCGATGCTCCGGATCTTCGGGTCGTTATAAAAGGCAACGCGCGCCGAAGGCGGCGCTGCCGGAACCTCAACCGCCATCGTCCCCTCTCCGCGCGCGCCGGCGTTATTTAAGCGTCGCCCGTAACCGGCCGCGGGCCATAACGGTCCGCGGCCCCCTCATAAATAACGATCAACGAACCGGCGGAGCGTACTGAATGCCGCCCTTGGTCCACAGCCGGTTCAGCCCGCGTGCGATTTTGAGCGGCGACCCGGAGCCGACGGTGCGTTCGAACACTTCCCCATAATTGCCGACTTGTTTGACGATATTGAACGCCCAATCCTTGTTCAGGCCGAGCTGTTCGCCGTAGTTGCCCTCGGTGCCGAGCAGGCGCTTGACGTCGGGATTGGCGGATTTCATCTGCTCGTCGACATTCTTCGAATTAATGTCGAGTTCCTCGGCGTTGATCATGGCGTAGTGCGTCCATTTCACGATGTCGAACCATTGGTCGTCGCCATGACGAACCGAAGGTCCGAGCGGCTCCTTCGAGATGATTTCCGGCAGCACGATATTGTCGTCCGGATTGGCGACACGCAGACGTTCGGCGTAAAGGCCGGAGGCGTCGGTGGTGTAGGCGTCACAGCGGCCGCCGTCATAGGCCTTGAGCGCTTCGTTGGCGGTGGCGAAGGTCACCGACTTAAGCTTCATCTTGTTGGCGCGGAAGTAATCCGCCAGATTGAGTTCGGTGGTAGTGCCCTGCTGCACGCAGACCGACGCGTCGCTGAGCTCGAGCGCCGAATTCACCTTCAGCGCCTTCTTCACCATAAAGCCCTGACCGTCGTAATAATTGACGCCCGTGAAATTCAGGCCGAGCGAGGTGTCACGCGACGAGGTCCATGTGGTGTTGCGCGCCAGCACGTCGACTTCGCCGGACTGCAAGGCGGTGAAGCGATCCTTGGCTGACAGCGGAACGAATTTCACTTTTTTGGCGTCGCCGAGCACCGCCGCCGCAACCGCGCGGCAGAAGTCGACATCGAGGCCTGACCAATTGCCCTGCGCGTCCGGCAGGCCAAAGCCGGCCAGCGTGCCGTTGCCGCCGCAATTGAGCATGCCGCGCGATTTCACCGTATTGAGCGTTTGTGCCGACGCCGCCGAAGCCGCCATAGCGAACGCCGCCGCGACTGCAAATGAGGTTATTACGCGTTTCATGAGGCTACCTTTTTCCAAGTGTTCCCTAGACGAATTCGCCAATTGATTTGCCATTCCCAGCGCGGAATGCGGATCCAGCGCGCGAGCCGAAGGGCTCCTATTCGCAGTCCGGCTCTCCCCACCGCACGCATCTCAGAACTATCTCGTTTCAAGGTCAAGGGGTTGACGCAATCCCAAGGATGCAGCGGTAATGCCTTAATCGATTGCAGCGACCACCTCACCTGCGATAAAGCCCCGGCAATGGCGAAGAAACCCGACTTCCCCCTCAAGCCGCACACCCGCCTCGTCACTGCCGGCCGCGACACGCAGGCGCAGTTCGGTTTCGTCAATCCGGCGGTCTATCACGCCTCGACCGTGCTGTATCCGACCGCGGAAGACCAGGTCGCGCATCGCGCGCGCTATCAATATGGCCGCCGCGGCACGCCGACCAGCGAAGCACTGGAACAAGCGATTGCCGCGATCGAGGGCCCGCAATGCGACGGCGTAGTGCTCGTCCCGTCCGGGATGAATGCAGTCGCGACGGCGCTCCTTTCGGTTGTGAGCGCCGGCGATCACATCCTGATCACCGACAGCGTCTATCGTCCGACCCGCTTGTTCTGCGACAGCATCCTAAGGCGCCTCGGTATCGAGACGACCTATTACGATCCATTGATCGGCGCCGGCATCGCTAGATTCTTCAAGCCAAATACGCGCGCGGTATTCGTCGAGGCGCCCGGCTCGCAAAGTTTCGAGATGCAAGACGTTCCCGCTATCGCCGACGCCGCTCGCGGCAAGAAGGCCGTTGTGCTGATGGACAACACCTGGGCGACACCGCTCTATTTCAGAGCGCTCGACAAAGGTGTCGACCTGTCTATCCAGGCTGGCACCAAATACATTGGCGGCCATTCCGACATCATGTTCGGCACGGTCTCCGCCAACGCCGCATGGGCGCCGCGGCTGAAAGAGACATTCAATACACTCGGCCTATGTGCCGGGCCGGACGATATTTTTCTCGCGTTGCGCGGGCTTCGCACCATGGCGGTGCGTCTCGCCAGGCATCAGGACAGCGCCCTTGCGGTCGCGCGCTGGCTGGCGTCGCGCCCCGAAGTCTTGCGCGTGCTGCATCCGGCACTCGAGAGCGACCCCGGACACGCCATCTGGAAGCGCGACTTCTGCGGCGCCAGCGGATTGTTTAGTCTTGTTCTTAAGCCGGTCAGTCAGAAAGCGGTCTACGCCTTCATGGACGAACTTGCTTTGTTCGGCATGGGCTATTCTTGGGGCGGTTTCGAAAGCCTAGTGATCTCGTTCGACTGCAGCGAATACCGCAATGCGACCGAATGGAGGCCAGGCGGGCCTACGCTGCGTTTCCATATCGGATTGGAGGACGTCGGCGACCTGATTGCCGACCTCGAACGTGGTTTCGCAGCGATGGCCGCTACCAAATAAAATTAAGCTGCGGCGGCCGAACCTTTGCCCCGCATCACGAATTGCAAATTGCGCAGGTAGACGAACACCCCGAACGCCTGCCCAATGATGAACACTGGGTCTTTCCGGTACAGCGCATAGCCGAGCAGCATCAGGCCGCCGCCAATCGAGAACACCCAGAACGCGGTCGGCACCACGCTGCGGCCTGCCCGTTCCGACGCGATCCATTGTACAACAAAGCGCATCGCGAACATGATTTGCGCGACATAACCGATCAGGATTCCCCAATCGGCATTGCCGACGAAGACGTCGTGCAGGTAGCCGCCAACGGCGTGCGCGATATCGACCAGCATGAACTGTTTCCTCTTTGGCGCGCGATCTTGTCCGAAAACCGGTTCCCACTTTTCGGGACCGCGCGCTATTCCTCCAAGACTTCCGGAACGCGCTTGTTGCGGCGGATTAGCCACCACACGCCGGCAAGATCGAGAATTCCGACCCAGAGCCGGTCCCACAATCCGTAATTCGAGACCCCGTGCCCCCGCAGCCGGTCGACCACGTCGACATAACCGATGGCATAGCCCTCGCGGCGTACCAGCGCCGGCAGGAAGCGATGCAGGCCGTCGAAATACGGCAGCCGCAGGAACAGCTCGCGCCGAATCGCTTTCAGACCGCATCCGGTGTCCCGCGTGCCGTCGCGCAACACCGCACCGCGCACCGTATTGGCGACACGCGATTGAAATTTTTTGAAGCCGCCCGACTTCCGGCCGACGCGTTGCCCGGCGACCAGGCCGATGCGTGGCGCGCCGGCTTCAAGCGCGCGAATCAAGGCCGGGATGAAAGCCGGATCGTTCTGCCCGTCGCCGTCGATGGTGACGACTATCGGCGCGCGAGCGGCCGCCACGCCGCTGCGGACCGCGGCCGATTGCCCGCACGATTTCAAATGCGTGACACGACGAAGCCAGGGATACTGCGTCTTCAGCTGCTGGAGCTCGGCGCCGGTGGCGTCGCTCGATCCGTCATCGACGTAGATGACCTCGTAGCGCCATTGGCCGTCGAGCGCAGCCGCGATCTCCGCGACCAGCGACGCGACATTGGCGGCCTCGTTGCGCACCGGCACAACGACCGCGACCGCCGGTCCGTTCGACTGCAAATTCATGAATGCGAGCTTTTAGTCAGCTAGCCATGCCCGGGCAACTGATTTGACGCGTCTTTTCGACGGGCCAGGAAACACGGTGATCATTCCGGAGGGCGAAACCCCAAACAAGATGCGGTGCGCCGCGAAATAATTGCGCACCAGAACTACCCCAAGGATTCCGACTAGCGCACCGGCCAAAACGTCGCTTGGATGGTGTGCCGTCAAAACCACGCGGCTGACGCAGATGATAATCGCATAAGTCCACATGAGTGGCCGAAGGCGCGGCCACAACATGCCGAACGCGGTCGCGGCGGCGAATGCAGTCACGGCGTGACCCGACGGCAGACTGGCATATTCGACTTTCCAGCCGAACGGATGAAACAAAAAGGGATCAGCGGAGCCGCCGACGAAGGGCCGCGCGCGGCCGATCCATCGCTTGACGATAGTGGTGAACAAACTTGGCAGGCCGATCGCTAAAAACAAGAACATGGCACGCATCGCTAGCGAAGCAAGCGTCAACTGCATCGCTGGCGGCAAGCGCGACGGCGTCGCGGCGATGGCCAACATCAGTGCACCGAGCGGCCACAGGAACCAACCGGATTTGCCATAATCGGTGAGCGTATTGAATATATCGACGAGCCAGACCGGCAAACGCCGCGCGCCGTTGATGGCGGCAACGTCGAACAGCATCATAACGGTGATCACCGCGCCGACAGCGACGCTGGCCCGAACTACCAAGGCGCTCGTTTCCATCCGGCGCGGATAGCCGCGCGGCGTACGCCGAAGCTTCGCAATGCCGGCCGCGAACTGGGCGCCAATGCGTACAAAAATTCCGCAGCGCCCTCCAGTTGTAAATCCAAGCCGGGCGCTCATGGCTGATCGATCGAGCGGAAGATCGAAACCGCCACTGGCCGACCGTTGCTGATATTGAAGCCGTCCACGCGCGGCAGCAACGCGTAGCGCAGACCAATGGCTTCAGCGCGCTGGACGAAATTGCGCTGCTCGCCGCGCCCATCCAGCATCGCGAACCGGCACGGGCCTTGGCGCAAGAATTCGGCTGCGCCGCTGCCATCGGTGAGCCGCGTCGGTGTGCCCAACAGGAACACCAGACTCGGCTCGTGATAGCCGGCGACCGCCGCAAGCGCTTGCTTACAACCGCTCGCGCGCAACACAATGGCGAGCGCCGCGCTTGGAAACAGCACCGGCAGCGACGGCAAAACAACGCCGTAAATCGTAAATGCAACCAGCACTGACGCCGTCATGGCGCGCAGCAAAGCGCGCTCGGCTCCGTCGGCGTCATAGAGACGCCAAGCAATCAGTCCCATCACCAACGCCGCGGCGGCGAATGGCCAGGCGGCAATGCCGAGATCGCCGCCAAGTGCGACCATGCCGACGATGCCGATGATCGCGACCGTCATCGGAACCAGGAACCAGCCGACCGTGCCAAAGACAAGCCATCCTGTCTTTGACAATCCATTGCGTTCGAGAATACCCGCAATCAGGATGGCAATCGCCGGATATAGCGGCAGCACATAATGCGGCAGCTTGGTGAACACCGCCTCGAATACCAGCCACGACGGGATCAACCAGCAAAGCAGAAATTGCGTGCCGGGCTCACGCCGCGCTTTCCAGGCCATCGGAGCCGCCAGCGAAGCGAGTACCGCGCCCGGCCAAAACGTCACGAAAAACAACAGCAGATAATACCCCGGCGGCGCGCCATGGGCTTCCTGGCTGGTCGCAATTTTGGCCAACATGTCGTGGCCGATCGACTCGGCAAAGAAACTATCGCCGGCGCGGTACATGATGGCGGCGAACCACGGCGCTACCAAAAGAAGCGCCCACGCGGCGCCAAGGACTGGGCGCAGTTGGAGAAGCCAGCGCGCTGAGCGGTCGAGGATCGACACCGCGGCGGCGGTGAAGCCGACGAACATCAAAATCAGCGGGCCCTTGAGCAAAATACCAGCGGCAAGCGCGGACCAGAATATCGCCGGCGCTGTCCAGCCGCGTGTCGGCTCCGGCGCGCGCTGC
Organism: Pseudolabrys sp.; assembly: GCA_050998115.1. Taxonomy (GTDB): domain Bacteria; phylum Pseudomonadota; class Alphaproteobacteria; order Rhizobiales; family Xanthobacteraceae; genus Pseudolabrys. The sequence goes on along the minus strand of JBPCQM010000275.1, from coordinate 13,099 downwards.
TCGGCGAGATAAATCCGCGCCATCGAACCCATCGCGGCAATCACGGTGAGCAGCAGCATGGCGTCGGTCTTGGCAAGTCGCGCCTCGACCCCGAGCAGGAAGCACGTCGCCATCATCATTGCGGCGATCAGCGCCGGGCGGCGACCGACAAAGGCAAGCGCCGTCCAATAGGTCAGCAGCACGCTGCCAATGCCGCCGATCAACGAAGGCAGCCGGTAAAGCCAGATCGTGGTGTGCGCCTGCTTGATGCCAGCAAGATCGCCAGCTTTCACGGCTATCGTCTGCAACCAATAAATACCGACCGGCTTTTTGTAGCGCACCTCGTCCTGGAACCGGATGTCGACATAGTCGCCGCTTTCGACCATTTGCTTGGAGGCCTGCGCGAAGCGCGCTTCATCGCGATCGACCGGTGGAATCTGGAAAAACCCGGGAAGGAACGCGAAAAAACAGACGACGACAAGCACGACAACTGCGCGACCGTGCGAGGCCACCGCAAAGTCGAGCAATGCGTCAAGACGGAATCCCGGGAAGCGGGCCGGCTCCGTTACTGAATAATTTTCCATTGCTTGTAAAATATGAAGTTCGCGCTTTTGAATCCCGCGTGAACAAGTTTGACGAACGGACGCAACAGGCCCGGAAAAAGCGATGGCCGCAGAATGTCGACGAACAGACAATATCGAATCTTGTCAGATTCGTTGAACGACTGATGCATCAATGTGTCGTCGAAAATAAAAAGCTTGTTTTCTTTCCAATAACTTCGGGTGCCGCCGACCTCGATATAGGCCGAATGGTCGTCGATGTCGTTGAGATTGTACAGCACCCGCAAAGTCGGCCTGATCGGGCCGAAATGTTTCGAGGTGGAGACTCTTTTGTTGAAGACCGAGACGCCGATGGTTTCGATATATTTCCACCGTTCGTGAAATACGGGCGGCTTGAGGAAAGTATTGATGTCCTCGCCGTACCATTTGAAAAAAATCATCGTCCGGTTGAGTTCCTTGGCGCGCGTTTCGAGTTGGCCCACCAAATCCTCGCGCTTCGCGGCGGCGATCAGCCGTTCGATCTCTTCGCGATAGGGCGCGGGAAAATCCTCCAGGCGATAGACGCCTTTGTTGATGTACGGCAGCGTCAGAATATCGAGCAGAATATTGAGCGGCGACAAGAGGAAGTTCACGACGCCGTTGACCAGGAAATATTGTTTCAACACCGCGAAATCGAACGGGCGATTGCGGCTGACGTCGTAACCCCCGCAAACAGCATAAAACAGCGTGAGCTTGGGGAAAAAATAGGCAAACAGCAGCACCCCAGCGCCGATACCGGCGTATTTGATCTTTTTCTTGACTGGGGTTCTGCTGCCTCGCGATACGGGAGGTGCGGGAGATGTGACTACTTCCGGCGTGATCGACATCGTTAAACTCACGGTGCGGGATTTGAAAGAGACATTAGAGAACAACGGCCTCACGCGATAGGGTTGGCGCCGGGACGCGGGAGCGGACCTATTGGACCCGGATTAGCACGCTGTCGGTGGCGCCACGCGCATCCATCACGGTGAGGCGCATGAATCCCTGCCCTTCGGTCATGAATCCGAGCGGGCGGCGCCCACCCGCCGCGGCTGCCGGAACCGGCACGCCGTTGACGAGCACGGTCAGCGGGGCGACGCCACCCGCGACTTTCAGCGCCACCGGCTCGGGAACCTCCGGATGGGCGACCTCCAGCCGCGCGCCATCCGGCGGGAACATGATGCGTGGCGGCTCGCCACCCTCGGCTGGACCAAAACCAACGCGGTAGCGCTGCAACGGCAGCGGCAATTTGCCGCCCATTGCGAAAACGGCGCCGTTGGGCGCCGGCGCCAGCGCCTTCGGAGCCTGCCCGGTGCGGGAGAACGCATCGAACAAAATCGGCGCCGCCGAGACACGCCCGACCAGCCCCGGCACTGGCGCGCCGTCGGCGCGGCCGACCCACACGCCGATGGTCATGCGGCCGTCAAAACCGATCGCCCAGGCGTCGCGATAGCCGTAGGAGGTGCCGGTCTTGAAGGCGATGCGCCCGTGCGGCGCATTGTTGGGCGGCGGCACGCCGATCAGCACATTGCCGACATACCAGGCGGCGACTGGATCGATCAGGCGGCGCGCGTCACCCGATTCGCCGGCGCGTTCGATCAGCGGCTGCGCGGCGCCCATGCGCGCCAGCCCGGCGTAAAGCATTGTCAGATCGTTGAGCGAAACGCCAACGCCGCCCAAACCCATCGCGAGGCCCGGCGCCTCGCCCTTTGGCAGCACCAGATTGACGCCGGCCGAGCGCAACCGCGCCGCGAGGCGATCGGTACCGACTTTGTCGAGCACCGCGATCGCCGGCACATTGAGCGACAGTTGCAGCGCGCGGCGTATCGTGACCGTGCCTTGGAACGTCAGGTCGAAATTCTCCGGCGCGTAATTGCCGTAGCGCGCCGGCTTGTCGTCGATCAGCGTTTCGGGATGCAGGAATCCATCCTCGAAGGCGAGACCGTAAATGAAAGGCTTGAGCGTTGAGCCGGGCGAGCGCAATGCGCGCGTCATATCGACCTGGCCGGCACGGCGCATATCAAAATAATCCGGCGCGGCGACGCGCGCCCTCACCTCGCCGCTCGCGTTGTCGAGCACGACGATGGCGACGGAAATATCCGGCCCCATAGCCAGCGCCCGCGTGCGCGCCAGATCCTCAAGCGTTTTCTGTAACGGCAGATCGAGCGTGAGCCGATGAACGCGGCGGTCCGGCTCGGCGGCAATCACCTGATCGGCCGCATGTGGCGCGAAAAGCGGCAGCGGCTTACGCACCTCCGGCACCGGCTCGGTTTTGGCGCGAGCGATCTCGTCGCGCGGAATGGCGCCAGACGCAGCGACACGATCCAACACGCGGTCACGTGCGGCGCGCGCGGCATCCGGATGACGGTCCGGACGGCGGCCTTCAGGCGATTGCGGCAGCGCGACCAAGAGCGCCGCTTCGCCAAGCGTCAAGCGGCGCGGCTCCTTGCCAAGATAGGACAGCGAGGCGGCGCGCAGGCCCTCGAGGTTGCCGCCATAAGGCGCCAGCGCCAGGTAAAGCGCCAGGATTTCATCTTTTGACAGCGCGCGCTCGATCTCGACCGCGCGCACCATCTGCCGCGCCTTGGCGGCAAAGCTGCGCGCGCCGCGCGGCTCAAGCAGCCGCGCCACCTGCATGGTGAGCGTCGAGCCGCCGGAAACGATATGGCCGCTGTCCGCGAATTGCAGCGCGGCGCGTCCAAGCGCCAGCGGATCGACCCCGCGATGATCGCGGAAGCGGCGGTCCTCATAGGCGAACAGGATCTGGAAAAACCGCGGATCGACGTCGGCGACGTTTGCCGGCAACCGCCAGCGGCCATCCTTGGTCGCATAGGCGCGCAGCAGACGGCCCTCACGGTCGAGCACGGCATGCGAGACGGCGAGCTTGTCACCAAGCGGCGGCGGTCCCAGCGCGGCGATCCACGCCGTTCCCGAAAGCGCGATGATGGATGCGAGCGCGCCAAACCCGGCAGGGACTAGTCGCGTGGGCTTCATTTCGCCGCCGTGATCTCGATCGAGCCGGTCGCGGTGCGTCCGAAACGGTCCGGCCGATACATGTCTTCGACGATTGCCTGCGGCAGCACGTAACTGCCGGGCGACACCGCGCGCACCACGTAAGCGAGCGTGAATACCGCCGGGTCACCCGACTTGCGCTCGACCGCCGCGCTAAAACGGTCGTCACGGAATTGCACATTGACCGGCTCGACGCCTGCCTCGATCCAGGGCAGCTTGCCGGTCTCACCTGACGAAACCAGATGCGGATTGTCGATTTCGAACCCGGACGACAAGTAGTCCGCGACGATTAGCCTGGCGAATTGCGGATCGGCGTCGGTGATTTTCAGCACCACGGCGAAGCGCTGGTTCTGCGCCGTCTTCGATGGATCGGCGGCGTCGCCATTAAGCGTGTAATACGACCGCTCGATCTTAAGGCCGTGTTCGGCGGCCGGCTCCGCGGTCAACGGCGCGCCGGACACCGACACTACCGCCTGCACGGTGCCCTCGCCGCTATTGCTCACCGTGAGCGGCTTGAAACTCTCGGCGCGCAGGCTGCGGTCGAACAGGCCCTTGTGCGGCGCGCCATCGATGCTGAGCGACATCGCGCCGGTTTCCTTCGCCAGCGCGCGCGCCGCCAGAACGAGCCAGGCCTGCTCCTGTGTCGAAGTATAGGCGGTTAGGCCGCGCGCGGCGTCGATGCGGCTGAGCGCGCCATCGAGCGTCGCGCGTGGCGCCCCGCTTTCCGAGGCAAGCGTCACCAGCGCGGCGCTATCGCGCAGCGCAGAGCCGAAATCGGTGCGGCCAAGTTCGAGCTTCGGCCGCGGCGCGATGGCGTCGAGCGCCGCGGCATAAACGCGCTCGGCCCGCGCCTTGTCGCCCAGCATGGCGAGCGCTGCCGCGATCTGCGCTTTGGCGATCGGCGTCGCCAGATCGCCGAGCTTGACGTCGGCGAGATAACGCAGATCGCCGACCGGCGCCGCCCCGTTGCGGGCGAGCACGTAAAGCGCATAGGCGAGCTCACGGCCGCCGCCCTTGCTTGGCTCCGGCGCCGTCGCGGTGAAATTGCGCAGCCGGTCGAGCGCCAGCTTGAACGCGATGTCCGGCACCTCGAACTTGCGCTCGCGGGCGCGGCTAAGGAATTCCGTGACATAGGCGTCGAGCCACGGATCGTCGCCGCCGGCGCTCCACAATCCGAACGAGCCGTTGGCGCCCTGCCGCGCCAGCAGCGAGGCGATGGCGTCCTTGATGCGCTGGTCGGCATCGGAATCCAGCGCCACGTTTACACCGCTTGCCAGCTCGTTGACGTAAAGCAAGGCGACGGCGCGGCTCGCGACCTGTTCCGAACAGCCGAACGGATAGCGATCGAGCGCGGTCAATAAAGCCGCGGCGTCGAGTGCGCCGGATAGCCCCACCGAAATCGAAGCTCGTCCGGTGCCCGCCACGAAATCGGCGAACATGTCGTTCGTGACGGTCAGGCTCTCGCCCTTCGCCAGCGGCTTGACGCTGCGCCGCGTCAGGGTTTGCGTCGCCGAGCGCGTGTCGAGTGCGTAGCTGCGTGACAGCGACAGGTCGCCCGGTCCGCTTACGGTCACAGCCACGCTGCCCGGCCCCACGCCATCGGCGGTCAGCGGTACCGAAACGCTGCCGCGCTGCTTCTCGTTCAACGTCAGCGTTTTCGCCGCTCCGTCGGTCTTTACGGCGCCACTGCTCGCCAGAGCGACGCTGAAATCGCCGGCTTCGCCCTCGACGTTGTCGATCTCGAGTTGCAGCGACGCCTTGTCGCCGGTGCGCATGAATCGCGGCACGGTCGCGGTCAGCACCACCGGATCGCGTACGATAATGTCGCCGAAAAACTTGCCGACTTTGTTCTTGCTCCAGGCCACCGCCATCACCCGCGCGGTGCCGGCGAAATCCGGGATGTCGAATTTGACCTGCGCGGTGCCGTCGCGGCCGACCGTGACGATGCCAGAATAAAGCGCCAACGGCGCCTGGGCCGGCGGCGAGCCGGAAAGTTCGGCGCCGGCGATGTCACCGCCGCTGCGGATTTTCCCGGCGGCGCCCTGCATGCCGTCGATCAGCTGCCCGTAAAGGTCGCGAATTTCCGCGGTGAGCCGCCGCTGGCCGAGATAATAATCGTCCGGCGCCGGCGGCTTGTAGCTGGTCAGGTTGAGAATGCCGACATCGACCGCGGCGACCACGATGCGCGCCTCTTCGCCAGAAGCGAGTCCGCCGACTTTCACCGGCAGCGTCAGCGTGCCATTCGGCCGCATGGTCTGCGGCAACGTAATGTCAAGCGCCAGCGTGTGCGCGGCACGGTCGATGGCGAACCATTGCACCCCGATGGCGCGGCCCGGCATGCGTTGCGCCGGAGCGTCGAGCGGGCGGTGCAACGTCGCCACAACATAGGCGCCAGTGCCCCAATCCTTGCCGACCGTCAGCTTGACCTTGACGGCGCCGGCTTTGACGTCCTGCGACGAACTGGCGACCAGCCGGTCGGTAAATACATTGAGAGAAAGACGGCCGGCAGTGCGGGCGGTGACGGCGACATTGATGGCATCGCCGGGCTTGTAGTCGGGCTTATCGAGCGCGATTTCCAGCAGGTCCGGCGTGTCGGCGCTCGACTCCGCATAAAAGCCGGCATCGAAGCCGAGCGAAGTGACCGGCCCCGCGGCGTCACCGGTCGAGACCTCAAGCCGGTAACGGCCCCATTTGACCGGCAACGAGAGCCGCGCCGGCTTGTCGGAGGTCACGTCGATGGCGCCGTCAGACACGCGGGTCGTCGACTTGATCGGCTCGAATTCCCAGTTGCCGTTTTGACGGTACCACTGGTAGCGGCTTTCGACCTTGAGCAGTTCGTAGCGCAGCGCCTGGCGCGGCATCAGCTTGCCGTCGGGGCCGGCTAGCACGATATCGAATGTCGCGTTCTCGCCGTCGCCGAGTGAGCGGCCGGAGAAAGCCGGCTTGACGCCGATCATCGGGCCTTCCGGCGCGACCGGCAAAGTCACATGCCGCTCGACCGCACGACCGCCGGATTCGGCGAGGCGAACGGTGACTTGCGCTTCGAGCGGGCGCGTCGTCACCGGCAATTTGTCGAGCGCCACGGCGAACGTCGCCTGACCGTCGCTATCGGTCTGCGGCAGGCCGCTCAGCGGCTGGCGGATCGCGGTGACCGTTTCATCGCTCAAGCCGAAGCTGTAGCCGGCAAAACCCGGCCGCTCGCTCGCCGCCGATATCGTTACCTCGCCTTCCAGATCTAGCTCGGCGGCCGGCGCGCCATAGAGAAAATGCCCATCGACACTGACTTGTGCGTCCCCCGCGCGCGGCAGCACGGCGGCGGCGGATTTCAGCTCGAATTCCAGACGGTCGGGCGCGTAGTCCTCGACCAGGAACGTCACCTCGCCGACCGGCGGACGCTTCGGATCGGTGAAGGCGCGAACGCGCCACGTTCCGCTCGCGGCGGAGGCGACCAGCGGCACGCTCAAGCTGCGGCCACCGAGGCCCTGATCGGCGAGCGTGGCGCGTTTGTACTCGACGCCGTCCGGCCGCTCGACCACCAGCGTCAACGGCGCGTCGAGTGACGCAACGCCGCGCGCGTCGCGCAGCAGCGTGGTAACGTGCACGGTCTCGCCAGAGCGATAGACGCCGCGTTCGGTGTAAACGAAGGCATCGAGCCCCGCCGGCACCGGCCGGCCGGCGACACCGCGATCGGACAGGTCGAAGGCCGGCGACTTCAAACTGAGAAACGCATAGTCAGCGCGCTCAACCGCGATCACCGCGGCCGGCGCCTGCCCGCCTTCGCCGCGCACAAGTCCCGCGTCGAAATGCACGAAGCCAAGGCCGTCGGCACGCTTGGTCGCCAGCACTTCGTTGTTGCGCGCCAGCAGGCGGACTTCGGTCAGGCCTTTCGGCTCGGCGCTCGCCAGCGAATGTACGAAGACGTCGATGCCGTCATTGCCGCTATAGGCCGAGAGGCCGAGGTCGGAAACGATGAACCACTGCGTCGCGAGTTGCTCGTAATCCTCACCCTTCGGCCCCTTGGGCGCCGCGATCATCACATAGACGCCGGAGGTGAGGTCGCCAACTGCCTCGCCGACCGGAAATGCGGTGGTGACTTCCGTGTTGAGTTTCGGCGCCACTGCGAGTTCGCCGCTCCAGACTTTGGAGCCGCGCTCGTTGCCGATCTGCTCGGCCTGGTAGCGCGACAGGCTGCGTTGGAACTCGCCGCCCATCACGGTGTCGATCAGATTGCGGTCGCCGACCTTATAGATGTCGATTATCACCGCGTCGGTATTGACGGATAGCACCGGCATGCCGCGCTGGCCGCTGCGCGGCAGCACATAGGCTTTCCCAGCAAAGCGCGCGAACGGCTTGCGGTCGCGCACATAAACGGCGAATTCGGCGGATTTCGACAGTGTCTCGCGTACCGTCGACGGCAAGCCCGCGCGCAAGGTTACGGCATAGCGCTCGCCATGCTTGAGGCCCTCGACGCAGAGTTGTCGGTCGTTCGCCGAAACCGCGGGCTTGTCGACGCCCGCAACCGATACGAACGACGAGAAGTCGACGCCTTTGGCGGGCAGCATTTCGGAGAACTGGAAGCAGGCGCGCGGCGACACCGCGTCGGAATCGATGGAGTAATCGAGCATGCGGAACCCGTGTTCGGCGCGCAGCGTCTCGTATCGGCCGCGCAGCTCGGCGACTTCGCGGATATCGAGCGCGAGCCGCAAGGCATCGAGCGCGGGCCGATATTGCTTGCGCTCGGCCGGCGTGTTGCCGAGCAGCGCCAGGCTGTCGGCCTCCTCGTTGCGGTTCCCGCTGCGGGTGTACGCGATGTAAGCGGCGGTCGAGGCGCGGTCGAGGAACAGCGCTTTTTCCTTGTCGTCGCGCGGGCGGATTTGCGCCACGGTACGGGCGGGGCGCAGCCACGAGACCGCATCGTTGGGTTCGGCCGAGACAACCTGGCCGAGGATCAGCATGCCGTTGCGCAGGTCATTTTTGGCGAAGGCGGCGTCGGCGTCCTTGCGAAGCTGCGCGACGGTTTTCGTCACGGCGCCGGCGTCGGTCTTGATCTGCGCCTCGAGCTTGACCGCGGCATCGTCGAGATCGGCGCGCAGGAAGGCTTTGTCGGCAGCGCTGGCTGCAAGGCAGGCGAGCGAAACCAGCACGACAGCCAGGCCGGCGCGGACGAACGAAAACATGGGAAGCCTCCCCGAGGGCGTTAGCGCACTATCGAGTCACGGCGCGAATTTTGTCTAGGACGTGACGGCGGATTTCGGCGCGTCGCAAGCGGCGACAGCGCCCACGCTGACAACAACATGGAAGCGATTGTTGAGAAGCTACTCGAATTACTTAAAGTATTACCTGTAAGATATTGAACAGACTATTTAATTATCGGCCGCCTAGCTTCGGCATTGGCACGGCGCGCTCCACCGCCCGCGCCGCGCGCAGCACCAGCGCGTCGTTGCCGCACGACATGAACATCTGAACTCCGGCCGGCAGGCCTTCGCGCGTCAGCCCGCACGGCACCGAGACGGCCGGCTGGCCGGTCAGGTTGAGCGGAAACGTGTAGGGCGACCAGTTCATCCAATCGTCGCCGAATTTGCCACCCGGCGGCGTCTCGCGGCCCGCCTCAAAAGCAGCGATCGGCATGGCCGGCGACACCACCAGGTCGTAGCGCCGGTGAAAACCAAGCATCGCCTGATACAGCTCGCTGCGCGCCAGATTGGCGGCGATGTAGGCCGCCGCGCTGGCGCGTTTGCCGGCCTCGGCAATCGCCAGAAACCCCGGATCGATCAGGTCGCGGTCGGGCTCCGCCACCGATTTCACGATGCCGGCGGCGGCGGCAAACCACAGTGGGCGAATGATAGCGGCGGCTTGTTCGACCGGCGGGTCGGCCTCCTCCACCACGGCACCCTGCTCGGCCAGGCTCTGCGCGGCCCGCCGCGCCAGCACCTCGATTTCGGGATCGAGATAGCCGTTGCCGCCGAAACGCGGCGAATAGGCTACGCGCAACCCGCGCACGCCGTCCTCCAGACCCACCGCATAGTCGATCGGCGGACCATTGCCCGCCGCCATGTCGCGCTCGTCGGGGGCACCGATGATCGACAGCATCAAGGCGGCCTCGCCAACCGTCGCGGTGATCGGCCCGTGGTGCGACAGCGCGCCGAGCGGCGAGGCCGGATAGACCGGGACGCGGCCAAAGCTCGGCTTGAAGCCGACCACGCCGGTGAAGGCCGCCGGAATGCGCAGCGAACCGGCGCCGTCGGTGCCGACATGCAGCCGCCCGAGCCCCAGCAGCGCCGCCGCGGCGCCGCCGCCGGTCGAGCCGCCGGGCGTGCGTTCAAGGTTCCATGGATTGCGGGTGATGCCGGTCAGCGGGCTGTGGCAGACCCCGATCCAGCCGTGCTCCGGCATCGTGGTCTTGCCGAGAATGACGGCGCCCTGCTCGCGCAGCCGCGCGGTTGCCGGCGCGTCGGCGGGCGCCGGCTCACTGCCGGTGGTGCGCGAGCCGCGCCGCGTCGGCAGGCCCTTGGCCCAGATATTGTCCTTAATCGTGGCCGGCACGCCGTCGATCCGGCCGAGCGGCGCGCCGCGCGCCCAGCGTTGTTCGGAGGCGCGCGCCTGCGCCAGCACCGGTTGCGGATCGACCGGCAGGAAGGCGTTGATGGCGCTGTGTGCCGCGATGCGCGCCAGCGTGTCCTGCGCGACCTCGAACGGCGACAGCGCGCGGCGCTGGTAGAGCCGGACCAGTTCGCCCGCGGTGAGCCTCGCGATGGTGGTCATCGCCGCAGTATAGCGCCCACCTTTGCAGATTGCCGCGGTCCGGCTAAACCGCTCGCGACGACCCCGTAGCTCAGTTGGATAGAGCACCAGCCTTCTAAGCTGGGGGTCCCTGGTTCGAATCCAGGCGGGGTCGCCAAATTCTTTCGTGCGCCGTCAGAGCACCACGCTGGTTGCCGGATCGATCAGATGCATCTGCTCGAGATTGGCGCGCAGTTGCATGATCTCACCCGAGGCCTTGGCGGCGCTCGGCTCGACCCGGCCGCACACTTCGGTGTTGCCGATCGTGAAGAACACCATGGTCTCCATGCCCATCGGCTCGACCACGTCGAGCGTGACGGGAAATTCCTGGCCGACGCCATTCTCGCGGCCGCGGGTCTCGGTGAGGTGTTCCGGCCGCAGGCCGAAGATCAGGTCCTTGCCGACATGGCCGCGATAGCGCGCGGCGCGGCTCTCCGGCACCTGGAATGTCAGCTGCTCGGACAACCTGATTTTCAATCCGACACCATTGCTCTCGAGCTTGGCCGGTAGGAAATTCATCGCCGGCGAGCCGATGAAGCCCGCCACGAAGCGCGTCTTGGGATGGTGATAAAGATCGTTCGGCGTGCCGATCTGCTCGATCTTGCCGCCGTTCATCACCACCACGCGGTCGGCCAGCGTCATCGCCTCGACCTGGTCGTGGGTGACGTAAACCGTGGTGGTCTTCACTTTCTGGTGCACGCGCTTGATCTCGGTGCGCATCTGCACGCGCAGCTTGGCGTCGAGGTTTGACAGCGGCTCGTCGAACAAAAACACCTTGGGATTGCGCACGATGGCGCGGCCCATCGCGACCCGCTGGCGCTGGCCGCCGGACAGTTGCTTCGGGCGGCGCGCCAGCAGTTCGGTGATGTCGAGAATGCGCGCGGCGTTGTCGACCCGCGTCTTGATCTCGGCTTTGGGGAATTTGCGCAGCTTGAGGCCGAACGACATGTTTTCGGCGACTGTCATGTGCGGATAAAGCGCGTAGTTCTGGAACACCATCGCGATGTCGCGATCCTTCGGCGGCAGGTCGTTGACCACCTCGCCGCCGATCGAGATCTCGCCGCCGGAAATTTCCTCGAGGCCCGCGATCATGCGCAGCGTGGTCGACTTGCCGCAGCCCGAGGGGCCGACCAGCACGAGGAATTCGTGGTTGGGAATGTCGAGACTGACATTGCTGACCGCGAGAACGTCGTCGTATTTCTTCATTACGTTACGCAATGCAACTTCGGCCATCGCCGGTTTCCTCTCCAACTGCGTCTTTTGTTATTCCGCTCATGTTCCGCACTTGTTTCACTCTTGCCCGCACGCGGGTCCGGCTTTTCGCCGGCCCGAGCATAGGCTTAAGCGGGCATCCAGTTCTCGGCTCTGGGTCCCCACTTTCGCGGGACGAACGGCTGCTTACCCCTTCGTGGCGCCGGCGGTGAGGCCCGCGATGTAGTAATCCATCAGGAATGCGTAGATGACGAGCGGCGGCGCCGCGGCCAGAAGCGCGCCGGCCATCAGCATGCCCCATTTGTAGACGTCGCCGCGGATCAGGCTGGTGACGGTGCCGACCGTGAGCACCTGCTGGTCCGATGAATAAAGGAACGCCATCGGATAGACGAAGGCGGCCCATGACACGGTGAAGGCGAAAATCATCGCGGCGATGATGCCGGGCAGCGCCACCGGAATGAATATCTTGAACAGCATCTGCATGTGCCCGGCGCCGTCGATCAGCGCTGCCTCGTCGAGCTCCTTCGGAATCGACTGGAAGTAGCCGATCATGATCCAGGTGCAGAACGGCACGGTCAGCGTCGGATAGACCAGCGCCATGCCCCAATAGGAATTGAGCAAGCCAATCGATTTGACGATCTGGAACATCGGGATAAACAGCAGCGTGTCCGGCACCAGATACGTTAGGAAAATGCCGGTGGCGAGAACGCTGGAGCCCCAGAATTTCATTCGGCCGAGCGCGAATGCGGCCAATATGCTGACCACCATGGTGATAGCAACCACGCAGACCGTGACGATGATGGTGTTTTTGAAAAAGATCAGGAAGTCGGTCTGGCCAAGCAGGATTCTGAACTGATCGAGCGTCACCCCGTCGAAAATGAACCAAGGGTTGGTCGCCAGGCGGGCCATTTCGGCATCGGTCTTGAGCGACGTCACCACCATGTAATAAGGCGGCAACAGGAAGAAGATCGCGAACATCACAAGGAAGACGTAGGAGGCGATCAACGCCCAGCGGCGATTGCGCCGCAGGCTGGCGCCGACGCTGACGCGCTTGGCAGCCGGCGCTGTGGCGGCGAGCGTACTCATCCGATTTCCCTCCCCCGCTTGCGCACGCCACGCAGGATAAACACCGCGGCGATGGCGAGGATCGGCAGCATGAACAGCGACGTCGCCGCGCCGAGTGGCAGGTCGCCGGAACGGATGCCGAGCAGGAATGAGTAGGTCGCGAACATATGCGTCATGTTGCGCGGGCCGCCCGCGGTCATGATTTGCACCACGTCGAAATTGGCGAAGGTGACGATCAGCGAGAACAATACCGTGATGGCGATGATGTTGCGCATCATCGGCAGCGTGATGTGGACGAATTTCTGCCAGGCGCTGGCGCCGTCGATCGAGGCCGCCTCATAGAGCTGCTCCGGCACGGATTTAAGCGCAGCCAGATACATGATCAGGAAGAACGGCGCGCCGTACCATACGTTGACCAGGATCACGGAAAAACGCGCCCCATAGGGGTCGCTCAACCAGGGGATCCAGTCAAA
>JBPCQM010000080.1:0-5239 GCA_050998115.1 Pseudolabrys sp. | reverse complement strand
TGTAAAGCCCACGCCGCGGTTCTTCGGTTTGCGGCCGCCGCGCCAGCAGCCAGCCGAGCGGCGATGATTTTCGCAATTGGCGATGAAGCGCGAGTTGCTGTTCCAGCCGCGCCAGCCGCGCAACCAGCGACGCCTGGCCGGGATCGACCTCGATCTCGCCGGCTGAAACCAGCGCGGCATAGCGCGCGCGAAATTGGGCGGGCATCGCGGGAATTTCTCGACTTGAGCGGCGCGACCTAAGGCGAAATGTCGGGCGCTGTAAATCGAGCAGAGCCGGGACATTTGCCCCACCGAGCCCAGATTAACTATTTGGCAGCCATGCGTTTTTGCGCACACGGGATGCATACAATCCGTCATCGCATTCTTGCTGCATTGCACCATATAGCTGGGAGGGAGACGACGGCGGACGATTCGTCCGAACCCACGAGGCTGAAATCAATGCAGGAGCTTCTTCCCGATGGCGGCAGCGTCCGCAAATTGTGGCTCGGCGAAAACGACATTTATGCCGAGCATCTGCTGCGGCTCGATCCGGAAAGCCGGCGGCGTCGGTTCAGCGGTGCGGTGTCAGACGATCTTGTTCGCGCGCACGCAGCCACGGCGCGCGGCATCGGCGTCATCATTCACGGGTTCTTCGTCGAGGGCATGTTGCGTGGCAGCGCGGAGTTGCGGGTCGGCGATCCGCCGTTCACGCGCGAAGCCGAAGCCGCCTTCAGCATCGAGCAGCCGTGGCAAAGCCACGGCGTCGGCTCGGCGTTGCTGGAGCGCACGCTGCTGTCGGCGCGCAACCGACGCGTCACCTCGCTGCACATGCATTGCCTTGCCGACAACCAGCGCATGCGAGAGCTGGCGCAAAAATTCGATGCCGAGCTGACATTCGATTTCGGCAGCGTTACGGGCGAACTCGATCCGCCGCGTTCCACCGCACTTTCGTTAATGCGCGAGATGATGGCCGACGGTCATGGCATCGCCAACGCAATTCTCGATGCGCAATCGCGGATGGTGAAGCCGGTCTAATTTGTCATGCCCGCGAAGGCGGGCATCCAGTAATCGCAAGCGTTAGAAATAATCCGCGATGCCTGCGTTTACTGGGTCCCCGCCGGGGCCTGTCATCGGACCCGTTGGCGGAGACGACGACTACTGCAGCGGATAGCTCGCCTCGACCACATAAGGTCCGCCGCCAACCGAATCGCGCGACGAGAATAGCACAAAGCGCGACACCGGAAACGCAGCGGTGCGGAAATAGCCGCGCGCTGAAAGATATTCGGCGACGTCGCGGCTCGAAGATTCCCGCAGGCGCGCCAGCGCGACATGCGGCGTGTACTTGCGGCCTTCCGGCTCCAGCCCGATGCGCTGCATCAGCCGCTCCTGCTCGGCCTGCACTTCAAGCAGCGACGGCGCCGGCGTGACGGTGGCGACCACCGCGCGCGGCCGTTTGCCTCCGAATGAGGTCACGCCATCGAGCCGCAACTCGAAGGCCTGACGCTTCATCCGCGCCAGCATTGAAGCGACCTCATGAGCGACGGGAACCTCGACATCGCCGATGAAGCGCAGCGTCAGATGGTAATTGTCAGGGGTGATCCAGCGCGCGCCCGGCAGGCCGCCGCGCAACCTCGACAACGCCTGTCCGATATCGGCGGGAATTTCGAGGCCGGTAAACAAGCGAGGCATGCAATTGACTTTTTCAGGCATCACGATCCGCGCTGGCCGCGCGCGCGGGATATCAATTCTTCAACCTTGGGCAGGATCCGCGCAACAATGACGTCGACGCCGGCGGCGTTGGGATGAAGCCCGTCGCGTTGATTGAATTTGTCATCGGCGGCGATCCCGTCGAGGAAGAAAGGATAAAAAACCACGTCGTGAGTCGTAGCAAGCTCTGAATACAAGCGGCGGAAGGCACCGACATATTCGCCACCCATATTGGGCGGCGCCAGCATCCCGCACAGCAGCACCGGGATTTTGCGCGCATTGAGCCGCGTCAGGATCGCGTCGAGCGCCTTGCGGGTGACCGCCGGGTCGACGCCGCGCAGCGCATCATTGGCGCCGAGTTCGAGGATCACCGCGTCGGTGCCGTCCGGCACTGACCAGTCGAGCCGGCCGAGGCCGCCCGAAGCGGTATCGCCTGACACGCCGGCATCGACGACGGTGGCGTTGGCGCCTTTGGCGGCCAACGCTCTGGCGAGCCGCGCGGTAAAAGCCGATTGCTGCGGCAGACCAAATCCCGCGGTCAGCGAATCGCCCAGCGCCACGATTTTCACCGGACGCGCGTTATCGGCGGCGGCGGGCCAGGCGGCAATCATCGTCAAACAAGCAATCGTGACCCGCGCGATTTGCGCCAAGCGCCGGATTCTCCCATATGAGGGCGGCAATCGGATTCCATTCATGAAAGACAACTCCCGGGCGGGACCGGTGATCGCTAAAACCGCGATAGCGCTGTCCGGCGTCAACCTCTCGCTCGGACAAGGCGCCGCCCGCGTTCATATCCTCAAGGACATCGACCTTAATATAGGCCGCGGCGAGGCAATCGGAATGGTCGGCCCTTCCGGTTCCGGAAAATCGACGTTGTTGATGCTGATGGCCGGGCTGGAGCGGGCGGACCGCGGTCAAGTCGTGGTCGACGACGAGAATCTTGGCGCGCTCGACGAGGACGCGCTGGCGCGCTTTCGCGGCCGCAAGATCGGCATTGTGTTTCAGTCATTCCACCTCATTCCGACCATGACCGCGCTGGAGAACGTCGCAGTGCCGCTGGAGCTCGCGGGCGTCGCGAACGCCGATACGCGCGCCGAACGCGAGCTGGCCGCGGTCGGCCTTGGCGACCGGCTGCGTCACTATCCGGCGCAATTATCGGGCGGCGAACAACAGCGCGTCGCTCTGGCCCGCGCGCTGGCGCCCGACCCCGCGATCCTGGTGGCGGACGAGCCGACCGGCAATCTCGACGAGGCGACCGGGCAACAGATTATCGAGCTGCTATTTGCCGGGCATGAAGAGCGTGGCACCACGTTGGTGCTGGTTACCCATGACCCGGCATTGGCGGCGCGTTGCGCGCGAGTGGTGCGGCTGCGCTCCGGCCGGATTGAGATCGAGGCTTTGCCGAAGAAGAAGGCGCGGGCGCGGCGATGAGCTTGGCCGCAACGGCACACGGCGCGACGATGGGCCGGTGGCTGCCGGTGCGCTTTGCCTTGCGCGAAATGCGCGGCGGGTTCCGCGGCTTTTATGTTTTCATCGCCTGCATCGCGCTCGGCGTCGCGGCGATTGCCGGGGTCGGCTCGCTGGCCGGCAGCCTGAATGACGGATTGGCGCGCGAGGGCCGCGTCATGCTGGGCGGCGATATTGCGCTTTCGCTGATCCATCGCGAGGCCGACGCTACCGAGCGCGATTATCTTGCCAGCCGCGGCACGGTGTCGAGCAATGCCACAATGCGGGCGATGGCGCGCGCCGACGATGGCAATGCGGCGCTCGCTGAGCTCAAGGCGGTCGACGGCGCCTATCCGCTGTTCGGCACCGTAAAGCTCAAGCCGGAGATGGCTTTGGCGGACGCTATCGCCGAGCGCGACGGCGTATTCGGCGGCGTGGCGGATCCGATATTGCTGGCCAGGCTCGACCTTAAGGTCGGCGCGCGCGTTCGCGTTGGCAACGCCGAAATCGAGATTCGCGCCGCGATCGAAAGCGAGCCCGACAAGCTTTCGATCGGCATCGGTTTCGGCCCGCGATTGATGCTAAGCCAGGCGGCGTTGCGCGCCAGCGGCCTGATCCAGCCGGGCAGCCTGGTGCGCTGGCACTACCGGCTTCGTCTGCCCGAGCAAGCGGCCGACGATGCCCGAGTTCGCGATCTTAGCGCCGATGTAACCCGGCGTTTTCCGCAAGCCGGCTGGGAGGTTCGCACCCGCGCCAACGCTTCTCCCATACTTGAGCGCAACGTCGAACGCTTCACCCAATTCCTCACGATCGTCGGACTAACCGCACTTCTGGTCGGCGGCGTCGGGGTCGGAAACGCGGTGAAGAGCCACCTGGATCGCAAGCGCGACGTCATCGCGACGATGAAAGCTTTGGGCGCCAGCGGCCAAAACGTCTTCGCGATTTATCTGACGCAAGTCCTTGTTCTGGCCGCGATTGGCGGCGCGATCGGCGTCGTTCTGGGCGCCCTCACGCCGTTCGTGGTGACCGGCATGTTCGGCAGCATCATTCCGCTGCCGATCGAGCCGGCGATTCATGTCGGCCACCTGATTTTGTCCTTTATCTACGGGCTGCTGACCGCGCTCGCGTTCGCGCTGTGGCCGCTCGGAAAAGCCCATGACGTGCCGGTTGGCGCGCTGTTTCGCGACGCCGTGACGCCGCAAGGCAGCTGGCCGCGGCGGGGTTACATCGCCGCCACCGTCGCGACTGCGGCGATCCTCGGCGCATTGTCGGTGCTTTTATCGTACGACAAACGCGTTGCTCTGATTTATGTCGGCGCCGCCGCCGGAATCTTTGTGCTGCTGCGGCTGGTCGCCGCCGGGCTGATGGCGCTGGCCCGACGCGCGCCGCGCGCGCGCTCGACGGTGCTGCGCATGGCGGTCGCCAATATCCACCGCCCCGCCGCGCTGACGCCGACCATCGTGTTGTCGCTCGGCCTCGGTATCGCCCTCTTGGTGACCGTGATCGAGATCGACGGCAACCTGCAGCGGCAATTTACCGCGGCGCTGCCGGAAAAAGCGCCGTCGTTTTATTTCCTCGACATCCCCTCCGAGGATGCCATCGCGTTCGGCAGCTACGTCCGCCATCTTGCGCCGCTGGCCAAGCTGGAAGACGTGCCGCTGTTGCGCGGTCGCATCGTTTCCGCCAACGGAATTGCGGCAGAAGACCTCAAGCCGAAATCCGACGCCGCTTGGGTGCTGCAGAGCGACCGCGGCATGACTTACACGGAGGAAGTGCCGAAGGGCTCGCGCGTAATTGACGGCCAATGGTGGGGCGAAGGCTATAGCGGGGCGCCGGTCGTCTCGTTCGAGAAGCGCATCGCCGAAGGCCTCGGCCTCAAGCTTGGCGACCCGGTCACCGTCAATGTACTCGGCCGCAATATCACCGCGACG
Source organism: Pseudolabrys sp. (assembly GCA_050998115.1). Lineage (GTDB taxonomy): Bacteria > Pseudomonadota > Alphaproteobacteria > Rhizobiales > Xanthobacteraceae > Pseudolabrys. Next base: position 176 of record JBPCQM010000080.1, on the reverse strand, counting down.
ATTTCCAATCTGCGCACGCTCGACTGGGAGAGCCTCGGCATCAACTTCGTCATGGTGTTTCCGCCATCGGTATTTGCCGGCGCACCGCATTCGCATTTGGCATCGCTGACTTATCCGGGCGGCAGCACGCTCGAGCAGGAAGCCAGCGTGCTCCGCGCCGTCGCCGGGAAATACCC
>JBPCQM010000261.1:0-4532 GCA_050998115.1 Pseudolabrys sp. | reverse complement strand
CGCAGCGAAGCGAAGTGATGCGACGCGGATCCGGGGCCCAGCTTCGCTCCATGAGAAAGCTGGTTCCCGGTTCTGCAGCGCATCACCAAAAGGTGCTGCGCTGCGCCCGGGACACGTACTCCGACTGCTTATCACCTCGGATCCCAATCGAACACGTCACCGGAGCGCTCAAGCGGCGTCAGTGAATCGAAGAAGGCGTCCTTGAGCCGCGCGGCGATCGCCTCCGGGGTCCAGCCTTCGGCGCGATGCATGGTCTCGACCGGCCGCGGCTGGCTGAACAGGAAAATCTCGTTATTGCGCACCGAGAAAATCTGCCCCGACACGCCTTCGGCCCTGTCGGAGGCCAGGTAAACAACCAGCGGCGCGATCTTCTCCGGCGTCATCTGCTGCAATTTGGCGACGCGCGCTTTTTCTTGCTCGCTCTCGGTCGGGATCGAGCCGATCATCCGGCTCCAGGCGAACGGCGCGATGCAGTTCGAGCGCACGTTGAAACGCGCCATGTCGAGCGCGATGCCGCGCGACAGACCGGCGATGCCGAGCTTGGCCGCCATGTAATTGGCTTGGCCGTAATTGCCGATCAGCCCCGAGGTCGACGTCATGTGAATGTAGGCGCCGGATTGCTGCTCGCGGAAAATGCCGGCAACCGCGCGGCTCATGTTGAACGAGCCGTGGAGATGCACCGCGATCACGTCCGACCAGTCCGACCAGCTCATCTTGTGGAAGATGCGGTCGCGCAAAATGCCGGCATTGTTGACCAGGATGTCAACGCGGCCGAACGCATCGAGCGCCGCCTTGACGATCCGGTCCGCGCTCTGCGGCTCGGCGATATTCAGCGTCGAGGCGATGGCGTTACCGCCGGCTTCCTTGATTTCGTCGACCACCTGCTGGGCCGGGCCGGTATCGGCGCCGGAGCCGTCGAGACCGGCGCCGAGATCGTTGACCAGCACACTGGCGCCTTCCTGCGCCAGCAGCATCGCGATGCCGCGCCCAATCCCACGCCCCGCGCCCGTGACGATGGCGACTTTTCCCGCGACGATTCCCGCCATTTACCCGGACTCCGCACCCTTCCGCTCGTCCCCGCGTGCGGGAATGACTGGACTCGTTTTACCCCAGACCTCCTGGGCGAGCTCCACAACCATCCGCAACTTGGCCCATTGTTCGTCCTCCGCCAAGACATTGCCTTCCTCGGTCGAGGCAAAGCCGCATTGCGGCGATAGCGCAAGCTGTTCGAGCGGCACGATCCTGGCGGCTTCCTCGATGCGCTTTTTGATGTCGCCGCGCGGCTCCAGCCGGCCCGACTTCGAGGTGATGACGCCGAGCACCACGATCTTGTTGCCCTTCGGCAGGAAGCGTAGCGGCTCGAAACCGCCGGCGCGCTCGCTGTCATATTCGAGGAAATAACCGTCGTAGTTGCACCTAGCCAGCAGGCTCTCCGCCACCGGCTCGTAGCCGCCCGACGAAATCCAGGTCGAGCGGAAATTGCCGCGGCAGACATGGGTGGTGATCACCATGTCTGCCGGCTTGGCTTCCAGCGCCTGGTTGATCGTCTTTGTATAAGTCTGCTGCAGATGATCGACGTCGAGCCCCCGGTCCTTCGCCTTCTGCAATTCCTCTTTCGAGCAGAGATAGGCCCAGGCGGTGTCGTCGAATTGCAGATAGCGGCAGCCGGCGTCGTAGAACGCCTTGACCGCTTTCTGGTACGCCATCGCTAGATCATCGAAAATCGTGTCGCGGTCCGGGTAGGCGCTCTTGCTCACCGCCCCGGGTTCCAGGCGGAAATGCATCACGCTCGGCGCCGGGATCGTCATTTTCGGCACCACCTTGGTATGGGCCTTGAGAAACTTGAAATGCTCCAGCATCGGATGATTGGAGAAACCGATCTTGCCGGTCACCTTGATGCTGCGCGGCTTGGTCTGCACGCCCTGAAATTGGATACCGTGGTCGATTTCGACGATCTCGACGCCGTCCAACCCGTCATAAAAGTCGAAGTGCCACCACGAGCGGCGAAATTCGCCGTCGGTCGCAAGCTGAAGCCCGATCTCTTCTTGCTTTTTGATGATCTTTTCGATCTCGCGATCCTCGACCTCCTTCAGTTGAGCCGCGGTGATCTGCTTTTTCTCGTGTTTGGCGCGCGCTTCCTTGACTGGCGCGGTGCGCAGGATCGAGCCGACATGATCGGCGCGAAATGGCGGTTTGGCCCTTTGCATGAAACTCTCCCGAATGCGTTTTTATGGTTGCGGGACTGGCGCGCCCGCGTTGGCCCGTTTCCTATCATACCCGGCGGACTTGTCCTCCGCCGCGCGCAGGTAGCGCGCCGTTTCGGCGATGCCGCCGAAGGAAAACAAATGCGGCGTTACTTTATCCAGGCCATGATGCCGACTGAGCGCGCGGATCATGCGGCCGGGATGCGGCTTGCCGAGCAGCGCCCAGAACGCGCCGCTGTTCCATAGCCCGCGCACCGTTGCGCCGACCCCACAACGCCTGGCGTAGCGCAGCATGGTGCGGAATTTCGTTGGACCCACCATACCGACGCGCACCGGCACGTCGATGCCGCGTGAGCGCAGGCCATAGAGCCAGCCAACGACGCGGCCGGGGTCGAAGCAGAATTGACTGACGATGCCCGTGCGCAGGCCGGCTTTGCGCGCGGCAGCGAGCTTTAACGCGAGCGAACGCTCCAGTTCGGCGCTGGAAATCTTCGGATGACCTTCGGGATAACCGGCCAGCCCAACCTCCTCGATGCCTGCCGACTCCAGCAGGCCGCTCTCGATCACATCAAGCGCGCTGGCGAATGGACCGTCCGGCTGCTCCTTGTCGCCGCCGACCAGCAACACGCCCCGGACATCGGCCTCGGCGCGCATGCGCGTCAGGTAGTCCTTGAGCGTAGCGGCATTGGCGAAGCGCCGGGCGGCGAGATGCGGCACCGGCTCCAGCCCCGCCGCGCGCACCCACCTGGCCGCCTCGATCTGCGCATCATTGCCTTGCGTGCTGACCGAAGACAGATAGACCAGCGTCCCCGGCCGCAAAATGCCGCGCAAGGCTTCGATCTCCGCCTGCTTCGGACGCGTAGCCTCGATCGAGAAGTCCATCATTCTTTGTTTCTAATCGCGCCGGCGCGAGATCACGAAGGACTCGTCGTAGAACCACAGTCCGCCGTGCTCTTGCAGCACTTCGCGGGTCGCATCGACATAACGCCGGTCGATGTGGACGTCGGATAGCCGGTCGTCCTCGATCTGCGCGACGTAGATTGCGGCGTTCCACGCCGCCAGCAGCGTCGAAGTGCCGATCGAAGAGGAAATCTCCGACGGCAGAGTGTGCATCTCGTAACGAAACAGCGAGCGCTGGTCGGCATAGGCGTTGAAAGTGAGGTCGCGCCCGGCGCCGCCCAGTTCCTGCTTCACCGCTTTCAGGAGATCGTGGCGGCTATGGGTAAACGGGTTGTCGTGCGGCCACACTTTGTTGATAATCTGCATGCCCGGATCGTGGCCGTGCGACTGAATCGCGATCATGCGGCCGCCCGGGCCGAGCGCGCGGGCGAGCGGCGCCAGCACGCGTTTCGCCTTGAATTCGAGCGAGGCGCGCGCCCGATAAGGTTGCGAGGCGATCACCAGATCGTAGTCGGCGACCGTGCCGCCGGGCTTCGGCATCACCTGGTCGAGCAGAAATTTGTGATCGGCGCGGTAGAGCACCAGCACGACGGGCCGCTCATAGACCGGGTTACCGCTTTTTGGCGAGACCCTGGCTTTCCAGTTTTCGCCGAGGAAGCTTTCGAGACCGGTGATCTGCTGCTCGAAGGCGTGCGCGGTATTGCCGTCCAGCGCGACTTCCTTCCAGACCAGGCTGGTCGCGGCGCTGACGGATTTCACCGAAAGCCACGGCGCCTCGGCGTAAGCCAGATTGGTGAGCACGACCACCGAAGACGGATGCTCGACGAAACGGTCCGCCATTTTTTGCAGCGTGAGGCGAATGTCTTCGAGGCTGATTTCCTTGGCGACGATATAAAACGGCATCGTCGGGTAGCGGTCGTGCATCGAGCGCATCACCCGCGTGAGCACCGTGCCGTCGCCGACGCCGGCGTCGAACACGCGCACCGCCGGCGGGCGCGGATGGATATTGCCAAGCTCGAGGCTGACGCGGTTGGCGATTTCCCATTTCTCGGAGCAGGTATTGACGAACAACAGATATTTCTGCCGGTTGTCGAAAAACCGGAAATTGCGCTGCGGGTCCCTTCCCTCGGCCGGCGTGACCGGCGCCGCGGCGCACGCCAGCGCCGGCAAAATCGATTGCGTCCGGCTTTCGAACAGCCCCCGCCGCGCCGGCGCCGCGCCATTCTCATGCGTCATGAAACTGCGGATGCGCTCAAGCGTCTCGGTGGTGATGCGGCCGCCGTTGCGCAGCCGGCTCGCCAGCTTGCCGTCATTGACGGCGCGGCGGCCGAAAGTGGATTCGGCCAGCCCGCGCTGCCGGCAGAACTCGGAGATTTCCTGCAGGATTTGTTCGTTCATGTTTCGCCACCCGGGCGTTTCTTCTTCCCA
>JBPCQM010000217.1:0-2781 GCA_050998115.1 Pseudolabrys sp. | reverse complement strand
GTTGAAGCCATGTCCGGCAACGTCAAGGTTTCGGCCGACTCGATGGCGGCTTCGCGCGCGCCTTTCGGATCAGTGACCAGGATAATCTTGCCGCCGCGCGCCGCGACTTCCTGCATGTTCGAAACCGTTTTTTCGAAAACCCGATCGAACGGCGCAATTACCACAACCGGCATGGTTTCGTCGATCAAGGCGATCGGACCGTGCTTGAGCTCACCGGCGGCATAGCCTTCGGCGTGGATGTAGGAAATTTCCTTGAGCTTGAGCGCGCCTTCGAGCGCGATCGGATAACTGGTGCCGCGGCCGAGATAAAGCACGTCACGGCTCTTGGCGAGATTTTGCGCAAGCTTTTCGATTTGCGGCTCCAGCGCCAGCGCCTGCGCCATGTGCCGCGGGACCTGGATGAGCGCGCGCACCAGATTTTGCTCGTCAGCTTCGGACAACACGCCTCGCGCGCGTCCGGCGGCGAGCGCCAGGCAAGCAAGCGCCGCCAATTGGCAGGTAAATGCCTTGGTTGAGGCGACGCCGATTTCCGGGCCGGCCAAAATCGGCATAACGACGTCACTCTCGCGCGCAATCGTCGAGGTCGTCACATTGACGACGGAGAGAACCTTCTGCTTGTGTTCCTTGGCGTAACGCAGCGTCGCCAGCGTGTCGGCGGTTTCGCCCGACTGCGAGATGAACACCGCTAGATCGCCGGCTTCGAGCGGCGCGCCGCGATAACGAAATTCCGAGGCGATATCGATCTCGACCGGCAGCCGTGCGAAACGCTCAAACCAGTATTTGGCGACCAGCCCCGCATAGAACGCCGTGCCGCATGCGGAGATCGACAGCCGTTTGATATCCCTGAAATCGAACGGCAGTTTGAACGGCAGCGCCACCTTTTCCGCCGTCATGTCGATGTAATGCGCCAGAGTATGGCCGACCACTTCCGGCTGCTCGTGGATCTCCTTGGCCATGAAGTGCTTGTGATTGCCCTTATCCACCAATTGTGAAGACGCGGTCGACGTGATCACCTGACGTTCGACCTTGCGGTCCTGCTCGTCGCGAATTTCAACCCCGGCATGCGTGAGCACCGCCCAGTCGCCGTCCTCGAGATAGCTCAGCGTATCGGTGAACGGCGCCAGCGCGAGAGCGTCCGAGCCGAGATACATTTCGCCGTTGCCAAAACCGACGGCGAGCGGCGCGCCTTTGCGCGCGCCGATCAGCAGGTCATCTTCCCCGGCAAACAAAAAGGCCAGCGCGAAGGCGCCACGCAATTGCTTGAGCGCAGCGCCGACCGCCTCGACCGCCGATTTGCCGCCCTTCATTTCTTCGGTGACGAGATGGGCGACGACTTCGGTGTCGGTATCGCTGCCGAATTTTGCACCGTTGTTGCCGAGCCTTTCGCGCAGTTCGCGAAAGTTCTCGATGATGCCGTTGTGAACGACAGCGACTTTTTCCGTGGCATGCGGGTGCGCATTCTTTTCGGTCGGCCGTCCGTGCGTTGCCCAGCGGGTGTGACCGATCCCGATCTTGCCGGCCAACGGCTCGCGTTCCAGCTTTTCTTCCAGGCCGCGCAACTTTCCCTCAGCTCGGCGGCGCGTCAGCGCACCGTTCTCCAGCGTCGCAACGCCGGCGGAATCATAGCCGCGGTATTCAAGACGCTTGAGCGCGTCGACCAGCTGCCCGGCGACCGCTTCGCGCCCGATGATTCCGACAATTCCGCACATCCGCCTGAATGGCCCCTGTCGCGCCGGTGGCGCGCACCCATGTCGTGGTTAGCCAGTGACGACATATGAAGGGAAATCACAAGGCATTTCGCCGTGTGACAAATGCCGCGACGGCCGCTCTTACTTGGACGACTTCGGGTGTTTGCCTAGTGATTGCAAGCTGCGCAAGCGTTTCGCCCAGCCTTGCTTAACGACCTGCTCGCTGCGCTCCAATGCCAATGAATTCGCCGGCACGTCTTTCGTAATCACCGAGCCGGAGCCTACATAGGCGCCATCCCCGACTTTCACCGGCGCCACCAGAGCTGTGTTCGATCCGATGAAGGCGTTCTTGCCGATATCGGTGCGGTGCTTGGCAACGCCGTCATAATTACAAGTAATGGTGCCGGCCCCGACATTGGCGCCCGCCCCGACCCGTGCGTCGCCGATATAGCTCAGATGATTGGCTTTGGCGCCCTTTTCGATTTTCGCGGCTTTGACCTCGACGAAATTCCCGATATGCACGTCGCTACCGAGATCGGTACCCGGCCGCAGCCGCGCATAAGGTCCGACCCGAGCGCCCTTGCCGACGCGCGCGCCTTCCAGATGCGAGAAGGAGCGGATCAGCGCGCCATCCTCGATCACGACGCCGGCGCCGAACACGACATGCGGCTCGACCGTAACGTCTTTGCCGAATTTGATGTCGGCCGAAAGAAATACCGTGTCCGGCGCGATCAGCGTGACGCCGGCTTCCATCACCGCTGCGCGCAGCCGCCGCTGCATCACATCTTCCGCCTCCGCCAGTTGAGCCTTGGTATTGATGCCGCGCACGTCGTCCTCCTCGGCGTCGATCGCCACCGCCTTCAATCCGATGTCGCGGGCAATGGCAACCGCGTCGGTCAGATAATATTCGCGCTTTCGATTGTCGTTGTTGATCCGCTGCAGAATTCGCAACGCCGTCTTGCCGGCGAGCGCCATCAGGCCGCCGTTGCAAAGGCCGATGTGTAACTCCGTCGCGCTGGCGGGGGGCTCCTCCCGGAGGGGGCAAAAATCGCTTCCTCCTCCAACACAACGGGCACTAACGACGAAGGGACAG
>JBPCQM010000173.1:0-7896 GCA_050998115.1 Pseudolabrys sp. | reverse complement strand
ACGCTTGCCCGACCGCGCGGCCGTAACGGTCGAGCGCCTGTAGCGCCGCCTCATCGGCATCGCCGAATATCGCGCCGGCGCGGCAGGCAAAACGGATAAGCGCACCGGTTTTCATCGCTTGCCTGGTTGACACGAACGCTTCGTCCGGCTTGCGCTTTGCCTCGAAGCGTCCTTCGGCGGCGAGATCGAGCATCTGTCCTCCGGCCATGCCGCCGAGCCCGGCGGCGCGGGAAAGCTCGGTGATCAGGGCGACGCGGACATCCGCCTCGGGATGCACGTCTGATCGCGCCATCAGATCGAACGCAAACGTCAGGAGGGCATCGCCGGCCAGGATAGCGGTCGCCTCGTCGAACGCCTTGTGAGCCGTCGGCCGGCCGCGGCGCAGTTCGTCGTCGTCCATCGCCGGCAGGTCGTCGTGCACCAGTGAATAGCAATGCACGCATTCGAGAGCGGCGCCGGCCAGCAGCGCGCCTTCGCGCGGCGCGCCAAACAGGTTGGCGGTCTCGACCAGCAAGAACGGCCGTAGCCGCTTGCCGCCGCCGAGCGTGGCATAACGCATTGCCTCAAGCAGCCGCGCCGGGCGCGCGACTTCACCAGCCTGCGCCTTGCCGTCCAGCAAACGGTCAAGCAGCGCGTCGGTTTCCGCGGCGACCGCGTCGAGCCTCGCGGTAAAATCATGGGAAGGCGAGAGATCGGACACACGAACATCCATCTTGGCGGCCGCACTGTTCCCCCCGCTTGCCTGACGCGGAGGGGCTGGGTCAAGCGCCGTCGTTGCGCGACGATTGGCACGTCGCCGCGCCGGGCGGATAGGATAATCTGCGTTTATCTGAGGCGGCGCAAAGGGGATTTTCATTGCGAGGCTGGCTGAGAATCATCGCGATAATGCTCGGTGCGGTGCTGCTGCTGCCTTACGTTATTGCACCGCTTTATAATTTCGGCCGTCCGGCCTCGACCGTCATGCTGTGGCGCCGTCTCACCGGCGCGCGGGTTGAACGCATTTATGTGCCGCTCGAACGCATCGCCCGGCCGCTGCGGCTTGCCGTGATCATCGCCGAGGATGGCCGGTTCTGCGCGCATTACGGCGTCGATTTTCAGGAGATCCAGAACGCCATCGCGGATGCCGACGATCTTGACGATGTGCGCGGCGGCTCGACCATCACCCAACAGGTAGCAAAGAACCTTTTCCTGTGGGGGGGCCGCAGCTTCGTGCGCAAGGCGCTGGAATTTCCGCTGGCGATCTGGATCGACCTCGTGATGCCGAAGCGGCGGATTTTGGAGATTTATCTCAATGTCGCGCAATGGGGCCCGAATGGCGAGTTCGGCGTCGAAGCCGGCAGCCGCCGGGCGTTCGGTAAATCGGCGGCCAATGTTGGCGCGCATGAGGCGGCGCTGTTGGTGGCGATGCTGCCAAACCCGGTGGCGCGCGACGCGCGAGCGCCGAAACCGGGCCTGCGCCGGCTGGCCGGGCTTTACGCCGCCCGTGCCGGTTCCGCCTCCTACGCCGATGAATGTGTGCGCCGCGCGCGTTAGGCCCAGCCCTCCAGCCCAAGACCCTCTAGCTTCGGCGGATTGCATCCTCTATAAGCGCGGCCTCAATCGATATTCCACAGTTACGCGCGTTTCAGGAGTTCTCGATGGCTGTTCCAAAACGAAAAACCTCGCCGTCCCGCCGCGGCATGCGACGCTCGGCCGACGCGCTGAAGCAGCCGACTTACGTCGAGGACAAGGACTCCGGCGAATTGCGCCGCCCGCACCACATCGACCTCAAGACCGGGATGTACCGCGGCCGGCAGGTGCTCAAGGCAAAGAAAGAAGCCTGAGCCTTCGGGGCGGGGACGCAACCATGTCGCTGGTCGGCTTCCCGCTGCTGCTGATTCCCTTCGCCGTCTACAACATCATCGCGTTCTTGATGCCGGGCGTCGGTTGGACCGGCCCGGTCACCGGCATGCAGATGGCGTCCGGCGTCGAATGGACGATGTCGCCCGGCGACATCCTGATTGCGTGCTCGGTCCTGCTGCTGTTCGGCGAGATGCTGAAATCGACCCGCATCGGCATGCGCACCGTGATCGACCACGGCCTGTCGATGCTGCTGTTCGTCGCCATGATCGTCGAGTTCATCCTGGTCAAGCAGGCGGCGACCGCAACCTTCTTCCTGCTGCTGGTCATCAGCGCGATTGACGTGCTTGCCGGTTTTGCGGTGACATTGCGCTCGGCGCAACGCGGCGTGACGATCGACACCGATCACATTCCGACGTCCTGACGCCTTCGTAGCAAACGCCTCTTTCATGCCACGTGATTTCCAGTTACCCGGCCGTTCGCCTGTGATCGCTTGCGAAGCCATGGCGGCGACCTCGCATCCGCTGGCGTCGCTCGCAGCGCTCGATGTGCTGCGCGCCGGCGGCAATGCCGCCGACGCCGCGGTGACGGCCTGCGCGGTGTTGTGCGTCGTCGAGCCGCACATGACCGGCATCGGCGGCGACTGCTTCGCCATGCTGTCGAAGCCAGGCAAGCCGGTGTGGGGCTATAATGGCTCCGGCCGCGCCGGCGCCAAAGCTTCGACCGAGGCGCTGCTGGCGCAAGGCGTCAAGACGATCGGGACGTCGATCCACGCCGTCACGGTGCCCGGCGCGATCGACGCCTGGGACGCGACCCTGAAAGAGCACGGCACCATCGGCCTCGACCGCGCGCTGGCGCCGGCGATCCGCTACGCCGAAAATGGCTTCCCGGTCGCGTCGCGCGTCGCCTTCGACTGGGCGCGCTTCGTGCCGCGGTTGAAAGCCGATCCCGGCGCGTCGAAACATTATCTGTTCAACAGCGCGCCGCCGAAGGAAGGCGACGTCATCAAGCTTTCGGCGCTGGCCAAAACGCTTAAGACAATCGCCGCCAAAGGCGCGCGCGCGTTCTATGACGGAGAGATCGCCGACGACATCGTGGCGACCGTCGCCGAACGCGGCTCGCTTTTGACGGCGGAGGATTTTGCCAATCACAAAGGCGAGGCTGCCGCGCCGATTTCCAGCAATTATCGCGGCCTCGATTTGCTCGAACTGCCGCCGAATGGACAGGGCCTCACGGCGCTGGTGATGCTCAACATCCTCGAGAACTTCGATCTCAAATCACTCGACGCACTGGGACCGGAGCGCTTCCATTTGATGCTGGAAGCCGCGCGCATCGGCTATGCGGTGCGCGACACCCATATCGCCGATCCGAAATCAATGGGCATCGACGCCGCCAAGCTGCTCGACAAGGCCTGGGCAAAAGACCTTGCCGGCAAGATCGATCCCAAAAAGCGCGCCGATCTGCCGAAGACGCCGACGCCCGGCAACGAGACGGTTTATCTCACGGTGGTCGACAAGGACCGCATGGCGGTGTCGTTCATCAATACGCTGTATTCGCACTTCGGCCACGGTCTGTGCACCGAGAAGACCGGCATTCTGCTGACCAATCGCGGATCCTGTTTTGTGATCGATCCGTCACATCCCAACACGTTCGGCCCCAACAAGCGGCCGATGCACACCATTATTCCCGCGCTGGCGATGCGCAATAACCGGCTGGCCTATTCGCTCGGCGTAATGGGCGCTCATTACCAGCCGATGGGCCACGTCCAGCTGGTGCTCAATCTGATCGACTACGGCATGGACGTGCAGCAGGCGATTGACGCGCCACGCGCGTTTTTCGAGGGCGAGCAGACGGTGATCGAGCGCGGCGTGTCAGCCGCGACCGCACAGGGGCTGAAAGACCGCGGGCATAACGTGACGACCGCGGAAGTGCCGTGGGGCGGCGCCCAAATCATTCAGGTCGATTGGGAGCGCGGCGTGCTGATCGCGGGCTCGGAACCGCGCAAGGACGGCTGCGCGCTCGGCTATTAGCTTTCGCGCGACAACTTTTGCCCGTTGAGAGAAAGCCGCGCCGACAGCGCTATCTGATAGGCATGAACGGCTACATCCGGCTCGGCTCGGCGGCGCCCGCGCGCCTGCGGCACCTGCGCCTGGGCGGCAATCAGGTGGGCAACGAAAGCAGCCTGGCGATGGGCCGGATTGCCGTGCTCGCGCGCATTGCCGTTTGACACTACTGGCACCAAAGACTGGCTCGCCGTCAATGCCTCGACTGCCGGTGCATCCTTGCGGCGCCCGCCGGACGGGAAATTCAGTATTCTGCCTTTGATCAGGTCGACTTCATCGAAACTCGCTTGTCCCATTTCGGGACATGGAACGTCGCTCACCCTGTAAACTGCAAAGCCTGTGCCGATGTTCCGGCGCCTGCCCATTTATCGTTAGGCGCGCACTAACCCCGCACTTTTGCTGATTGTTTATGGATTGCCCTTAGGTTGCTATTTCAAATTTACGGGCTGAAAGCGAACGCATGACGATACGGCGTTCCAAAAAAGGGGCGGCTGTGATCCGAATTGAAGATGCCGCCAGACTGAAGCCGCAACCTGACGCGGCGCAAATCCTGCGCTCGGTCGGCGAGGCCGCCTACGAGTGGCGCATCGACACCGACTCTCTGGCCTGGAGCGAGAACGCCGGGGAGCTGCTGGGGGTTGAAGGCAACGAAATCGGCAGCGGCCGCGCCTTCGCGCAGCATGTCGAGGCTGGCGGCGGCCAAAGCCGCTTCGATGCCGTCACCAACACCGAACGGCGCGATGAAGGTTCCGGCATTCCCTATCTGGTGCATTATCTGTTCCGCGCCGGCAAGGACGGTATCCTGGTGTATCTCGAAGACAACGGGCGCTGGTTCGCCGGCACCGATGGCAAACCGGCGAGGGCGCACGGCGTCGTGCGAATCGTCACCGCGCGCCAGGAGCGTGAGCACGCGCTGATCCGTCTTGCGCATTTCGATCCGCTGACCGGCGAAATGAACCGGGCGCATCTGGTCGAGGTGCTGACGGCGACGCTCGATGAAGCAGTGCGATTTCGTTCCTCCTGCGGATTTCTGCTGGTCGCGATCGACAATCTCGGCCGGCTGAACCAGGCCTATGGCTTTGCGGTTGCCGACGAGGTGATCGTCCAGATCGCCAAGCGTATTCGTTCCAAGCTGCGCGGCAAAGATCACCTGGGGCTGTTCTCCGGAAACAAATTCGGCGTGGTGCTGACCAATTGCACACCTGACGAGCTGTCTGTTGCCGCCGAGCGGCTGCTGGCGGGCGTGCGCGAAGAAACGATTACCACCGCGGCCGGGCAGCTTGCGGTCACCGTCACAATCGGCGGCGTTACGGCGCCGCGCCATGCCCGCACCGTCGAGGAAATCCTCAGCCGGGCGCAGGACGCGCTTGAGCAAGCCCGCAGCAAGCGCCACGGCTCGTTCGTCGCTTACCGTCCCAATGTCGAACTCGACAACATCCGCCGCGAAAACGTTCGCGGTACCGAGGAGATCGTCGCCGCGCTTAACGAGCGTCGCATCGCGCTGGCGTTCGAGCCGGTGGTGAACGGGAAAACCCGTAAGGCGGTGTTCTACGAATGCCTAATGCGGGTCAATCGCGCCGACGGCACGCTCGCTCACGCACATGAGATTATTCCAGTGGCGGAACGCGTGGGGCTGGTACGCCTGTTGGATCATCAGGTGCTGGAACTGGTGGTCAAGGAAATGGCCGAGGCGCCCGCGCTTAACGCCAGCGTCAACGTGTCGCCGGCTTCCACCACTGACCCGGGCTGGTGGGCCGGCCTTGGCGCCATGCTGCGCGCTCATCCGGGTGTCGCGGAGCGGCTGATCCTCGAAATCACCGAAACGACCGCGATCCAGAACGTCGAGGATGCCCGCGGCTTCGTCGCGCGGGTCAAGGATCTCGGCTGCCGCATCGCGATCGACGATTTCGGCGCCGGCTACATCTCGTTCCGCAGTCTGCGCAAATTGGGCGTCGACCTGGTGAAGATCGACGGCGCGTTCGTGCAGAACATGCTCAAGAACGACGACGACCGCGCTTTCGTGCGGGCGCTGATCGAATTGTCGCGCCGGCTCGGCCTCGAGACCGTGGCGGAATGGGTGCAGGACGAAAGCACCGCGGCGGTGCTGGCCGAGTGGGGCTGCGACTATTTGCAGGGCGCGCTGGTCGGCTTGGCGTCGCCGCAGCGGCCGTGGCGCACGGAAGACGCGGCGCGCGCCGCCAGCTCAGCCTGACTTTATAAATTATTTGCCGCCCAGCTTGTCGAGGCGCTTTTGCATCTCGTCGAGCTGGCGCTTGAGGTCGTTCATGTCGTCGGGTGACTGCGGCTTGTCGGGTGTAGGCGCATCGCCGCGCTTGAACGGCACGAACATGGAAAAGGTCTTTTCGAACATCTCCATGTTTCGCCGCACCTGATCCTCCAGCGGGCCAAAGCCGCCGACGCCAAAGGCTTGCGCCATTTTATCGCGGAATTTTCCCTGCTCGCGGGTCAACGAGTCGATCGAGGCTTCCAGATAGCGCGGCACCAGCATCTGCATGCTGTCGCCGTAGAAGCGGATCAACTGGCGCAGAAAGGCGATCGGCAACAAACTCTGGCCTTCCTTGTTCTCCTGTTCGAAGATGATCTGCGCCAGCACCGATCGCGTGATGTCGTCGCCGGATTTGGCGTCGTAAACGACAAAGTCCTCGCCCTGTTTCACCATGGCGGCGAGATCTTCGAGGGTGACGTAGGTGCTGGTGCCGGTGTTATAGAGCCGCCGGTTGGCGTATTTTTTGATCGTGGTCGGCTCTTTTGCGTCTGCCATTTGGTAGCCACTTCCCCTTGCCCGAGGCGCAAGCATAACCATTTTCCGGCCAAACCGGCTATCGTTTTATTGCTGCGCGGTAGGAATTCCATGCTGCGCAACATAATCCTGTTTTGTGCGAGAAGTGCGAGGTCTAGGTCCGTTTTCGCGATCTCGCCCTTATTGACTTGAGGTGACGCTCTCTTAAGGATGCGGCAGCGCCGAAGGAACCGGCGCCCCGCCTGAACAGGAGTACCCGATGAACGACGACATCGTCATTGTCAGCGCCGCGCGCACCCCGGTGGGCGCCTTCAACGGCTCGTTGGGCAGCCTGCCGGCGCACGAGCTCGGCAAGATCGCGGTCAAGGCTGCGCTGGAGCGCGCCGGCGTGGAAAGCGCACGGGTGTCGGAAGTCATCATGGGACAAATTCTCACCGCCGCGCAGGGCCAGAACCCGGCACGGCAGGCCTCGATCGCCGCCGGCATTCCGGTCGAGACGCCTTCCTGGGGGGTCAACATGTTGTGCGGCTCGGGGCTGCGCGCGGTGGCGCTCGGCTATCAGGCGATCGTCAATGGCGACAGCGACATCGTGGTCGCCGGCGGCCAGGAATCGATGACACAGGCGCCGCACGCCGCTTATCTCCGGCAAGGCCAGAAGATGGGCGCGCTGGAAATGGTCGACACCATGATCAAGGACGGCTTGTGGGACGCCTTCAACGGCTATCACATGGGCAACACCGCGGAGAACGTCGCCAAGCAGTGGCAGATCACCCGCCAGCAGCAGGACGAGTTCGCCGTGGGCTCGCAGAACAAGGCCGAGGCCGCGCAGAAGGGCGGCAAGTTCAAGGATGAGATCGTCCCCGTCACCGTGAAGTCGCGCAAGGGCGACATCGTGATCGACGCCGACGAATATCCCAAGCACGGAACGACGGTAGACAGCGTCGGCAAGCTGCGTCCCGCCTTCGACAAGGAGGGCACCGTGACGGCGGCGAATGCCTCCGGCATCAACGACGGCGCGGCCGCCGTGGTTCTGATGAAGGCCTCGCAGGCGCAGAAGGACGGCCGCCCGATCCTGGCGCGCATCGCGTCCTGGGCGCATGCCGGCGTCGATCCTTCGATCATGGGAACCGGCCCGATCCCGGCCTCGCGCGCGGCGCTGAAGAAGGCCGGCTGGAAGGTCGAGGATCTCGATCTGATCGAAGCCAACGAGGCCTTCGCGGCGCAGGCCTGCGC
>JBPCQM010000068.1:0-4783 GCA_050998115.1 Pseudolabrys sp. | reverse complement strand
GCTGGTGGCATGGATGGTCTTGGTCGGTCCGTCCCAGTCGGCGTGAGAGGAAATCACCAGCGGCAATGCGACGCCGCTTTGCCGCGCCCGGGCGCGCACCCGCATCCAGCCGGAGGCAAACGCAGCGAGCGGTTCGGGAAACCGCCGCGTCCATATGTCTTGCGTGGCGGAAGGTGGGCACAGCGTGACGGTGCCGGCTAGCTCGGCCTTGTCGGCGCCGCGCACCAGCTTCAGTGGGCCGAGCACGATACCGCGCTCCTCGTAGTAGCGCGTGATCTTCTCCATCGCGCCGTGCAGGTAGATCGTCTTGTCGTAACCGGCCTCGCGCAGCATGGCGATGACGCGCTGCGCCTTGCCGAGCGAATAGGCTCCGACCAAATGCGCGCGCTCGGGAAATACCTTCAGCGAGCGCAGCAGCTTGCCGATTTCGTCGGCTGGATCGCCGTGGTGAAACACCGGCAGGCCAAAGGTCGCCTCGGTGATGAAGACGTCGCACGGAACGAGTTCGAATGGCGCGCAGGTCGGGTCACGCACGTCTTTGTAGTCGCCCGACGCGACGATGCATTTGCCCTTGCGCTCGACGCGGACTTGCGCCGAGCCCAGTACGTGGCCGGCCGGATGGAAGCTGACCCTGATGTCACCCATCTTGACGCGCTCGCCGTAGCCGATCGCCTGCGTGGAGCCGGCGAAATTGTCGCCGTAGCGCAGCCGCATGATGTCGAGGGTTTCCTGCGTCGCCAGCACGGTGCCGTGGCCAGGCCGCGCATGGTCGGAGTGGCCATGCGTGATCAGCGCCTTGTCGACCGGATGGGTCGGGTCGATATGAAAACCGCCGGCCTTGGAGCACAGGCCGGACGGCGTCGGAATGAGGATGTCTTCGGGCCGCATCGGGTTTAGATAGGCATTTGAACGCGCTCGTCGAGGCATCAATGTCGTCATGCCCGGCTTTATGCCGGGCATCCACGTCTTACTTTGTTACAAGATGACGTGGATGGCCGGGACATAGGCGAGCGTAGCGACGCGGTCCTTCAGACGGCTATGCCCGGCCATGACGGAAATAAAGAATGAGAGCGCCAACCTTTCAATCTTCCGGCGACCTGATCGCCGACCGCCGCTTCGAATGGGCGCGCGCCGCGCAAGAACGCGGCGACCTCGCCGGCGCCGCCGATTTGCTGGCACAGGTGGTTGAACTTGCGCCCGGCTATGCACCCGCGTGGTTCGCGCTTGGCGAGTTGTGCGGCAGGTTGCGGGACCGTGATGGCGCGGTGGCGGCGTTCGAGAAGGCGCGCGGCGCCGATCCGGCCGACCGTCACGGCGCGACGTTGCAACTGGCGCGGCTCGGTGTCGCGGACGGCGAGATGCCGCCGGCCTATGTCCGCGCGGTGTTCGACCAATATGCGCCGGGCTTCGATAAGGCGCTGGTCGAGGGCCTGTCCTACCGCGCGCCGCAATTGCTGCTCGATGCGGTGAAGCGCACGGGCGTCAAAATTAAGTTCGGTTCGGTGCTCGATCTCGGCTGCGGCACCGGGCTGGCCGGCGCGGCGTTCCGGCCGCTCGCCGACCGACTGGTTGGCGTCGATCTGTCGTCCGGCATGATCGCACAGGCACGTGGCAAGGGGCTGTACGACCGGCTGGTCGAGGCCGATGTGCTGCAATTCCTCAACGGCGAGGCCGCCGTTGCCGCGCGCTATCATCTCATTCTGGCCGCCGACGTCTTCATGTATCTCCTCGATCTCGCGTCGGTTATGGCGGCTGCTGCGCGCGTGCTGGCGCCCGGCGGCATTTTCGCCTTCACCGTCGAGACGCACGACGGCGGCGATGTATTGCTGCGCGACACACTGCGTTACGCGCATGGCGAGGCGCATGTCCGTGGCGCGCTGGTATCCGCCGGCCTCGGCGTAAGTAGCCTCGATTCCGCCTCCACCCGCAGCGAAAAAGACGAGGCGGTGCCGGGTCTGGTCGTGCTGGCGCAGGCCCCGTCATCCTGAGGAGCGCGCCTCGAAGGATGAGCGGCCCGGGACCGTCGCCCTTCGAGGCTCGCAGCGAAGCCTGGCATCGGGCCGCGCCTCGCGCGACCCGATGGCCGCTCGCACCTCAGGGTGACGGGGATAGACTGAGTGTATGGCGTTGCTGAAACGATTCGATCATAACCAGGGCCTCCCGGAACAGTTTGCGCGCTGGTTCGCCAGGCGCGGCTGGCAGCCGCGCGATCACCAGATCGAATTGCTGGCCAAGGCGGAAGCCGGCAAGTCCGCGCTGCTGATCGCCCCGACCGGCGCCGGCAAGACGCTGGCCGGATTTCTGCCGACGCTGGTGGAATTGAGCGCGCGCGGCAAGTCTTTCAAGAGCTTGCCTATCCAGCGCCTGCAATCCACCGGCCGCGCGCTGACGCGCACGCAAGGCCTGCACACACTCTACATTTCGCCGCTCAAGGCGCTGGCCGTCGACATCGCGCGCAATCTGGAAACGCCGGTGCGCGAGATGGGACTGCCGGTCCGGCTCGAAACCCGCACTGGCGACACGCCGGCCTCGAAACGCCAGCGCCAGCGCCGCGACCCGCCCGACATATTACTGACGACGCCGGAGCAACTGGCGCTGCTGCTGGCGAGCGCCGACGCGCCGTTTTTGTTCGGCACGCTCAAGCGCGTGGTGCTTGATGAATTGCATTCGCTGGTGACGTCGAAGCGCGGCGACCTGCTGTCGCTCGGCCTCGCTCGTCTGTTCGTGCTGGCGCCGCAGATCACCAGCGTCGGCCTGTCGGCGACGGTGGCCGAGCCGGACGACCTGCGCCGCTTTCTGGTGCCGCAGCCCAAGGAATCAAACTTGAGCGGCACAGCGATGGCTGATCTGGTCGTCGCCACGGACGGCGCCAAGCCGGATGTCTCGATGCTCGACACGAAAAATCTGTTGCCGTGGGCCGGGCATTCGGCGCACCATGCGCTCGATGAGATCTACGATCTGGTCAAACGCCACAAGACCACGCTGATTTTCGTCAATACGCGAAGCCAAGCCGAATTCCTGTTCCAGGAACTGTGGGGCATCAACGACGACAATCTCGCCGTCGCGCTGCATCACGGCTCGCTCGATGTGGCGCAGCGCCGCAAGGTCGAGGACGCCATGACGCGGGGCAAATTGCGCGCGGTGGTGTGCACGTCGTCGCTCGACCTCGGCGTCGACTGGGGTGACGTCGATCTGGTCATTAATGTCGGCGCGCCGAAGGGCTCGTCGCGATTGATGCAGCGGATCGGCCGCGCCAATCACCGCCTCGACGAACCCTCGAAAGCCGTGCTGGTACCGTCGAACCGCTTCGAGGTGCTGGAATGCCAGGCGGCGCTCGGCGCCATTGCCGACAACGCGCAGGACACCCCGCCGCTGCGCACCGGCGCGCTCGACGTGCTGGCGCAGCACATTCTCGGCCGCGCCTGCGGCGAGCCTTTCCTGTCGGACGAGCTTTACGCCGAGGTGCGCGCCGCCGCGCCTTACGCCGGACTGGCGCGCAGCGATTTCGACGCCGCGGTCGATTTTGTTGCGACCGGCGGCTACGCGTTGAAGGCTTACGAGCGTTTTGCCAAAATCCGTCAGGGTAAAGACGGCCGCTGGCGCATCACCCATCCGCGCGTGGCGCAGCGTTATCGTATGAATGTCGGCACCATCGTCGAGGCCGACATGCTCAAAGTCCGGCTGGTGCGCTCGCGCCGCAGCGGCGCGCATATTCCGCGCGGCGGCCGCGTGCTCGGCGAGATCGAGGAATATTTCATCGAGATGCTGACACCGGGCGATACCTTCGTGTTCGCTGGCGAAATCCTCAAATACGAGGCGATCGTCGAAAACGAAGTCTACGTGTCGCGCTCGACCGCGACCGATCCGAAAGTGCCGGCCTATGAGGGCGGCAAGTTTCCGCTCTCGACCTATCTGGCGGCGCGGGTGCGCGCGATCCTTGCCGACTCGAAAGCATGGCGTGGCCTGCCGGATCAGGTGCGCGAATGGCTGGAGATCCAGCAATGGCGTTCGCTGCTGCCGCCGGCCGGCGATCTGCTGGTTGAGACCTTCCCGCGCGCCGCCAAGCATTACCTCGTCTGCTATCCGTTCGAAGGGCGCCTGGCGCACCAGACGCTTGGCATGTTGCTGACGCGGCGGCTGGAGCGCGCCGGCATGAAGCCGCTCGGCTTTGTCGCCAACGAATATGCGCTGGCGGTATGGGGCATCGGCGACTTGCAGCTCCGCATTGCACGCGGTGAGTTGTCGCTAGCGGCGCGATTCAACGAGGACATGCTGGGCGACGATCTTGAGGAATGGCTCGCCGAATCCGCTCTGATGAAGCGCACCTTTCGCACTTGCGCGATCATCGCCGGGCTGATCGAGCGCCGTTTTCCCGGCGAGGAGAAAACCCGCCGCCAGCTCACCATCTCGACCGATCTGGTTTACGACGTGCTGCGCAAGCATCAGCCGGATCACCTGCTGCTGCGCGCGGCGCGATCCGACGCCGCGACCGGCCTGCTCGACATCAAGCGGCTCGGCGAAATGCTCTCGCGCATTAGGGGCCGAATCATTCATAAAGCGCTCGACCATGTTTCTCCACTGGCGGTTCCGGCGCTGTTGGAGATCGGCCGCGAGACGGTTTATGGAGAGGCGTCGGACACGCTGCTGGCGGAAGCGGCGGACCAGTTGGTGAAGGAAGCGATGCAGTGACTTTTTCTTCGTCATTCCGGGGCGCCGCGCAGCGGCGAGCCCGGAATCCATACGCCGGGACAGGGGTTATGGATTCCGGCCCGCGCGCAAGTGC
>JBPCQM010000147.1:0-12573 GCA_050998115.1 Pseudolabrys sp. | reverse complement strand
CGATGTCGGCGGTGATCTGGTCGGCAAAGTCGAGGCTGGCATTCCCGAAGACGATCCGCGCAACCCGGCGACCATCGCCGATAACGTCGGCGACAACGTCGGCGATTGCGCCGGCATGGCGGCCGATCTGTTCGAAACCTATGCGGTGACCATTGTTGCCACCATGGTGCTGGCGTCGATCTTCTTTGCCGGCACGCCAAACCTGGTGACGATGATGACGCTGCCGCTGGCGATCGGCGGTGTGTGCATCATTACCTCAATCATCGGCACCTTTTTCGTGCAGCTCGGTCCAAGCCTTTCGATCATGGGTGCCCTTTACAAAGGACTGGCAGCGACAGGGATTTTGTCACTGATAGGCATTGCCGGGGTAATTTATTGGCTCACCGGATTCGGCGTTGCGCTGTCATCCGGCGGAGCTTCCTACACCACCACGACGCTGTTTTATTGCGGCATCGTCGGCTTGGCGGTGACCGGATTGATCATCTGGATCACCGAATATTATACCGGCACCGATTTCCGTCCGGTCAAATCGATTGCCGCGGCCTCGGTTACCGGTCACGGCACCAATGTGATTCAAGGTCTGGCGATTTCAATGGAGTCCACCGCGCTGCCGGCGATCGTCATTATTGCCGGCATCCTGGTGGCCTATAATCTCGCCGGGCTATTCGGCATCGCCATCGCGGTCACGACTATGCTGGCGCTTGCCGGCATGATCGTGGCGCTCGACGCCTTCGGGCCGGTCACCGACAACGCCGGCGGCATCGCGGAAATGTCAGGCCTGCCAAAGTCAGTACGTAAGTCGACGGATGCGCTCGACGCGGTCGGCAACACCACCAAGGCCATCACCAAGTGCTACGCCATCGGCTCGGCCGGCCTCGGTGCGCTAGTGCTGTTCGCCGCGTACAATCAGGATCTCGAGTTCTTCACCCGCAATGCCGCGACGCATCCTTATTTCCAGGGCGTCAAACTCGACTTCACACTGACCAACCCATATGTCGTGGTCGGCCTGCTGTTCGGCGGCCTGCTGCCCTATTTGTTTGGGGCGATGGGCCTGACCGCGGTCGGCTGTGCGGCCGGCGCGATCGTCGAGGAAGTGCGGCGGCAGTTCCGCGCCAATCCCGGCATCATGAAGTACAAGTCGAAACCCGATTATGGCCGCGCCGTCGATATGCTCACCAAGGCGGCGATCAAGGAAATGATCATCCCGTCGCTGTTGCCGGTGCTGTCGCCGATTTTCGTATATTTTGCGATCTACGCGATCGCGGGAGGCGGCCCCGCCGGCAAGTCGGCGGCGTTCTCGGCGGTCGGCGCCATGTTGCTCGGTGTCATCGTCACCGGGTTATTCGTCGCGATTTCGATGACCTCCGGCGGCGGCGCTTGGGACAATGCCAAAAAATATATCGAGGACGGCCATTACGGCGGCAAGGGTTCGGAAGCCCATAAAGCTGCGGTGACCGGCGACACCGTCGGCGATCCCTACAAAGATACGGCGGGGCCTGCCGTCAATCCGATGATCAAGATCACCAACATCGTCGCGCTGTTGCTGCTCGCGGTGCTCGCGCACTGAGCGATTTGGCTTTTGCGAAAACTGAAGGCCCCGCGACCTCTCGCGGGGCTTTTCATTTTTAGATGGCGCTTAGCTAAAGATCTTGAAAATATAAGTCAGATAATTGAGTTCCTCGCCACCGGTTGGCGTGGTGCGCGAGACATAGTCGAAAATCTTGCCGTCCTTTAGGCCGTAATTGGCGAGCCGCTCCACTTTGCGGTCCTTGTCGAAGTATACAACGATGACACGTTGGTCCTTGACTACGCGCGGCATGAACGCGGCGGCGCGTTCGGTCTTCTGGGAAATATAGTAGAAGGCTTCGCCGCTCACGGTGGCGACCGTGGAAGGGGTGCCGAGCACAATCAGCACCTGCTCCTGCGTCGCGCCAACCGGAATCTGCTCGAGTGCGCCTTCCGGCAAAACGTAGCCGCGCTGATAGGTCTCGCCGAACCCGCCGCAACCGGCGACGGACAGCGCCAGCCCAAGCAAGCACAGAACGGCCAGGCGGTTGGCGCGCCGCTGCAAGTTCCGCAATTTGGCGATGGAAGTCGGTTCGCGCATTTCGGCCTTGCATCGGTGGTGAGGTTGACGTACCGGGCGGCAGATTTTGCAACTTCAGCCGCAGTCGCCCCGATCCAAATCGATGATTTTGCCCCTCTTTCGCCGCTCCTCGCGGCCCGGCACCATTTCCGCCCTCTATGGCATGATCGTGGCACAGGCGCGATTGCCAAGCTTTTACCTCGATTACGGGGTTCCCGATACGGTCAACGGGCGTTTCGACCTGATTGTGCTGCATCTAGCGGTTGTTTTGCAGCGACTGACCCGCGAGGATCACGGGTTTCGCGCTTTCGGCCAGAGATTATTCGACCGCTTTTGCCTCGATATGGATCATAACTTGCGGGAAATGGGGATCGGCGACCTTTCGGTCCCCAGGGAAATGGGTCGCGTCGGCAAGGCGTATTACGGCCGCTCGCAAACCTATATGGCGGCCCTAGCCGCTGCAGACGACGAACAACTCATCCAGGCGCTTGGCCGCAACGTGTTCGGGGCTGGTGGCGCGGAGCCAGCCGGCGCACGGCGGCTTGCGGCCTATGTCCGGGAGGCGGTAGGTGGTCTGATGCGCCAGGATACAGTTGCCTTGATCGGCGGCGCGTTGAAATTTCCCGACCCAATGGCCATTACCGCGTCCAAGCCTTAGGACCCGCAAAATGGATCGAAATTCAAAACCTTGGACGGTTGCCGTCCCGGTCGAAGACATACCGGAGAGCGGTGGCCATTATGAGCTGTCCGCCAACGCGGCAGAGCGTGAGGGCATCAGGAAAATTGCCGGCTTGCGTGAACTGCCGCAACTCGGTGCAGTGTTCGATGTGGCGCGGCGCGGTGCAGGGGTGCGGGTGATTGGGCAGGTTCGGGCCCTAGTTGGGCAAACTTGTGTGGTGACGCTGGACCCGATCGAAAGCGAAGTGATGGAAAGCGTGGATGTCAGCTTCGCACCCTCGCAGGATGCAGACGCTGTCGAATCCGGGCCGACAAAAAAGGGCAAGGAGCCGCCGGAGCCTTTGCTCGACGGCGTTCTCGACCTCGGCGCGTTGGCGGCCGAATTCCTCATTCTCGGCCTCGACCCTTATCCACGTAAAGCCGGCGCCAAATTTGTCGCCCCGAAAGCCGAAGGTGCGAGCGGTCACCCGTTCGCAGCCTTGGAAGCTCTCAAAAAGCGGTCGGGAAGCGAGCGCAAGTGATACTTGAATTTCCGTTTGAAGGCCGCCAAAAGCGGTTTGTTTCCTCGCAGCGACCAGTTATGGTCGCCGCCGGTCGTCGTATTCGAAGGACCGAACTTCCGGCGCCCGCGTTCTCGCCGCCAAGGTCGATCCATGCCCGATAATATCCGCATCGCGCTTGACGCTATGGGCGGCGACCACGGCCCCTCTGTCGTCATTCCCGGTGCCGAGATCGCGCTGGCGCGCCATCCGGACAGTGATTTCATTCTGTTCGGCGATCAGGCGGCCATCGAACCTTTACTCGCCGCCCATCCCCGACTCAAGGCGCGCGCCCAAATCGTTCATACCGAGGTTGCGATCCGGATGGACGACAAGCCGAGTCAGGCGTTGCGTTACGGCCGTTGGAAGTCGTCGATGTGGCTGTCGCTCGACGCGGTCAAGAAAGGCGAGGCCGACGTCGCGGTGTCGGCCGGCAACACCGGCGCGCTGATGGCGATGTCGCGCTTTAATTTGAAGATGATCGAGGGCATCGACCGGCCGGCGCTGGCGGGATTATGGCCGACGCTCAAAGGAGAATCCGTTGTGCTCGATCTTGGCGCCTCGATCGGCGCCGATGCCGTTCACCTCGTCAATCTCGCTGCGATGGGTAGTGCGATGGCGCGGATCGTGTTCGACATCGAACGGCCGAGCCTCGGCCTGCTCAATATCGGGGTCGAGGAGGTCAAGGGGCTCGAAGCAGTGCGCGAGGCGGGGCAAGTTTTGCGCGAAGGGCATTTTCCCTACTTCGATTATATTGGCTTTGTCGAGGGCGACGATATCGGCAAAGGGACCGCCGACGTTATCGTCACTGAGGGCTTTGCCGGCAATATCGCGCTGAAAACCGCAGAGGGCACCGCGCGGCAGTTCGCGCAATATCTGCGCGGCGCCATGAGCCGGACCTGGCAGGCCAAGCTCGGCTATCTATTGGCACGTTCAGCTTTCCAGACTCTGCGTGAAAAGATGGATCCTCGTAAATCAAATGGCGGGGTTTTTCTCGGCCTCAACGGCGTGGTGATCAAAAGCCATGGTGGAGCGGATCCCGAGGGGTTCGCCAGTGCGGTCGATCTCGGTTACGACCTCGTTCGTTACGAATTGCTCGCAAAGATCGGCCAATCGCTGGCGCGGGACCGGCGCGAAACCACAACGCGCATGACGGCGGGAGCGGTCTCATCGTGACCACGATGCGTTCTGTCGTGCTCGGTTGTGGAAGTTATCTCCCCGCCCGCATTTTGACTAACACGGAACTCGCCCGGACCGTCCAGACTTCGGACGAGTGGATCGTGCAGCGCACCGGCATTCGTGAGCGTCACATCGCGGCCGACGGTGAGTTCACCTCCGATCTCGCGCTGAAAGCCGCGCAAGCGGCGCTCGACGACGCTGGCGTGTCTGCCGGCAGCATCGATCTGATCCTGCTCGCAACTTCAACGCCCGACCAGACTTTTCCGGCGACTGCGGTTACCGTTCAGGCCGGCCTCGGCATTACCAAGGGTGCGGCGTTCGACTTGCAGGCGGTATGCTCCGGTTTCGTTTATGCACTATCGATCGCCGATGGGATGCTCAAGGGCGGCGGCTTCAAGCGCGCGCTGGTGATTGGCTCGGAGACTTTTTCGCGGATTCTCGACTGGACCGACCGCACCACCTGCGTGTTGTTCGGCGACGGCGCCGGCGCGGTGGTGCTCGAGGCGCAGCCGCAGCCCGGCAACACCACGGACCGCGGCATCCTGACCAGCCATTTGCGCTCGGACGGGCGTCATAAGGCAAAATTATATGTCGATGGCGGCCCATCCTCGACCCAGACCGTTGGTCATCTGCGCATGGAAGGCCGCGCGGTGTTCAAACACGCGGTGGCGATGATTACCGACGTGATCGATGACGCCTTCAAGGCGACCGGCACCAGCGCCGCCGACCTCGATTGGTTCGTTCCGCACCAGGCCAACAAGCGCATTATCGACGACAGCGCGCATAAGCTCGGTATCGCCTCGGAAAAAGTAGTGATTACCGTCGATCGCCACGGCAATACTTCGGCTGCGTCGATTCCGCTGGCGCTTGACGTCGCACGCAAGGACGGCCGGATCAAACCGGGCGATCTGGTGATGCTCGAAGCGATGGGAGGCGGGTTCACCTGGGGCTCGGCTTTGCTGCGCTGGTAAGCACCGCGGCTTGTGAATGGCCCCCGTTGACTCCATCGGTTACAAGCTAATATCGTCGATAATTCAGTAAGTTCGCCGAAGGCGGGGCAGGCGATGACCGGTAAGACAGTAACGCGGGCCGACCTGTGCGAGGCGGTCTACCAAAAAGTCGGCCTTTCACGGACTGAATCTGCGTCGCTGGTGGAGTTGGTGCTCAAGGAGATCACCGACTGTCTTGAGCGCGGCGAAACCGTAAAACTATCGTCGTTCGGATCTTTCGTGGTGCGCAAGAAGGGGCAGCGAATCGGCCGCAATCCCAAGACCGGCAAGGAAGTGCCTATTTCACCGAGACGCGTGATGGTGTTCAAGCCCTCAGCGATTCTCAAGCAGCGCATCAACGGCGGCGCCGAACACGCCTGAAGGCGCGACTTGCGTTGTAGTAGGCGTCGATTGCGTCCAGCGTTTCCCTGCGTATCAGACTTTCAATCGAAGGAGCGTCGCTTTGGATCACAAGGCGCCAGACGCATTCCGTACCATTAGTGAAGTGGCGGACGAACTCGACCTGCCGCAGCATGTGTTGCGATTCTGGGAAAGCCGGTTCCGCGAAATCAAGCCAATGAAGCGTGGCGGCGGGCGGCGCTATTACCGTCCCGACGACGTGGATCTGCTGCGCGGCATAAAACATCTATTGTACGGCGAGGGATACACCATCCGCGGCGTGCAACGCATCCTGCGCGAGGAGGGCTCGAAATTCGTCGAAGCGGTCTGGCGCGAGGGCGCGTCGCAGCCTCCGCACGGCTCGACCGACGACGACTTTATCGAGGAGGCCGCGTCCGCGAAGGCGGTCGAGACAAAACCTGGCTTATTCCGCCGGCTGATCGGGCGCGACTTGGACGATCGTGAAGACGACGCGGCCGAACGGACCGAGCCGGCGCTCAAGAGCGTGGCGGTGCCGCAAGCCGATCCAATCGAACGCGCAGGCCCGGCCGAGGAGGCTGCGCCGCCGCCGCCTCGCCCGGTGGCGACACCGGTACTTGTGGCAACAGGCGCACTGCGACGCGACGATATCGGCAGGCTGCACGCTGCGCTGCACGAGCTTACCGAGTGCCGCAAACTACTCGACGCGGCACTGGCAGTGGCGGCCTAGCGGGGGACTTTTTCAAGACCCTCATTAAGCTCGCCGAGTTTCGGCTTTTCGGCTTCCGGATCGCGGCGCTCGTCTGACGGGTCGGGCAGCGATTTTTTGGTCTCGGCTTGCGAATGGATTCTCGGCGCGGGCTTGTCCGGTGTCGGCTTCGCCGCTGATTTTTTCTGTTTTGCTTTTGTCGCTTTTGGCGCGTCGGCGACGATCAACGGCGTTTGCGCGAACGAAATCTTGGTGTCGGCCGGCAGCGCGATGCCGGCCGTTTTGCTCATGCGCTTGATGGCGATAACGACGGCGGCGCGGGTGCGCACCTCATAAGTGCGCTGGGATTTCATCCACCAGCGCACGCGAATGTTGACGTTGTTTTCGCTGAACTCCCACGGCAGCACGTCGGGCGGCGGATCGGACAGCACGTGCTCGACACCGAGGACCGCCTTGCGGAAGACCTCCATCGCGGTTTCGAGATCGACGTCGAGCCCTACCGGCACGATGATCTCGGCACGGCGAACGTCGTACGCCGTGTGCACGGTCACTATTTTGGTATAGACCTCGGTATTGGGCACGATGACGAGGCGGCCACTATAGGTTTTCACCAGCGTCGCGCGCGTCTCGACCGCCTGCACCGTTCCCTCGATGTCGCCGATCTTGATTTGATCGCCGCGATGAAACGGCCGCCGGATCAGAATGAAAACCCCGGCAAACCAATTTTGCAGAATATCCTTGAGGGCGAAGCCGATTGCGACCGACCCCAGTCCCAGGCTGGTGAACATATCGACGGGCCGCATCGAGGGCAGGATGATGGTGATCACTACCAGAAAGCCGAGAAACGTCACCAGCCAAAAGGCGAAACTGCCGAGCACATGACCGAGGTCGTGGCGGTTTATGCGGATGAGCGCCCGCTCGAGCAAATGGGCGATGCCGAATGCAATTCCAACGAAGACTAATCCGACCACTAGCGCTGCGACCAGATTTGGCAACAATAAATAGAAACCGGTGATCCAGCCGTCGAGTTTTTCCTCGATCGTTTGCAATGCTGCGTTCATGAAGACCTCGTCAAGAATGCCTGCGCAAACAACCGCTGCAACCGGAGCTCGCCTCGAACAGAATCTGAAGGATTAAGAAATTCCGCGCTTGCTGTAAGACACACATTCGGGACAAGCCGGTCGCAAAAATGGTCGGGGCGGCGGGATTTGAACCCACGACCTCTTGTCTCCCAGACAAGCGCGCTAACCGGGCTGCGCCACGCCCCGACGGGAACGGCGCGGACTATAGGCAGCGGCCTATCGCGGCGCAACCGCGGGCAATAGGCCTTGCGATGTTCGCGCCGACCGGATTGTCGCGGCGGACAGTCCCCAGACCATCCCAAGCAATAGAAAAAAATGCCGCCAATGGTCGGTGTCGATGATGAAGCCTTCGCCGACCTCGCCGGCAACCGCGGCATAGGCCGTCACCAGATAAGGCTGCCATGGGGTTGCGATCCGCAAGGCGCGAAAGCCGATAACAAAGGTTGCAACCAGCAAAAGAAGATAAGAGAAGCCGCCGAACCAGCCGTAAACCAGGAAGGCTTGCAGATAGACGTTGTGCTGCTGCAGCCCGTAAACGCGGCCGAATTCGAATGGCCCCATGCCGAGCGGAAAATCGAGTAGCGCGCTGAGCGCGAGTTCTTGCAACTGGAAACGGCCGCCTTGGCCGACGTCGTAACTCTGGATCGCCTGGGCGCGCTCGAAGAACAGGCCGCGCACCGAATCAAGCGACAGCAGCGCCAACAGCAAGACGGCAATCGCAGCGACCCCTGCGAGGCCTATCGTCGTAATCCGCATTCGCATCCGTGGCGTTGGCGCCGTCAGCAGAAACAGCACCAGCATCACGGCGGCCGAAGCCACCAGGTGGCCCCATGCGCCGCGCGAAAAGCTCAGGAAAATTCCGCCGAGCAATACGCCGAGGATCGAGATGTCGCGCACGAAAAACCCGCGCAACAACAACCGGCTCATCACCAACAAAGTGGGCCAGATCAGATACGGCGCGTAGACATTGGGATCCTTGAACATGCCTTGGGCACGGCCGCCATATTCCTCAAACACACCCGCGCCCGGGAATAGATGGAAATGTCCGCTGACGCCGGCAATCGCGGCGACCACGGCGCTCGCGATGTAACCGGAGCGCAGGCTGGCAAGCCGGCCCATGGTGTTCCGGCTAACCAGGCAAGCGAATACGATTGTGACAAGCGCCAGATAAATAGAAGTCGCCGCATACTGGATCGTCTTGCTCTCGCCGGCGACATTGGCGAGCGCCAGCAGGCCGGCGACATTCCAGATCACCAGCAGCATGATGAGCAGGCCGGTGGTGCGATCGATCGCTACGCCTGCAATGAGGCAAGCGGCCGCCAGAACGATCATCATGCCGTCGTGCGGCGAGGGTTCAACGAACGCCACCGAGCTGAGCAACATGGTGACAAACAGAATGCCGAGGAGCGCTCGCTCAGCGAGTGGCGTCGAACTCACCGCCGGGCGCGCAGGAACCGCGGCTGGATACGCCGCCATCTCGTGAGCCGTGATCAATATGCATTCTCGGTCTTGAGCAGCGCGAACGGCGTCTTCGCGACGATGTAAAGGTCGAACAAGACGGACCAGTTCTCGATGTAATGCAGATCATGCTCGACGCGGCGCTGGATTTTTTCCTGGGTATCGGTTTCGCCACGCCAGCCATTAACCTGCGCCCACCCCGTGATGCCGGGCTTGACGCGGTGGCGGGCAAAATAGCCATCGACCGCTTCGTCGTAGAGCCGGGCTTCTGCCTTGGCGTTGACCGCATGCGGCCGCGGCCCGACTAGCGACAGATTGCCTTTGCAGACCACGTTGAACAATTGCGGCAACTCGTCGAGGCTGGCCTTGCGGATCCAGCGGCCGACGCGGGTGACGCGCGGATCGTTCTGGGTGACGAGCTTCGATGCGTTCTGGTCCGTGGCGTCGATGTACATCGAGCGAAACTTGAAGACCTCGATCATGTCATTGTTGAAGCCGTAACGCTTTTGCCGCAACAGCACCGGCCCGCGGCTGTCGCGCTTGATCAAGATCGCGATCACGGCCATCACCGGCAAGGCGATCGACAGCGCGAAAGTGCCGACGGTCTTGTCGAACAGCCATTTCATTACGACGTCCCAATCCGCGATCGGGCGGTCGAACACGTCGAGCACCGGCACGCTGCCGATATACGAATAGGAGCGCGGGCGAAATTGCAGCTTGTTGGCATGCGCGGCGAGACGGATATCGACCGGCAGCACCCAGAGCTTTTTCAGCATCTGCAGGATGCGGGTTTCCGCCGAGATCGGCAGCGAGAAAATCACCAGGTCGATACGGGTGCGGCGGCCGAATTCGACTAGATCGTCGACGGTGCCGAGCTTGCGTTGGCCGGCGGTTTCGCTGCCGGAGCGACTATCGCCGCGGTCGTCAAACAGCCCTATGATCTGGATGCCGAGGTTTTTCTGGCGTTTGAGTGCCGTGATGACGTTGGCGGCAGCATCGCCGCCGCCGACGATCACCGTGCGCAAGGTCAGCCGGCCCTGCTCGGTCCAGCGCCGCACCAGCATGAATAACGCTTTGCGGAAAATCACAAGAGCAGCAAGCCCGAACGCGTAATAGCCGCCGAGCCAGACACGCGAAAATTGATCGCCGGCTTTGGCGAAAAACGACGCGCCGATAACCATAAGGAATACCACGGACCAGGCAGACGCGAGTCGCATGTATTGCTTTTCGTGACCGCGAAACGCCTGCACCTGGTAAATGTCAACGACCTGAAACGCGAACACCGAGCAAAGCGAGATCGCGGTGGTGGCGAACACGTAGCGCCAGACCAGGCCATCGTTGGGAAACAAGTAGATCGCGTAGATCAGGAGGCCGACCGCCGCGATCAGCGCCAGTTCGACGATGCGCACGACGCCGGCGAGCACGATTGGCGAATAAGCGGGGACGTCTTGGTCGGACACCGCAGCAAGCGCGGCAGGCGACAGCGGACGCGCCGTACGTTCGCGCGGCATTGCGCGAACGCGATCGACGATGGCGGCGGCGCCGGCCCCCTGCAGCGGAGAGGACGCGTTACTTTCCATGTCAGTCAAGTTGTCAGCCAAGTTGCTTAGACCGGCGAGCAGCTACCGGCCAAAGGTCTGAATTTTCGGGTTAATTTCTAGTCAAAGAGTCTCAAGAAAGGCTTATTGGCAGTTAAAAAAGCCCTTAACGGCGCCCCTATCGATTTTGGTGCTGGGCGGAGAGCGCGGCCCGGTAACCCTCCAGCACCCCTTCCACCATGCCATCGAGCGAAAATCCCGACGCGACGCGCTCGCGCAGCCTGTAGGCGAGCGCCGCCGCGGCAGCCGGATCGTCGAGGCTCGCCGAAATGGCTTTGGCCAGGGCTGTAGCGTCGTCGGGTGGAACCAGGGCGTCCGCCAGCTCACCATAAATCTCAGGAATGCCGCCGACCCTGCTGGCGAGCAATGGCTTTCCGGCAGCGGCCGCTTCAAGCACGACATAAGGCAGCGACTCCGCTCGCGACGGCACAACCATGACGTGTCCCAATGCAAGGGCTTGGCGCACCGGCATCGGCGGCATGAAACGCACCCGTTCGTTCAGGACATGGCGCGTCACCGCGGCGCGGATCGCGGCGCTGTCGGGTCCATCGCCGATCAGCGTCGCGGTAACTTTACGGCCGCCGGCACCGAGCAGCGCCATCGCCTCGATAAGGATGTCGATTCCTTTGAGCACCCGGAACTCGCCGAGAAACAGCAGGTCGGTCGCGTCCGGCGCCAGCTCGACCGGGGCAAACTCGGCCGCGGCGACGCCGTTATGAATGACCCGCACGACGCCGGGCGGCGTCCCGATCTTGCGCCGGAAGGAATTCGAACTGTATTCGCTCTCGAACAAATAAAGCCCGCCCCGCCGCATCAGGAGTTTCTCGGTGCCGAGATAGATTTTTCCGGTTAGTGTGCCGGGCTCATACCACAGGCTGCCGCCGTGCGGCGTGTAGGCGCGCACCGTCGGACAGCGCCAAAAAGCAAGTCGGGCAAAAGCGCCGCCTTTGGCGCCGTGACCGTGTGTCACGTCAGCTTCACTGTCGCGGATGCGGCGATTGACGTGGGCCACGGCGAAAAAATCGAGCGGCCCGGGCGCCCGCCGCATCTTAATTCGCGTCAGGCCGAGTGCGAGACGTGGCCCGAGTTCCGCCAACGCAGCTTCGGCGCGCGCGCCGCCGGTTTGGCTGTCGGCGATCAGCCCGACCCGGTGGCCGCGCTCGATCTGGCCGCGCGACAGATCGAGCACGTGACGGAACAACCCGCCGACCGGCGCTCTAAACACATGCAGGATGTTGAGCGGGCGATCGGACGGCATTTTGAGGATTAGGGGGGCGGCTGGTTAACAAAACCTCACCAGAGTCAAAAACCTTCGAAAACTTAACGCGGTAGCAACCATAATCGTTTGTGATCACGATGCCGCCACGGCTGTGTTGTGTTTGGAGTCAAGGATGTTTTTTCGTCGCAGGTCCAAAGCTGAAAGAAGCGCGCCTGTCGTCGCACCAGATCCGGTGTATGCGCCGGCACCGGTGATGCGCGCCGGTGAGCCCGACATGCCGGGGCTCGGCCGCGCGTTGTGGCGCAACAAGAATCGCATCCTTGGCATCACGTTGATCGCGGCGGCGGCCGCTTTCATCGTCGTCAATTCGCTGACGCCGCGTTATCGCTCCGAATCACGGATCCTGCTGGAGGCACGTGAAAACGTTTTCTTGCGCGCGGAAGCTGACAAGCAGGGCACCGATCGCGCCGCGCTCGATCCTGAGGCGGTGACCAGCCAGATCCAGCTTGTGCTGTCGCGCGACCTTGCGCGGGTGGTCATCAAGAAGGAAAAGCTCGCGGAGAATCCGGAATTCGATCCCGCGCTCGGTGGCCTCGGCATCGGCAAGGCGCTGCTCGGACTGATTGGGCTCGGTCGCGATCCATCCTCGATGTCGCTC
>JBPCQM010000101.1:0-10128 GCA_050998115.1 Pseudolabrys sp. | reverse complement strand
GGTCTCAGGGTTCCCGGCGAAGGTTGTGTTAGTGCCGTTGGGGCGGCGATCACCGCGGCGATCGACGACGCACTGGGCATGCCCGGTGCGGTGACGGAGTTACCGGTGACGCCGCAGCGCGTGAAAGCGTTGCTGCGCAGGCGCGTCGGCTAAATCCCGAGATACGCCGCCTGCACCTGCTTGTTATTGGCAAGTTCGGCACTCGAGCCGTGCATGATGACCTTGCCGCTCTCAAGCACATAGGCTCGATCCACCAGCGTCAGCGCGCGGCTGACGTTCTGCTCGACCAGCAGAATAGCCGTGCCCATCTTGTGGATTTCTTGAATCTTCTCAAACGTCACGTCGCACATCACCGGCGCGAGGCCGAGCGACGGCTCGTCGAGCATCAGCAAGCGCGGCTTCAGCATCAACCCGCGCCCGACCGCGAGCATCTGCTGCTCGCCGCCGCTCATGGTACCGACGAGCTGTTTGCGGCGCTCGGCAAGCCTTGGAAAGATACTATAAACCAGATCAAGCGAGCGGCGGCGTTCCGCCTTCGCGCGCGGCGCATAGGAGCCGATCTCGAGGTTCTCGTTTACCGACATTTCAGGAAATACCTGCCGCCCTTCCGGCACATGGGCGATGCCGAGCTCAGTGATGCGGTGCGGTGGCAACGCAGCGAGATTTTCGCCCATGAAGGTGATCGTGCCGGACCTCAGCTTCACCAGGCCCGAAATGGCGCGCAGCGTCGTGCTTTTGCCGGCGCCATTGGCCCCGAGTAATCCCACCGCTTCGCCCTCGCCGACATTGATCGACACGTCGCCGATCGCCGGCACCGATCCGTAACTGGCGCTGACACCGTTGAGCTCGATCACGGCGCGGCTCCGGCCGGCGCGTGAACATAGCTGGAACCGAGATAGGCGCGAATCACCTCCGGATTTTCGACGATCTCCTTCGGGCTGCCCTCGGCGATCTTTTGCCCGTGGTCGAGCACCACAATATGTTTGGCGA
The DNA here is from genome assembly GCA_050998115.1 of Pseudolabrys sp. GTDB lineage: Bacteria > Pseudomonadota > Alphaproteobacteria > Rhizobiales > Xanthobacteraceae > Pseudolabrys. Next base: position 9,138 of record JBPCQM010000101.1, on the reverse strand, counting down.
CCGCCATGATCGCGCGCATCAGATGCTCGACGATCACGATGGTAAGACCGCGACCCGACAGTTTGCCGACCAGAGCGACGGCCTGATCGACTTCCGCCGGATTGAGACCGGCCATCACTTCGTCGAGCAATAGCAGCTTGGGCTGCGTCGCCAAGGCGCGCGCCATTTCCAGCCGCCGCTGATCGATTGTAGTAAGGTCGCGCGCGGCCGAATTTTCCTTCGCCGAAAGCCCAACGAAGTCGATGGCGTCGCGTGCCTTGTCGCGCGCCGCTTCGGGACGCCGGTCGCGCAGAAAAGCGCCGGTCATCACATTGGCAAGCACCGTCATGCCGCCGAATGGCTTGGCTACCTGGAACGTGCGTGCCAGGCCCAGCGCGCAGACGTCGTGCGGCCGCAAGCCGACGATTTCCCGGCCGAACGCAAACACCGAGCCGGCGTCCGGGCGGTAAAAGCCCATAATGAGGTTGAACGCCGTGGTTTTGCCGGCGCCGTTCGGGCCTATCAGGGCCAGGGTCTCGTTTTCGCGCACGGTAAAACTGACGTCTTGCACGGCGCGTAGCCCGCCGAAGCGCTTGTTGAGATTTTTAATAACGAGCGCGTCGGCCATCGATCACGCCTGCGCCGGTTGGCGGCGGCGGGCATAGACTTCCTTGAGGTAGCCGACGATGCCGGTCGGCCGCCACAGGATCACCGCCATCAGGATCAGGGCATAAACGGTGAGCTGAACGCCCCCGATCGAATTACCGAGCCGGCTTTGCAGCAGCGCCGAAGTGGTTTCGAGCAGTACAGTGCCGATTACCGGGCCCCATAATGTGCCGATGCCGCCGACGATCGAAACCAGCGCCGCCTCGATCGAGACGTTGAAGTTGAACGCGGTCTGCGGATCGATAAAATAGATGTATTGCGTATAGAACGTGCCGGCGAGCCCGGTGAGGAAGGCGCTGATCATGTAAATGTTGCGCTTGACGCGCGGCACGTCGACGCCGACCGCCTCGGCAGCATCTTCGTCTTCGCCAAGAGCGACGAGATAATAGCCGGTCCGCGAGCTCTCGATCCATGCCGTGATCGACAGCGCAATCGTCAGCAGCCCCAGTACGATATAGTAGTAGGGCTGCTTGGTTTCGAACTGCATCATCAGCGGAGCGTGGCCGAGATTGGGGATCGTCGTGCCTTCGGCGCCCCAAGCGAAGTCGCGGAACTTGAGAAAGACCAGCATCAGGACCTGCGCAGTCGCGATGGTGGCGATGGTGAAATATGGCCCGCGCAGCCGAAAGCACAGCCAGCCGATCGGCAGGCTGCCCAGCATCGCCACGACGCCGCCGGCGACCATGCCGATCCACGGCGAGATGCCGAAATCGATTTGCAACAAGGTCGAGGTATATGCCCCGAGGCCGAAGAACGCGGCGTGGCCGAGCGACAGTTGCTTGGCGTAGCCGCCCAACAGATTCCAGGCGGTGCCGATAAAGGCAAACAGCAGGACACGGATGAGAATGTCGAGCGCAAAAGAACTCGTCAGCACCATTGGCAGAAGCAACATGATGGCGATCACGGCGCCGAGCACAATACCGCCCCAGCCCCGAAGCCGCATCATCTCGCTCTCCCGCCCGCCAACCCGCTCGGCCGCACGGCGAGCGTAAGCAGGAGTAGCATGAACACCAGGATCAAGCCGGAGTCCGCGCCGACGAACTGGATGCCGAGTGATTCGACGACGCCCATCAGAAGGCTGGCGATCAGCGCGCCGATCACGTTGCCGAGCGTGCCGAGCACAACGGCAACGAAGGCCATCAGCACGAAGACTTGCCCGACCAGCGGATAGGCCGGATAAAACGGCATCAGCAGCGAGCCGGCGGCGCCGGCCAAAGCCAGCGCGATGCCGAGCGCGACGGCGAACACCCGGTTGGGGTTAATGCCCATCAGTTGCGCGACATCGCGATTTTGCGAGGCCGCGCGCATCGCTTTGCCGAGATCGGTGGTGTGCAAAAACACCCAGAGCACGCCGCTCAAAACCATCGCCAACACGAAGGCGATCAGCTTGGCGATGGGGATATAAAGCCCGCCGATGTGGAAGGCCTCGTCGGAATACCAGGTGTGAACGGTGCGGTAATTCGCCGTCAGCAGCATCAACGAGAGATTGATGATGAGCAGTGACAGCGCAAAGGTTAGGAAGATCTGGGGCAAGTCGTTGAGCCCCAGAACCCTGCGGATCAGGAAGTGCTGAATCAGAACGCCGATCACGAACAGCACCGGCATCGTCACGAGAAGCGAGACGATCGGGTCGATGCCGAACTGGGTGGCGAGGAAGAAGCTGAGATACATCCCGATCATCACAAATTCGCCTTGGGCGAAATTGACGATCTTCACCACGCCAAAAATCAGCGTGACGCCGATGCTCACCAGCGCGTAAATCCCTCCGATCAGCAGGCCGTTGATGACGGCCTGGGCCACGATTTCCAGCATTTCGCCCGGCGGGGCCTTAGGTCTTCATCAGCGGCGCGCGGGCGTCTTCTTTGGGGAAGACACTGGCGAGGTCGCCGTTCTGCCATTGCACCCCGACGGGACGGCCGTAGACGTTCTTGCCGTCGGAACCGAACTTCACCTTGCCGCCCGGCGCCATCGCCGCGTAGCCCTTGGAGACGTCGAGCGTGGACAGTGCGTCGCGCACCTTTTGCGGATCGGCGGAGCCAGCCCGCTCCAGCGCATCGGCCAGCATGAAGGTCTGCGCCACCAGGCCGCCAGCATACTCGAACAGGAATTCCCCGGTCCGTTTCTTGTACTCGACATTCACTTTCTGCGCCTCGTCGCTCATGTCGTGATTCCAGTGCGCGACGCCCTGCAAGCCCTCCGCGAGCTTGCCGACGTTCTTGTAAAAGTCGGGAATGACGAAGCCGCCGGAACCGCCGTTGATTGCGATGTTGAGGCCGACTTGTTTGACCGTGCGGACGATCAGGATGAGGTCGTTCAAGTAGGACACCGAGAACAGCGCATTGGCGCCGGAGGCTTTGACCTTGTTGATGAGCGGGGACGCATCGGTAAATCCCGCCGAATACGGCTCGAACATCACGATCTCGACGCCCTCGCCCGGCGCCAGTTCCTTGAGGCCGTTCGAGGTCGAGGTGCCGAATGCGGTGTTTTCGAAGATCACCGCAACCTTCGGCTTGTCGCCGACCAGCTTCGACATCTGCAATTGCGCCTTGGCGAATTGCGAGGCGCGCGCGAACGGCGTGAATGTGTAACTGCGGCCTTTGTTAAGTTGGTCCGAGCTCGAGCCGGTAATGATCGGCACCTTGGCGCGCTCCGCCACTTCACTGGCTATCAAGGTCAGCGCCGAGGCGAAGCAGCCGTGAACGGCGGAGAGCTTGTTGCCGCTGATCAGACGGTCAGTTTCGGTGCGGGTGACGGTGGTGTCGCTTTGCACGTCGGAAAGGATCAGATTGAGCTTGGCACCGCCCAGCGACTTGATGCCGCCGTCGTCATTGACCATCTCGACGGCGAGCTTGGCGGCGGCAACGCAGCCGACGCCGATCTGCGCCATGCTTCCGGTGACGGGGTAGAGTCCCCCGATGTTCACGGTATCGGCCGCGTGCGAAATGATCGGAGCCGAGGTGATTGCGCCCGCGGCGAGTGCCCCGCCGGTGGTCTTGAGGAAATCTCTGCGGCTGTGCCGGTTTGACCGTTTCATCGTGATCCCTCCCTGGATTGCAAGACCGCACAGACGGCGGCCTAATAGACTGGTTTTACGCTTCTTCCCGAGCGCGCCGTGCGGCCGATATTCCAGTCCGTGCATCGCCGCGCTTTAATCGCTTCGATCATGTCACCCGACCCCTGCATTGACAATGAGGGGGCGGCCGAACCACCCTGCCCCGCGAAACCGCGCTTCGAGCACACAAAAAGACGCGGGGCATGACCGTGCAACGCGTCGTCAGCTGGGAGGAGGTCCAATGTCTGATTTATTTTTTTCGCCGTTATTGCGCGGTTTTACGCTGGGCGCCGCGCTTGCTGTGGCATCGACTGCCGTGCTGGCGCAGAACCGCGTGTTCTCCTTCGCCTATGACCAGCCGAAGAGCAGCGGCTATGGCGCAGGCGCCGACCTGTTCAACGCCAAGCTCAAGGAGCTCAGCAAGGGCACGCTGACCATCAACGAATATCCCGGCGCCCAGCTCGGCACCGAAGCGCAGACGCTGAGCAAGATCATGACCGGCGACATCGATTTCGTACTCGTCGCCACCGCCAATGCCGCGACCATTCAGCCGGAATCCGGCGTGTTCTCGATCCACTTCATCTTTCGCGACGAGGCGCACGCCATAAAGACGCTTGCCGACCCCGGCGTGATCGCGGCGATGAAAGAACTATTCGCGGCCAAAGTGAAGGGCGCGCACATGATCGGCCTGGGCTCGCAAGGCCTGCGCGATATCTACGGCAAGAAGCCGGTGCAGAAGGTCGCCGATCTCAAAGGTATGAAAATGCGCGTGCAGGCCACCATGACGGAAGACACTTTGTTTCCGGCCTATGGCGCCCAGCCCGTGCATATGCCGTTCGGCGAGGTTTACACTTCGCTGCAGACCGGCGTCGCCGACATGGCCGAGAACGGCATCAACAACTATCTGATCAACAAGCATTACGAAGTCGCGCCGGTGCTTTCGATTACAGAACACGAGGCCAACAATGCCGCACTGTTCGTCAGTGACAAGGCGTGGTCGAGCCTGTCCGACGAGCAAAAGAAATGGGTACAGGCGGCTGCCGACGAGATCAGCCAAAAGGAACCGGCGAAGGCGTTCGAGCTCGAACATCAGGCGCTGGCAAAGCTGCAAACGATGGGCGTAAAGGTGGTCAAGGATGTCGACAAGAAAGGCTTCCAGGATATCAGCAAGCCAATTCAGGACAGCCTCGCCAAGCAACTCGGCCCTAACGCCGTCAAGGTGCTCGAACTCGTCCGCAACGTGAAGTAAACCAACGTCATAACGCGAGGGCCGGCATGCCGGCTCCTCGCGCTATTTTGGAAACCCCGATGGACCCGCTCGCCGACCAATCCGCGCCGAAACTCAGGGCGCCGCCCGGCACCACCGACTGCCACATCCACGTCTACGACGATACGTTGCCGCTGGCGCCGACCGCGAAGTTCAAGCCCCCCCATGCGACCGTCGAACAGTATCTCAAGGTCCGCAAACTGCTTGGCATCGAACGCACCGTGGTGGTGGCGCCGACCGCCTATGGCAAGAACAACGAGCTCTTGCTGGACGCCATGAAGAAAATCGGCCCCAGTGCGCGCGGCGTCGTTGTCGTCGACGAAACCACTACCGACGCCGAATTGACGCGGCTGCACAAGCTCGGCGTGCGCGGCATCCGCTTCTTCATGTTGCCCGGCGGCGCGCTCGGCTGGGATATCATCGAGCCGATGTCGGCGCGGCTCGCGGAAATCGGCTGGAACATCGTGTTGCAACTCGACGGCCGTACTTTCCCCGACCATGAGACGGCAATCAGCCGGCTCAAGTGCAATGTGGTGATCGACCACACCGGCAAATTCCTGGAACCGGTCGCGATTAACCATCCGAGCTTCAAGTGCCTGCTGAAGATCCTCGACAACGACAAGCGCTGGATCAAGCTCGCCGCGCCCTACGAGACCTCCAAGATAGGCCCGCCGCACTACGATGACGTCGGGGCGATGGCGAAGGCGCTGGCGAGGCATGCGCCGGACCGCACGATTTGGGCGTCGAACTGGCCGCATCCGAATTTCAAGCCAAAGCACGCCTGGATGCTTGATATGCTGCTCGACTGGGTGCCGGACGAGACGGCGCGCCAAAAGGTGCTGGTCGACAATCCCGCGCGGCTTTACGGGTACTAGCCGAGCTTCTTCAGCAGTCTCGCAACCAGGCGATGCTCGTCTGCGGTCAGCGGCCTCAGCGTTTCGGCGGTGATCTCGGCGGCGACCTCGATAGCGGCTTCGGTCACCACGCGCCCGCGCGCTGTCAGCGCCACCGCGCGACGGCGGCGATCCTTCGGGTCGTTCAGCACAGTGACAAAGCCGCGCAGGCCCAAGCGATCGACCACGCCCTTGATGGTGGCAGCGTCGAGGAAAATCAGCCGGCCGAGATGGTTCTGCGAGCACGGCCCCACTTCGTGGAGCTTGGAGAGCGCCGCGAATTGCGTCTGGGTGAGTTGCTCTATCATGCGCGACATGAAGATCGCGGTGTGACGCTGCATCGCGACCCGCAGCAGAAATCCGACTTGCTGATCGAGCACGTAACCGCCGTGCGTCCCGGCCGGCGCAATCAGTTCGAGCTTGGCGGGCTGTTTCATTGTCACACCGTAAGATATGCGCGTTGCGCGTCAACGTCGGCATCGAGTTCGGCCATGGTGCCCGACCAGCGGATTTGGCCCTTTTCCAGCATATAGACGCGGTCCGACACCAGCCGCGCGAAATGCACGTTTTGCTCCGACAGCAGGATAGAGAGCCCTTCCTTCTTCAACTCGACGATGGTGTTGGCCATCTGCTCGACGATCAGCGGCGCGACGCCTTCCGATGGCTCGTCGAGCAATACCAGCAGCGGATTGCCCATCAGCGTGCGGGCTACCGTCAACATTTGTTGCTCGCCGCCGCTCATACGGCTGCCCGGGCGGTCCGGCATCTCGGCAAGATTGGGAAACAGGGCGTACAGTCTCTCGGGGGTCCAGACCGGCGCCGGCGCGCCGCTATCAAATGCGCGCGGCGGTTGACGCCCGATATCGAGATTTTCCTCGACGGTGAGATCGACAAAGATACGCCGGTCCTCGGGCGTGAAGCCAAGGCCAAGCCGCGCGATCTGGTAGGGCTTGAGCCGGGAAATGTCCTCGCCATTAAACCGAACGGCGCCGCTGCGCTTATCCACCAACCCCATGATCGCCTTCATGGTAGTGGACTTGCCGGCGCCGTTACGCCCCATCAGCGCGACGACTTCGCCCGGCCGGACGTCGAATGCGACATCGTAAAGAATCTGGGCCGCGCCATACCACGAGTTGAGTTTATCGACGCCGAGCATCGGCTCGCTGAGCGCACTCATCTCGCGGTTTCCGCGAACGTTTTGCCGGTGCCGAAGTAAACCTCCTGTACTTTCGGATTGTCTCGGATCGCCGACGCCTTGCCGTCGGCGATCAAACGGCCACGGGCCAGAACGATGATGCGGTCAGCAAAGGCGAACACCACGTCCATCGAGTGCTCGGTGAACAGTACCGAGATGCTGCGCTCGATTACCAATTTTTTGACCAGCGCGATCAAGTCATTGCGCTCACGAGGCGCCATGCCGGCGGTCGGTTCGTCCATCAATAGAAGTCTTGGCTCGTTGGCGAGCGCAATCGCTAGTTCGACGCGTTTGACGTCGCCATAAGCGAGTTCGCGGCTTGGCCGGTCGGCGGCCTCGCGCATGCCGACCTGATTGAGCAGATCGAGCGCGCGGTCGCGATGCAGCGACGCGGCGGCCGGCCAAAACCGGTAAATATCGCTGCCGTGCGAAATGAGCGCCATTTGCACGTTTTCGACAACCGTCATTGAGCCGAAGGTCGCGGCGACCTGAAAGGTGCGCCCGACGCCGAGTCGCCAGATGTCGCGCGGCTTGAAGCCGGCGATATTCTTTCCGCCGAGCAGGATCTCGCCAGCGTCCGGCTTGAGCTGGCCGTTGATCATGTTGAAGCAGGTCGACTTGCCGGCGCCGTTCGGCCCAATCATGGCGAGGAATTCGCCACGACCAACACTGAAGCTGACCTCGCGCACCGCGTGGACGCCGCCGAACGCCTTCGACAATGAGCGGATTTCGAGCTCGATCATGTTGCGCGCTTTCGTTTAACCAGCGCAGCAATGGCGCCGACAACGCCACTCGGAAATGCCAGCACCAGTATCAGAATAATGACGCCGAGCAGCGCCCGCCAATACTCGGTCTGCCGCATCACGGTGTCTTGCAATGTCGCGTAGGCGACAGCGCCGACAATCGGACCGGTCAAAGTTTGGATGCCGCCGAGCAGCACCATTACCAGGCCATCGATCGAGCGGCCGACGCCGATGGTTTCCGGCGAGATCGAGCCCTTGGCGAAAGCAAAAATGCCGCCAGCGACGCCACACACCGCGCCGGCCATCGCAAAACTCAACCAATGTACCCGCTTGACGTCAATGCCGATCGCCTCCGCGCGAAGCGAGCTGTCGCGGCCGGCCCGCATTGCATAGCCAAACGGCGCAAATAGAAATCGGCGCAACAGCAGCACACCGGTCGTCACCAGCAACAGCGTCATCAAGAAAAACACCGAACTGCTGTCAAACGGCGGCGGCGGCCAGACACCGATCACGCCGTTCGAGCCGCCGGTCAAGACTTCCCACTGGAACACCAGCGCCCAGACGATTTGCGCGAAAGCCAAGGTCAGCATCGCGAGGTAAACGCCGGACAGCCGCACCGCGAACCAGCCGAACAGCAGCGCACCGATGAGCGCGACAAAGGGTGCTGCGGCGAGCGCGACTCCCATCGGCGCCGCGAGCCATTTCACCAACAGCGCCGCGCCATAGGCGCCGAGCCCGAAATAGGCGGCATGGCCGAACGAATGCATGCCGCCCGGCCCCATGATGAAATGCAGTGAGGTGGCGAACAGCACCGCGATCAGCACGTCAATGCCAAGCACCAGCAAGTACGGCGAGCTTTGCGCCAGCAACGGCAACGCGAGCAACAGCGCAAACGTGATGATCGCCAGCGCCCTGAGCAGCGGCGTCGCGGGGCGGATCGGTTCCTCCGGCTCGGCGATCGAACGCACGGCTCCTTGCGGCTTGCCGAGCAGGCCGTAGGGCCGCGCGATTAACACGATCGCCATCACCAGGAATTCCGCGACCAGCGTGAATTTGGTGAAATTTACTGAAATGCCGGCGATGTCGACGACGCCGATGCCGATGCACAGCGCCTTGACCTCGGCGATGATGACTGCGGCGAGATACGCGCCGGTGATCGAACCCATGCCGCCGACCACGACGACGACGAAGGCATCGCCAATGGCGATGAGGTCGGTGGCGAGATTGGCCGGTTCGCGCGCCGCCTGCAGCGCACCACCGAGACCCGCGAGCAGCGCGCCGAGCGCGAACACGCTGGTGAACAAAATCGACTGGTTGACGCCGAGCGCGCCGACCATTTCGCG
>JBPCQM010000066.1:0-14508 GCA_050998115.1 Pseudolabrys sp. | reverse complement strand
ATATCATGGTGCGCGGTTAATGTCTCAATCGTCGTCGGCGTCGTCATCATCCTCGACGACGACGGGCCAGCCCTTGTGCCGATTCTTGCCGATCGATCCGGTCACGCCGGGGTCGCGATGCGCATATTTTGCATTCGATAGTTTCACCGCCGCTTCCTCGCCGGTCATCGCATAAGGCTTGCAAGCGCGGTGGCCGCTGGCGCGGCGCATCAGATCAAGATGCATATGATCGTGATGCGCGGCGTTGTAGCCGGGCGCCAGCACGGTGCTGAAGCGCTCGCAGGCCGCCATCTGCACGTCATGCAGAAAGCCAGTTTCTTCCGGCGCGCCCTTCCAGCCGTTCTTGACCAGAATTTTGCGGCCATCGGCCAGCACGAAGCCGGCGACGTCGAGCGCGTTGCCGAACGCGTGCTCGGAAATCCTGCCGCTCGAGGAGCCAACCATGCCGCGGCACGAATAGGCCGAGATCTGCTTGATCTCGACCACCGGCTGGCGGAACCATTTTATCGCGGCGGGCTGCACCGCCTCTCTAACCCATTGATCGAGCGCCGACACCATCGGGCAGGCCAGAGTCGCCGCCGGCGTTACCGTCGCCTTCGACGCGATCATGTTCGGCGAGCCCATTGGGCCCAAACGCGGCAAGGCCCGCTGCGGCGCGACGGGCGCAGATGGCGGCGCATAACTCTGGCGCGGCGGCGCGACGCGGCCGTGTCTTGGCACGACCGCGTCATCGGGAATGTCGTCGTCTTCGTCCGCGTCCTGTGACGGCGTGGAATATTGCGGGCCGCGCGGCTGGTATTGTGGCGCGCCTGGGACGCGAAGCGGCTGCACGGTGGCGTCGCGCGGATCATAACCCTGCGGCGTCGAAGCGCTGGGCGGCACGATCGACATTGGCGCACCCGGTAACTCGTAACCGCCCGCGGCCGGCTCATAGCGCGGCGCGGGTGGCGGCGCGTAACGCGGCTGCTGGACGATCGGCCAGCGCTCCGGACCGCCAGGGATTGCGCCGGGCGGCCGCAGTTCGTCGGCATAGCCGATCAGCGGCGCGTCTTCGCCTAGCGCCGCCACCTTCAACGGGAAATCGGCGCCGCACATGCCGGGGCCTTCGATCGGCGAGATCTGCACGACGCCGGTATTTTGCTTAAGCGCGCCCGACTTAAGGCACTCGACTTCGGCGTCATGGCGCCAAGCATCGCGCTCGCCGCCGAACTGAATGCCGCGGCCGCAGCCCGCCAGCGCGACCAACGCCGCGGCGCCGATCAGATAAAACGCGAGTCCCCGCCTCATCCCGCGAAAATGCGGGATTTTTATTTAATGAGACTTCAATGTCGAAGCTTGAGGAATTCATTAAGGATAAGGAAGCGTTTCAAGGACTTGACTTGCGGCCTCCCGCTTGATCGGGCGCGTCGTTTCCGCTCACATTCACACGGGCGACTTCGGGAAAATTCAATGGAAGGCAAGGCACGATTTATTTTCCCGGTGCTGATCACCGCGGTAATCGTCTTCATCGTCTCCGGCGTTGTCACTTTCACCAATATCCGCTTGCGCGCCGATTTCGTGCCGCGCTGGCTCAAGGCGTTTTTCACCGGCTGGCAGTCGCGATCATGGTGGCTTATTTCGCCATTCCGTTTATTCGGCGCGCCACCGCCGCTATCGTGCGGCGGATCGATGGGCCATCACCGGCACCGTAGGCCTCATGCAAATTTGCGCGGCCGGACTATTTCACGTCCCGGATCAGCCGCTGAACCGGCCAACTCGCCGCGCATTTCGGCGGGATCGCCGTATCTAAAATTTATACACTGCCGGAAATTCAGGCAGCGACTAATATTGCCGCGCCCAATCAGTCGCTTGGTCCTGGCATGTCTGCGGCGCATGGAGATTTTGCGATTTATTTCGCCTGTGCACCGCACTCAGGCTTTGGACACATCGCGCGTCTGCTAGAATTCCCGCACGTTGAACACGGAGGACATCGCTCATGAACCTTGCCCTCAAGCTCAACATGCTGGCTGTGTGTGCCGTGTTCGTATTCGTCGGCGCGATTCTGCTCGGCGCTTTCTAGCTCCGCCGTCATACCCCGCGAGGCGGGGTATCCAGTTCTTGCTGTTGCATACGCAAATGGAAGTGCTGGATCCTCTACTTTCGCGGACGATGACACCCGCGGTTGTTACGCCGCGCTCGCCGCGCGCGGATTGTAATTGAGGATCGGCGCCAGCCAGCGTTCGCATTCGGCCAGGCTCCAACCCTTGCGCCGCGCGTAGTCTTCCACCTGGTCGCGCTCGATCTTGCCGACGCCGAAATAATGGCTCTGCGGGTGACCGAAATAGAGGCCGCTTACCGAGGCGCCCGGCCACATCGCAAAACTTTCCGTCAGCTTGACGCCGATCGCCTGCTCGCCGCCGAGCAGGCGAAACAGTGTCGCCTTTTCGGTGTGGTCCGGCTGCGCCGGATAGCCCGGCGCCGGCCGGATGCCGCGATATTGCTCGCCGACGAGTTCGGCGACGCCAAGCGTCTCATTCGCGGCATAGCCCCAGAATTCCTTGCGCACCTTCTGGTGCAGCCGCTCGGCGAAGGCCTCGGCCAGCCGGTCGGCCAGCGCCTTCACCAAAATCGAGGAGTAGTCGTCGTTGTTGAGCTTGAAGCGTTCGGCGATCTCGTCCTCGCCGATGCCGGCGGTGACGATGAAGACGCCGATATAATCCTGCACGCCGCTCGAGCGCGGTGCGATAAAATCCGACAGCGCGGCATTGGCGCGGCCTTCGCGCTTGGAGAGTTGCTGGCGCAGCGTGTGCAGCACGGCGATCTCCTCGCCATGCTGCACACCTTGCGCCTCGTCGGCATAGACGTGGATGTCGTCGCCCTCGGCATTGGCCGGCCAGAAGCCGCACACCGCGCGGGCCTGGAACCAACGCTCGTCGGCGATCCGCCGCAGCATTCGCTGGGCATCCTCGTGAAGATCGCGCGCCGCCTTGCCGTATTTCGGATCGTCAAGGATCGCCGGGAATTTCCCGCTGAGTTCCCAGGTCATGAAGAACGGTGTCCAGTCGATATAGTCGATCAACTCGGCAATCGAATAATCGTCGAGCACACGCGTGCCGAAGAAGCTTGGCTTGGCCGGCGCATTGTCTCCGGACCAGTCGAGCTTGAGTGCATTGGCGCGCGCCGCCACCAGCGGCAGCCGCGCCTTGTCCTGTTGCGCGCGGGCATGCGCGGCGGCGAGTTTGGCGTATTCGTCGCGGATGCCGGTGACATAAGCCGGACGATTCGCCACCGACATCAACGACTGCGCGACGCCGACCGCGCGGCTGGCGTCGTTGACGTAGACCGCCTGGCCGCGCTGGTAGTTCGGGTGAATTTTCACCGCCGTGTGAACACGGCTGGTGGTGGCGCCGCCGATCATCAGCGGCAGGTCCATGCCCTGGCGCTCCATCTCGGCCGCCACCAGGCACATCTCGTCGAGCGAGGGCGTGATCAGGCCGGACAGGCCGATAATGTCGGCCTTTTCCGCGATCGCGGTTTCCAGAATCTTGGCGGCCGGCACCATGACGCCGAGATCGACCACTTCGTAATTATTGCACTGAAGCACGACGCCGACGATGTTCTTGCCGATGTCGTGGACGTCGCCCTTGACGGTCGCCATCACGATCTTGCCGGCCGAACTCGAATGCGAGCGGACGTCCTTTTCCTGCTCCATGTACGGCATCAGGTACGCCACCGCCTGCTTCATGACGCGGGCCGATTTCACCACTTGCGGCAGAAACATTTTTCCGGCGCCGAACAGGTCGCCGACGATATTCATGCCATCCATCAGCGGGCCTTCGATCACGTGCAACGGCCGCTCGGCCTTGAGTCGCGCTTCCTCGGTATCGGCCTCGACGAAATCGGTAATGCCGTGCACTAGCGCATGCGACAGCCGCGCCTCGACTGGCTTGTCGCGCCAGGCCAGATCGACTTCCTTCGCCGCCTGCCCGGCGCCGCGGAATTTTTCCGCCAGCGCCAGCAGCCGCTCCGACGCGTCAGGCCGCTGATTAAGAATGACGTCCTCGCAAGCCTCGCGGAGTTCCGGCTCCAGGGCGTCATAGACCGCCATCTGACCGGCATTGACGATGCCCATATCCATGCCGGCGTTGATGGCGTGAAACAGGAACACCGAATGCATCGCCTCGCGCACCCGCTCATTGCCGCGGAACGAGAACGATAGGTTCGAGACGCCGCCGGAAATGTGGACGTGCGGCAGTTTGGCGCGAATTCGCCGGGCCGCCTCGATGAAGGCAACGCCGTAGCCGTTATGCTCTTCCATGCCGGTGGCGATGGCGAAGATATTGGGATCGAATATGATGTCTTCCGGCGGGAAGCCAACCTGCTCCGTTAGAATTTCGTAGGCGCGCGCGCAGATTTCGACCTTGCGCTCCAGCGTATCGGCCTGGCCCTTTTCGTCGAATGCCATCACGACAACGGCAGCGCCGTAGCGCCGCACGATCCTGGCGTGCTCGACAAAGGCCGCCTCGCCTTCCTTCATCGAGATCGAATTCACCACCGGCTTGCCTTGCAGGCACTTCAATCCGGCTTCGATCACCGAAAACTTCGATGAATCGACCATCACCGGCACTCGGGCGATATCAGGCTCGGCGGCGATCAGGTTGAGGAACGTCACCATCGCCGCTTCGGAATCGAGCAGCCCCTCGTCCATGTTGACGTCGATGATCTGCGCGCCGTTTTCGACCTGATCGCGCGCGATAGCGAGCGCGGCCGAATAATCACCGGCGGTGACCAATTTCCTGAATTTCGCCGAGCCGGTGACGTTGGTGCGTTCGCCGACGTTCACGAAGGGAATTTCCGGCGTCAGCGTGAAGGCTTCCAACCCCGACAGCCGCAACTGCTTCGGCAGTTGCGGAACTTGCCGCGGCGGCTTGCCGGCGACGGCGCGGGCGATCGCGCTGATGTGGTCGGGCGTCGTGCCGCAGCAGCCGCCGACGACATTCACGAGACCGGCGTTGGCGAATTCGCCCAGCAATTCCGCCATGAACTCCGGGCTTTCGTCGTAATAGCCGAATTCGTTGGGCAGCCCGGCGTTCGGATAGGCGCAAACCAGCGTGTCGGCAACCCGGCCGATCTCGACGATATGCGCGCGCATCTCCTGAGCGCCCAATGCGCAATTCAAACCGATCGTCATCGGGCTGGCATGCGCCACCGCATTCCAGAATGCCGCGGGAGTCTGGCCGGACAGTAGCCGACCGGAGCGGTCGGTAATGGTGCCGGAGATCATCACCGGCGCATCGACGCCAAGCTCGCCGCAAACTTCCTGGATGGCGAAGATCGCAGCCTTGGCATTGAGCGTGTCGAAAATCGTCTCGATCAGCAGCAGGTCGACGCCGCCTTCAAGCAGGCCGCGGACTTGCTCGCTGTAGGCCGCGCGCAACTGGTCGAAGGTGATGGCGCGAAAGCCGGGATTGGAAACGTCCGGTGAAATCGAAGCCGTGCGGTTAGTCGGCCCGATCGCACCGGCGACGAAACGCTTGCGGCCGTCTTCCTGCTCGGCGAGCGCGGCGGCTTGCTTGGCGAGCTTCGCTCCGGCGACGTTCAACTCGCGCGCAATGCCTTCCATGCCGTAATCGGCCTGCGCAATCGTGGTCGAGGAAAACGTATTGGTCGAGACGATGTCGGCGCCGGCGCGGAAATACGCTAGATGAATGTCGCGGATCGCTTCCGGCCGGCTCAGATTGAGCAGGTCGTTATTGCCGCGCACCTCGCGGTTCCAGGCGTCGAACCGCGCGCCGCGATAGCCGGTCTCGTCGAGCTTGAGCGCCTGGATCATCGTGCCCATCGCGCCGTCGAGCACGAGGATGCGCTGCTTCGCCGCCTCACCGAGCAAAGTTCGGACATTAGTGTGGGACTGTGTGGGCACTCGGATACTCTTATTTCAGGCGGGTTGCTTCACCGTGGGTCGCAGCCCCAGCAAATGGCAGATCGCGTAAACCAGATCGGCGCGGTTCATGGTGTAAAAGTGGAAATCGGTGACGCCGCGATCGACCAGATCGATCGCCTGTTCGGCGGCGACCGCCGCGGCGATCAGCTTGCGGGTCGCCGGATCGGCGTCGAGGCCGCGGAAACGCTCGGCCAGCCAGGCCGG
Source organism: Pseudolabrys sp. (assembly GCA_050998115.1). Taxonomy (GTDB): domain Bacteria; phylum Pseudomonadota; class Alphaproteobacteria; order Rhizobiales; family Xanthobacteraceae; genus Pseudolabrys. Next base: position 8,381 of record JBPCQM010000066.1, on the reverse strand, counting down.
CACCGAGGCCCCGGCGCGCGCGGCAAACGCCGTCATCGCTTTGAAATTCTGCACGGGGATCAAGCCGGGCACGATCGGGATATCGATGCCTCGCCCACGGACGCGATCGAGATAACGGAAATAATGGTCGTTATCGAAGAAGAACTGCGTCATCGCGCGGCTCGCACCGGCGTCGCATTTGGCTTTCAGCATGTCGATATCGTCTTCGACGGTACGGCTGTCGGGATGCTTCTCCGGATAAGCCGACACCGACACCTCGATCTCCGGAAATTTCTTCTTGATGCCGCGGACCAGATCAGCGGCGTTCTTGTAGCCGCCCGGGTGCGGCGCATAGACCGCGGCGGCGCCGCCCACCATATCGCCGCGCAGCGCCACGATGTGGCGCACGCCAGCCGCGTGATAATTGGCGACGATGCGGTCGATCTCTTGGCGCGCCGCCGCGACGCAGGTCAGGTGCGCGGCCGGCGTCAATTTCGTCTCCGCGAGAATGCGCTTGACGGTGGCGTGGGTGCGCTCGCGGGTCGAGCCGCCGGCGCCATAAGTCACGGAGACGAAGTTCGGCGCCAACGGCTCGAGCCGCTTGATGGACTCCCAGAGGATCGTTTCCATCTCGTCGGTAGCCGGCGGAAAAAATTCGAACGAGACGTTGACGCGATTTTGCGGCGACGACCAGCGGCTAGCACGGATTTCCCGGTTCATCACGCCACCTCGCGGTTCGGCTTGCCGGCCATCAACGCGCGGGCATCGCGCGCCAGCCACAGCGACACCACGATCTTGCCGTCGGAGCCCGGCTCCGGTGGCAGGTTCTTGTGCATCACCGGCTCGAGCCCGGCGGCGCCGAGCCATTGCGTGACGATCTCCGGCGCGAAGCCAAGCCGGCGGTGGGCATGTTGCTCGCGCAAAAATTCCAGTTCGTGCGGCGCGAAGTCGACCACCAGCAAACTGCCGCCCGGCCGCAGCACGCGAGCCGCTTCCTTCACGGCGCGCGCGCCATCGTCGAGAAAGTGCAGAACTTGGTGAATGATGACGGCGTCGAACGAATTGTCGGCCAGCGGCAGATCGTAAATGTCGCCCTGCCGCACGCTGCAATGGCGCAAGCCCGCGCGTTCGAGCCGGTCGCGCGCCACCGCCAGCATCTCGAGCGACAGATCGAGGCCGACGCCACGCTCGAGTCGCGGGCCGAACAATTCGAGCATGCGACCGGTGCCGGTGCCGAGATCGAGCAGCGAACGGAAATTGCCGCCAGCGAGCGCCTCGCTGATCGCGGCTTCGACCGCTTCGTCGGCGACATGGAGTTGCCGGATGCTGTCCCATTCGGCGGCGTGCTTGCGGAAATAGGCTTGCGCCGCGGCGGCGCGCGCCGCGCGCACCGAGGCGAGCCGCGCCCGGTCGCGGCCGATAACGCGGTCGCCGGTGTCGAGCTGGCCGAGCAGCGCATGGGCGACATCGGCGCCATTGCCAATCTCCGCCATGCGGAAAAACGCCCAGGTGCCCTCGCGGAAGCGCTCGATCAGCCCAGCCTCAGCCAGCAATTTAAGATGCCGGGAGATGCGCGGCTGCGACTGGTGCAGGATTTCGGTTAGGTCAGACACCGTCAGCTCGGCTTCGGCCAGCAGCGCCAGAATGCGCAGGCGCGTCTCCTCGCCGGCCGCCTTGAGTGCGGCGTTCAACGCCTCGAAGCCGAGTTTGCCGGTGCCCGTCATGGAATCTTCCGGTGTCATTATGGAAACTTGTGGGCCTTATCAAATCATATAAGGATATGTTTATGCGTTTAAGCGGCGGGAGGCAAGGCCCACCTTAACGCGGTGATTGCCGGGCTCCACCCCGTAATCCATGATGAAGCGAGGCATTCTCAGCGGCGCACATTGATGCCCGGGTCATAGGCAAAGAAAGCGACGCCGTCCTTCGGAACGGCTATGCCCGGCATGACAACGGCTAACGCATGAGCAACAAGGACTTCGGCGTCTGGGAAGGCGAACAGACCACCGAACTGCCGGCGCAGACCGACGCCGGCCTCTATTTCGTCGGCCGCATCCGCACACCCTGGACCGAGCGCAAGCAGTGTCCGAAAAACGCCCGCCAATCCGACGCTGTCTGCATGCTGAGCTCGAGCTGCGCTGGGCGCCGGCGCTTAAGGACGTTGAATCCTGCTCACACCTGGTGCTGCTGTATTGGATGGACCGGTCGCCGCGGAACCTGGTGCTCCAGGTTCCCTCGCATTTCGGCGTGCAGCGCGGCACGTTCGCCCTGCGCTCTCCGGCCCGCCCCAACCCAATCGCCATGAGCGTGGTGAAACTCCTGAAAATCGAGGGAAACACGCTGTCGGTGACCGGGCTCGATTGCCTCGATGGCACGCCACTCCTCGACATCAAGCCCTATTTCGCCTCGACAGACGCAGTTCCCGAGGCGGTGGTCGGCTGGCACAAGGCCGTAAAATAAGCCCGCGAAGGCCCTGATGGCGCTTTGTTCCACGCTCTCGGAAGCGTGAGAATGACCCCAAAAAAGGTGAAGGAACGGCGGAGCGTGCTTCGCATTGCCTCCTCGAACAGGTGCAATCGAGGGGTTGAGCCATGAATATCCGAACCGCTTCCACACTCGCTGTTATTGCGGCCGTCAGCGCCTTTGCCGCCGCTCCCGCCAACGCGCAGCAGCTTTTCGCGTCCACCGCCTATACGGCGCAGCCGATCTACGCGATGCAGACCGAGGACGATCCCGCCGCCGAAGCGGTCAATCCCGCCTTCCAACGCCAGATCGTCGACTACCGCACCGGCGAAGCCGCCGGCACTATCGTGATCGATACGCAGAACACTTTCCTGTATTACGTGCTCGGCAACGGCAAGGCCGTTCGCTACGGCATCGGCGTCGGCCGCGAGGGTTTCACTTGGGCCGGTGTCAAGTCCGTCGCCCGCAAAGCCGAGTGGCCGGATTGGTATCCGCCGTCCGAGATGATCGCCCGCCAGCCCTATCTGCCCCGCATGACAGCTGGCGGCCCCGGCAATCCGCTCGGCGCCCGCGCCATGTATCTCGGCGGCACGGTGTATCGCATTCACGGCACCAACAATCCGGCGACAATCGGCAAGCATGTCTCGTCAGGCTGCATCCGTCTCACCAACGAAGACGTCAGCGACCTGTTTGACCGCGTGAAGGTTGGCACCAAGGTTGTGGTGCTGCCGCAGAACGGCGCGCGTCCGGCGCAACCGGACTTGGCCTATGCGCCGGTGCCGCAAAGCCCTGCCGCGCGGACCTGGGCCAGCATCCGCCCGGCCAGCATTTACTGATAACCGCTAGCTGACACGGCGTCCAAAGCTTCACCAAACAAATCCCGCCATCCGGCCAGGATGGCGGGATTTGTCATGTTCGAAAGCCGCCAATGGTAAAAGAAAACCCGCCCGCGCGGCGCGCGGACGGGGGTTCTGACTCAACGCGTTTGTAGCGGCTTATTTGCCCGCAGTCGGGGGACCACCGCTACCGGTCTTGTGTTCCTCGTTCTCTTTGCTCGCCGGGGCCATGGCGCCGCCAGCCGGGGTCGACGTGCTGGTCATGCCGCTGCCAGTCGTGCCCTTGCTGCCCTTGGTGTCGTTGACGTTGCTATTGTTCTGCGGCATTCCTTGGGCTGGGGTTTTGGCTTCGGTATTAGTCGTGGCGTTCGGGCCGTTCGCCGGGGCGGGTTCGGCAGCAAAAGCAGTGCCGACGCCCAGCGTCAAAACGCTCGCGAGCGCGAGTGCGTGGATCGTTTTCATCGTGATTCCTCCTGTTGATTGAACTGCGGGGCAACGTTCGCCTCTGCGCGTTGTTCCATGAAGCGGAACAGAATCATCGCGTCCAGCCTGAAACATTCCTGTGTTCGGGGCGTAAAAACGCTCGCGTTTTCGTGAGGAACCATTTGGGCATGGCGCGCCTATACTTGTGAAGGGAACTCGGTCGCGACACTGCGTGGCCAGACATGCGACTTTGACTGGCGCGTTTGCTCGCACCCCCTGGAACTATAAAGCCCCCGGAGGACCGTCCATGACTCAGTCACACGTCCTTGTTGGCGCCACTGCCGCGCCCGCCACCCTCACCATTCGCCGCATCGGCGTTCAGGATCTGATCACCGCGCTGCGCCAAGGCTGGGCAGACTTTGCGGCGATGCCGAGCCACGCCATTTTTCTCTGCGTGATCTATCCGGTGGTCGGCATTGTGATCGCGCAAGCGATCCTGGGTTATTCGACGCTGGAATTCCTGTTTCCGCTCGCTGCCGGATTTGCGCTGATCGGTCCAGTCGCCGCGCTCGGACTTTATGAATTGAGCCGGCGCCGCGAAGCCGGGCTCGATACCTCGGCAACCCACGCACTCGAGGTGCTGCGCTCGCCCTCGATCGGCGCCATCGCCGCGCTGGCGGCGTTGCTGACCGTGATCTTCGTGATCTGGCTGGCGACAGCGCACGCCATTTATGTCGCCAATTTTGGCTACGCCACGCCGGCCTCGGTCGGGCAGTTCGTCCACGATGTACTCACCACGCCGGCCGGATGGAGCCTGATCGTGTTCGGCAACGTCGTCGGCTTCGTGTTCGCCGTCATCGTGCTAACCATCAGCGCGGTTTCGTTTCCGTTGCTGCTTGACCGCGACGTCGGCGCCGCGGTCGCGCTCGTGACCTCGATCCGCCTGGTGCTGGCCAATCCCGGCCCGATGGCGCTGTGGGGGCTGATCGTCGCCGGTCTGCTGCTACTCGGTTCGTTGCCGTTCTTCGTCGGGCTTGCCGTGGTGATGCCGGTGCTTGGCCACGCCACCTGGCATCTCTATCGCCACGCCATCGACACCGGCGGCATCCCGCACGCCGATTTCAAGCAGCCGCCGCAGCGGCACCGCTCCGCGGCGGATTTCCCCTCGGCGCTATTCCGCTAGACGTTCGTTGTGGGAAAGAATGCGCCCGGTGACGATCCGGCGCATTCTTTTGCGTTTGGCCATCCGCACGCGCGCGGCTATACCGCTATCCGATTTCACGGGACACTTCACCAATGCGAATTGCGGCAATGGCGGCGGGCGCGGTCGGCGGCTATTTCGGCGCGCGGCTCGCCAAGGCCGGACACGATGTCTTCTTCATCGCCCGCGGCGAGCACCTCAAGGCTATGCGCAAGGACGGTCTCAAGGTCGCGAGCGTGCATGGCGACATCCATTTGTCGAAGCCCAACGTCACCGATAATCCGGCCGAGGTCGGTCCGGTCGACATCGTGCTGTTCGCGGTCAAGCTGTGGGATACCGAGAAAGCCGCCGAAGCGACCAAGCCGCTGCTCGGCGTCGACACGCGCGTCATCACGCTGCAGAACGGCGTCGACAGTTACGAGCGCATCGCCCCGATCATCGGCGCCAAACACGCGGTACCGGGCGCGACTTATGTCGTGACCGTGATCGATCGCCCCGGCGTGATCAGCCAGACCAGCCAAGCGCAGTTGATGGTATTCGGCGCGGTTGACGGCAAAGTCGACCCGCAACTGCAAGCCTTCGCCGACGCACTGAAAGCAGCCGGCGTTTCGGCCACTTTGTCGGACAATATCGAGCGCGAGCGCTGGCAAAAATTCGTCTTATTGACCGGGACTTCGGGCGTCACCGCGCTGACGCGTTTCAGCATGGGACCGATCCTGGCCGATCCCGACACCCGCGCGCTGTTCCGCAAAACGATGCTCGAAGTCGTCGAGGTGGGGCGCGCCAAAGGCGTCGCCATCGACGAAAGCTTCGTCGACGACCGCATCGCCTTTGCCGACAAAAGCTTCCCGCCGACCATGAAAGCGTCAATGGCCAACGACCTCGACCGCGGCAACCGCCTTGAACTCGACTGGCTGGCCGGCATGGTGTCGAAGCTTGGCAGGGATCTCGGTGTGCCGACGCCGGCCAACGACACCATCTACGCGGCGCTCAAGCTGCATCGCAACGGACGATAGCTGGCGCGTCGCGAGTCGAACGCCGCGAGGAGCGCATGACACTAATCGAGTTCCTGCCCTCCACCATCGGCGCCGCGGCCTGTCTTCCCGCGATCCTGCTATTATGGCTTGTCGTGATCGCCGACCGCCGCCCGGAGCCCCCGCTACGCGTGCTGGCGGCCCTGCTTGGCGGCGTCGCCAGCATTTTCCTGGCGCGATTGCTGCGCTTCCCGTTCGATGACATCGCTTCGGCCAGCGGGCACCTTCCGCTCTATGTGATGTTTGGCGTGAGTATTCCAGAGGAAACCGCGAAGATCTCGATCATCGCCTTATTCGCCCTGAACCGGCGGCTCTGTGACGAGCCGATGGACGGCGCCGTGTTCGGCGCCGCGGTTGGCTTGGGCTTCGCGGCCTATGAAAATCTCGGCTATCTGACGGGGTTCGGCGAGCACTGGCTGGCGCTCGCCGTAGTGCGCAACGCATTGACGGTGCCGTTTCATGGCGCGCTCGGCGTCATCGCCGGCGGCTATCTGGCGCGGCTGCGTTTCGGCAAGGCAATCGGCACGCCACGCCGCTCGCGCGCCGCCAATGCGCGGCTGGCGCTATTCGCCTGGTTCATTCCGGTCGTGCTGCATACGCTGTTCGACACCACGCTGTTTTCGATGCCCGTGCCGGGCAGCGGCACGCGCTTGGTGCTGTTGGCGCTCGCCGGCCTGGTGATCGGCGGCGGCACTACCGCCATCGCGGTACGGCAGGTGCTCAAGCTTTCGCGTCACCAGAAGTCGCTGCGCTCACGCGCGCCGATGCGGGCCTGGCGGGCGGTATGGGCCTTCATTTTCGCGGGCGGCTTTGCCGGCTTTGCCGGCGCGGCGCTGCTGGCGCGCGCCCTGTTGAACGGCATCGCGCAGGAATGGCCCGACGCCGTGCTCGGCGCGGTCTTGCTGGCGGCGGCACTCGCGGCCTTCCACTGGAGCGCCCGGCATTTGCTCAAAGCAACGCCGGCCGCCCCGGCTTAGCCGCGGCATGCCGTCCGCTGGCGCGAACCCGGCGCGGCCCATACATTGCCGGGAGATTCGGGGAAGCGCTCGCGTGGTCAAGAAAATCTTCATCGGCGTCGTGGTTGTCGCGCTGTTTTTCGCCGCCACGTTGTGGGCGCTCAATAAATTCTCAGGCGGCGGCAAAACCCAAGGCCCGGCGCTCGCCGCGTTGCCGCCGCTCAAGGCAGAAACATCGCCGTCCACCGTGATCGCTCCGGTCGCGATTGCGCTCAGCGCGATCCGCTCGTCGCTAGACGCCGCGGCGCCGCGCGAATTCGCCGGCAAGAACGACAACCCCATCACGCAACTGGGAAAGGCCGAAATCGGGATCACCGTTGGCCGCGGCCCGCTCAGCGTGAGCGGCCGCGCGGAGGGCCTCACCATCACCACGCCACTGACCGGCAGCGTGCATGTCACCGGTCAACTCGGCACTGCCGCCGGCAAGAGCGTTAGCGGGCTTAGCGGCGCGCTCGGCAACCTGCTCGGCGGCAATGTCGGCAAGCAACTCGAAACACTGGCCAACAAGCCGTTCGACCAGCGCACCGAGATCAAGGGCAACGTGGTGATGAACTCGAAACCGGCGCTAACCAGCGCCTGGCGGCTCGAGCCGAACCTCGGCGCGCAGATCAATCTCGGCGACACCGGCATCAATGTCGCGGGCATCAAGCTCAACCTCGCCAACGAGATCAAGCCGCTGCTCGATCCGCTGATCAACAACCAGGTCGCAGCGTTGCAAGACCGGCTGCGCAACGACCCGGTGATCGAGGCCGCGGCGCGGCGCGAATGGGCCAAAATGTGCCGCTCGATTCCGCTCGGCGGCGGCAAGACCGGGCTGCCCGCGTTGTGGCTTGAGTTCAAGCCGACCAAGGCGTTCGCCGCGCAGCCGAAGATCGACGGCAAGGATGTGACGCTGACGATCGGCGTGCAGTCCGACACCCGCATCGTGCCGTCCGAGACCAAGCCGAACTGCCCGTTCCCGGCGCAACTCGACATCGTGCCGTCGATTGATCAGGGCCGCCTCAGCTTCGCGGTGCCGATCGACCTGCCGTTCACCGAGGTCAACAAGCTGCTGGACGCGCAACTCAAAGGTCAGAAATTTCCCAAGGATGCGGGCGCCTCGCCGGTCGTCGTGGAGGTTCGCCAGGCCACCGTCGGCGCCGCCGGCGAGCGCTTGCTGATCTCGCTGCGCGTCAAGGCCAACGAGCGCAAAAGCTGGTTCGGCTTCGGCGCCGAGGCGACCGTGCACATCTGGGGCAAGCCGGTGCTCGATCAGAAGCAACAGATTTTGCGCCTCACCGACCTGACGCTGGCGGTGGAATCCGAAGCGGCGTTTGGCCTGCTCGGCGCCGCCGCGCGCGCCGCAGTGCCGCAGTTGGAGAAGGCGCTGGCGGACAATGCGGTGGTCGACCTCAAGCCATTCACCGCCGACGAGCGAGCGAAAATCTCG
>JBPCQM010000056.1:0-3948 GCA_050998115.1 Pseudolabrys sp. | reverse complement strand
GGCAGTAATAACAGCGGTTCTGCGATGACACCGCGACCGCAATCATTTCCCGCTCGAGCTTGGAGAGGCCCGACGCGCCGAACATCAATTCGTCGTACATGGCGACGAAGGTTTCCAGCTTCGCCATGTCGAAGGCATAGGCCAGCAGCACGTTCGGCACGAAGCCGAGCTTGTCCTGGCACTTTTTGAAATAGGCCGACATGGCCGGCGAAAGCTTGGTGGCGGGGAGGTTCAGCGCGATCACCGGCATATCGTCGGGCGGCGTCGCGGCCGGCACCGGCTTGCCGGCGGCAGGCTTGGGCGGGACGGCTTTGCCGCCCCGGATGGTCGTCAGGGTGACCGGTTTTGCCGCCGCTTTCTTTGCCGCAGCAAATTTGTCGGCGATTTGGGCGGTGAATTTCGACCCGGGCTTAGAACGGATCTTGGCGCTGGGCTTGGCGCTGGTCCTGGTATTTGCATGTGTCCTGGTGGTTGTTTTGCTCTTGCTCTTGGCCATACGGCGCTTCCCCAAATGTCCGCTTCCGGGCCCAGCCTACACTTTTCCCCGCGACGATGAAACGTTCCGCCTGGCGTGATTAGACCTTTGGCGTCAGGGCCTTATCATGTAGCGGGCAGCCATTGTAACCTCATCGCGGTGCCGTCATCGACGGTGTCTTGCTTTCGGTGGCTTAATCGGGAACGTGAAAGTTCATGTCGCAAGCCGATCCATCCGTTCACCATGCCAGCGCCGCGATGATGGCCGACGATTCCGGCAGCGCGGAAGATGCCCGCGCGGTAATTGAGCGCGCCGCCGCGCTGGTTGCCAAATCCGACCGCTCCGTTCCCGTAAGTTTTGTCACGCAGATGTTCGCCCGCGCGGCCTCGGAAGATGTCTTGCGCTACGCGCCGGAGGATCTGGCGGACTTCGCCGTCGCTGCCTGGCGATATATGGCGGAGCGCCGGCCGGCTACGCCGAAAATCCGGTTTTTCATCACGCATCCGAAAACAACCGTCGAAACCAACGCGGTCGGCGTCGTCGAAATCCTCACCGACGACATGCCGTTTCTGGTCGATTCGGTTCTGGCGGCGCTCAACGAGCGCGGCCTCGGCGTGCAGCTGGTTCTGCATCCGGTATTCGCGCTCGAACGCGATCCGGCCGGAAAGCTCAAGACGTTTTATGACGCGCTGCCGGCAGCCGGTACCGGCCGCCGCGAAAGCTTCCAGCATATTCACGTCGCGCCCGTTGAGGACGAGGCGCGCCGCGCCCAGGTCGTCGAGGCGCTTTCGGTGGTGCTCGACCAGATACGGCTGGCGGTGCAGGACTGGCGTGCGATGCTGGTTCGGCTCGGTGATGTCGTTGCCGAGCTCAAGAATATTCCGCCGCCGCTGCCGGTCGATGAGATCGCCGAGGCCATCCAGTTCCTCGACTGGCTGCGCGCCAATAATTTCACTTTCCTCGGCATGCGCGAATACGCGGTTTCGGGCGGCGTCATCGGACCGTCGCCGTCGAGCGCGCTCGGCGTATTACGCGATCCCGATATGCAAGTTTTCCGCCGCGGGCAGCAAGTGCTGGAATCGACGCCGGAGATCATGGGGTTCCTCAAGGAGCCAAAGCCGCTGATCATTACCAAGGCGAACGTGCGCTCGCTGGTGCACCGGCGAACTTATCTCGACTACGTTGGTGTCAAGCGTTTCGATGCCAACGGGCAATTGATCGGCGAACTGCGCATCGCCGGCCTGTTCACCTCGACGGCCTATACGCGACCGGCGCGCTCGATTCCCTACATGCGTCGCAAACTCGCGGCGGTGGAGCGCCGCGCTGGGTTTGATCCCGGCAGCCATTCCGGAAAGGCGCTGGCCAATGTCATCGAGCATTATCCCCGCGACGAACTATTTCAGATCGACGAAGAGACGCTTTTCAATTTTGCGTTGATTATCCTTCAGCTCGACGAGCGGCCGCGTGTGCGCGTGCTGGCGCGGCGCGACCAGCTTGACCGTTTCGTTTCCGTTTTGGTGTTTGTGCCGCGCGAACGCTATGACAGCAACATTCGCGAAGCAATCGGCGGCTATCTTGCCAGTGCATTCCACGGTCACGTTTCCGCATTCTATCCGTTTTTCCCGGAAGGCCCGCTGGTTCGCGTGCATTTCATCATCGGCCGATCGAGCGGCGCGACACCCGAGGTCGATCGTGCCGTGCTGGAAAACGCGGTCGCTGACATCGTGCGGACCTGGGCCGACAGCCTGTCGGACGCGCTGGCGCACGCCTACGCGCCGGGCAAGGCGGAAGATTTGTCGCGGCGCTATGGCGAGGCATTTTCCATAGGTTTCCGAGAGACCTATCGGCCCGCCACTGCGGTCGGCGACGTGCGGATGATCGAGGGCCTTTCGGCGGATCGGCCGCTCGGCGTCGATTTTCACCGCCGCGTCGAGGGCGAGCACAGCGCGGTTGGGCTTAAGATCTGGAGCCGCGAACGGCCGTTGCCGCTGTCGGAACGCGTCCCGGTTCTGGAAAACATGGGTTTCCGCGTGGTCGACGAGCGCACTTACCTGATCGATCCGAAAGGCGAAGCCGCGGCGAAAATCTGGTTCCACGACATGCTGCTGGAGCGCAACGACGACACGCCGATCGATCTTGGCGGCGCCAAGCAGCATCTGGAATCGGCATTCCTGATGGTGATGCGCGGCATCGCCGAAAACGATGGCTACAACGCGCTGGTGCTGGCCGCCGGGCTGATGTGGCGCGACGTCGCGCTGATCCGCACCCTATCGCGGTTCCTGCGGCAGATCCGCTTGCCGTATTCGCAGGATTATATGTGGGCGACACTGCTGAAGCATGCCGGCATCGCCGCCGACATCGTCGCGCTGTTCCACGCGCGGTTTGATCCGTCGAAGCAGAGCGATCACGAGGCGCGTGAGAAGGAGATCGGCGGACGCATCGAGGAATCCCTGGAAAAAGTTGACAGCCTCGACGAGGACCGCATCGTGCGGCATTTCCTCAATGCGGTGCAGTCCGGTATCCGCACCAATTTCTATCAGCTCGACAAGGGCGGTCAGCCGAAGGCGCAGATCGCGGTGAAATTCGAAAGCGGCAACCTGACCAATCTGCCGCTGCCGCGCCCGCTCTACGAGATTTTTGTCTATTCGCCGCGCGTCGAAGGCGTGCACATGCGGTTCGGCAAGGTGGCGCGCGGCGGCATTCGCTGGTCCGACCGGCCGCAGGATTTCCGCACCGAGATCCTCGGTCTGGTGAAAGCCCAGCAGGTCAAGAACGCGGTAATCGTGCCGGTCGGCGCCACGGGCGGCTTCGTGCCCAAGCTGATGCCGAAGGCGCCGACCCGCGAGCAATTCATGGCGGAGGGTATCGCCTCCTACAAACTTTTCATCGGCAGCCTGCTCGACATCACCGATAATATCGACGCCAACGGCAAGATCGTGCCGCCCGACAATGTCGTTCGCCACGAAGGCGACGACCCTTATCTCGTCGGCGCAGCCGACAAGTGCACCGCGACGTTCTCCGACATCGCCAACGGGCTCGCCATCGAGCGTGGCTATTGGCTCGGCGATGCTTTCGCCTCGGGCGGCTCGGCCGGCTACGACCACAAGGTCATGGGCATCACGGCGCGCGGCGCGTGGGAAAGCGTCAAGCGGCACTTCCGCGAAATGGATGTCGACATTCACAAGACGGCGTTTTCCGTGGCCGGCGTCGGCGACATGTCGGGCGACGTGTTCGGCAACGGCATGTGGCGGGAGAACACGATCCGCCTGCAGGCGGCGTTCGATCACCGCGACATCTTCATCGATCCCGATCCGGACCCGGTAAAGACGCTCGCCGAGCGGCAGCGGCTATTCGATCTGCCGCGCTCGAGCTGGCAGGACTACGACAAGACCAAGATCTCGAGGGGCGGTGGCGTATTCCCGCGCACCTCCAAGTCGATCCCGCTGAGCGCGGAGATCAGGGCGCTGCTCGGT
>JBPCQM010000044.1:0-11283 GCA_050998115.1 Pseudolabrys sp. | reverse complement strand
TCCCGCAGGACGACGGCGCCGCGCGGCATCTCACCGGCATAACGCTGCCGGATATCGCTTTGCCGGCGACGCGAGGTGCGCCGGTCAACCTGTCGACGCTCAAGGGCCGCACCGTCGTCTATGTGTATCCGCGCACTGGCGTGCCCGGCGTGCCGAACCCGGACGGCTGGGACCAGATCCCCGGGGCGCGCGGCTGCACGCCGCAATCCTGTTCCTTTCGCGATCCCTCCGGCGAGCTCAAGCAATTCGGTGTGACGCAGCTTTTCGGCCTGTCGACGCAGGACACCGCCTACCGGCGCGGGGCGGCCGAGCGCATGCATCTGCCCTTTCCCGTGCTGTCGGATGAAAAGCTGCAGCTGACGAAGGCGATGCGGTTGCCGACCTTCGAGGCCGCGGGCATGACGCTGCTCAAGCGCATGGCCTGGGTGATTGACGATGGCAAAATGACGAAAGTGTTCTACCCGGTATTCCCGCCCGACCAGAATGCCACCGAAGTGCTGACTTGGCTTCGCATGTCAGCGTTTGTCGGAGCCTGATCTTAGCCTGCGCCGTCGAGGTAGGCGCGCACGCCCTTGAAAACGGCGCGAAACATCTTCGGCGTCAGCACGCAGGTATTGGTGTTGTAACGCGAGCAGTGGTAGCTGCTGAACAGCGTGAGCCTGCCGATCTGATGCGAGCCGCCATGCTTGAAAACGTGCGCGGATTTTTTCTCGCCGAGCGCCGTCACCGTGCTGTCGTGCGCGACGCGGCCAAGTGCGATCAGCGCCCGCAGTTTCGGCATTTCGGCGATGGTTGGTTTGAGGAAATCGCGGCAGGTATTGATCTCGGCGGCGGTCGGCTTATTTTCCGGCGGCACGCAGCGCACCGCGTTGGTGATCCGGCAGTCGACCAGAGTTAGCCCATCATCCGGTCGTTCGTCGTAGTCACCGCGGGAAAAGCCGAATTCGGCGAGCGTGGCGTATAGGAGGTCGCCCGCCCAGTCACCGGTGAACGGCCGGCCGGTACGGTTGGCGCCTTGCAAGCCGGGCGCCAGGCCGACAATCAGGGCGCGCGAATCAACCGAACCAAAGGACGGCACCGGAGCGTTGAACCATGCCGGTTCGCGCTCCCGGCACTGCTGCCGGAACGCCACCAGCCGCGGGCAACGCGGACAATTCGGTCCAGGCTTGCCGGCGGCGCTCGGCACGGCGACCGCTTCAGTCTTCGAAATCGTCGTCGTCGGCTCCGGCGCCGACATTCGATCCAACACTGGCGCCTTGCGGAACCGGCGCGCGTTGCAGGAATTGCGGTGTGTGTTGCTGATCGTCGCGCGGGCCGCGGCTCTCGCGCGGACCACGTTCGGCGGGGTCGCGGCCGATCTTGCCCTGTAAGGTGACGATGTCAGTGAACACATCGGCTTGGCGGCGCAATTCATCGGCGATCATCGGCGGTTGCGTCGAGACGGTGGAGATCACCGTCACACGCACGCCGCGTCGCTGCACGGCCTCGACCAACGAGCGAAAATCGCCGTCGCCGGAGAACAGCACCATATGATCGATACTCGGCGCGAGCTCCATCGCATCGACGGCGAGTTCGATGTCCATGTTGCCCTTGATTTTGCGGCGGCCAGTCTGGTCGACGAATTCCTTGGTGGCTTTGGTAACGACGGAGTAGCCGTTGTAGTCGAGCCAATCGATCAATGGGCGGATAGAGGAATATTCCTGATCCTCGATCACCGCGGTGTAATACAGCGCACGCAGCAAATTGCCGCGCGACTGAAATTCGCGCAGCAGCCGCTTGTAGTCGATGTCGAACCCCAAAGACTTCGCAGTGGCGTAAAGATTGGCGCCGTCAATGAACAAAGCAATTTTTTCACCTGGTAGCGGCATGTTTTGCCTTCTTTGGTTTACGCTCCAAACTCAATCCGACCAGAACAGGAGCGCGCGCAAACGCAGCGCGTCCTTGTCGTTGGATCCGCGTCAACGGAGAGATCGAAGGCGAGGCCGTCCAATTCAGCTTATCGCCCACGCAACCGGACCGTTCGAAAATTAACTCGGATAAGCCCGGCGGCGTTTCCGTTATTTTTCGTAACAGAGGGTAATCCTCAAACAAAGGCAAAAAAACGCCTTGCAGTTTGAACCAGTGGGGGCTACCTAAGCGGCGAATTTACACAAAAGTTCACTCTTTTCAGGAGCGACCAATTTATGGCCCGCGTCACCGTCGAAGATTGCATTGACAAGGTCGATAATCGTTTTGATCTCGTTCTGCTAGCGAGTCATCGCGCGCGAATGATTTCGTCGGGCTCGCAGATCACGATCGAGCGCGACAATGACAAGAACCCGGTCGTTGCGTTGCGCGAGATCGCGGAAACCACCGTTTCGCCCGGTGACCTCAAGGAAGACTTGATCCATAGTCTGCAGAAATATGTCGAGGTCGATGAGCCGGAACCCGAGGTGCCGCTGATCGGCGCTGCGGCAGGGGCGGGTGTCGATTCCGACGATACCGAAGTAGCGCCGAGCGACCGCATGACCGAGGAAGAATTGCTCAAGGGCCTCGAAGGCCTGGCGCCGCCGGAAGAACAGCCCTAGGACGACGCCGAATAAGGCTCGCTAGCAGTTATATTTGCTCAATGGCCCGGCTCTGCTCGGGCCATTGTCGTTTTGGCAACGCCATTACTCAAAGTCTTGCGGCTGGCGCAAAACGACGTGATATCTTGATTGGGAACAGTGGCCCGGACCGATTCCGGCCGGTCGGCGGCATTCGAGGTTGAGATGGCGCGCTCGCGCAACGACCTACCGCGCCTGCAGAGGCAGGCGTCGACCCGCGCTCCGCTGGCGCGGAATGTTGGTGCATCGCCGCCGCAGCCCGTCGATAGCCCGGCGGCAACGCGCAAGCCGCAAATGATGCGGCAATACGATCTGATCGAGCGGGTCCGCCGATACAATCCGAGCACCGACGAGGCGCTGCTCAATCGCGCTTACGTTTACGCGATGAAGGCGCATGGCGAGCAGATCCGCGCTTCGGGCGATCCCTATTTCTCGCATCCGATCGAAGTGGCGGCGATCCTGACCGACCTCAAGCTTGACGACGCTACCATCGCCGCCGCGCTCCTGCACGACACGATTGAAGACACCGCTACCACACGCGTCGAAATCGACAGTCTGTTCGGCCGCGACATTGGCGTGCTGGTAGAGGGTCTGACCAAACTGAAAAAACTTGATCTCGTCACCAAGGAAGCCAAGCAGGCAGAAAATCTTCGCAAGCTTCTGCTGGCCATCGCCGCAGACGTGCGCGTGCTACTGGTTAAGCTCGCCGATCGTCTCCACAATATGCGGACCCTGCATTTCATGCCGCAGGCTTCGCGGCGCCGAGCCGCCGAGGAGACACTGGAAATCTATGCGCCGCTCGCCGGACGCATGGGCATGCAAGAAATGCGCGAGGAACTCGAGGACCTGTCGTTCCGCGAGATGAATCCAGACGGCTACGGCGTCGTGAGCACGCGGCTGATTGCGCTGGCCGACCGGCAAAAGCAATTGATCACCGAAATCGAGAAGCAGCTTACCAAGAAACTGGCAGATCGCGGAATTTCCGCGCGCGTCGTCGGGCGGCGCAAGCGCGCTTATTCGATCTGGCGCAAGATGGAGCGAAAATCCGTCGGCTTCGAGCAGCTTTCCGATATTTTCGGTTTTCGCGTCGTCGTGAAAACGGTCGAGGATTGTTATCAGGCGATCGGTATCGTGCACACGACCTGGCCGGTAGTGCCGGGCCGCTTCAAGGACTATATCTCGACGCCGAAGCAGAATGATTATCGTTCGATCCACACCACGGTGATTGGTCCGGGCAAACAACGCGTCGAGTTGCAAATCCGCACCACCGATATGCATGAGATCGCCGAATATGGCATCGCCGCGCATGCGCTTTACAAGGACAGCGCCGACACACCGACTGAATTGCTATCGCGCGAATCCAGTGCCTATGCCTGGTTGCGGCGAACCATCGAGCTATTGGCGGAAGGCTCAAACCCCGAAGAGTTTTTGGAGCACACCAAGCTCGAACTGTTTCACGACCAGGTGTTTTGTTTCACCCCGAACGGCAAGCTGATCGCGCTGCCGCGCAGCGCCACGCCGATCGACTTCGCTTATGCGGTTCATACCGACGTAGGCAACACCGCGGTCGGCTGCAAGATCAACGGCAAAATTGCGCCGCTCACCTCCGAGATCGAGAATGGCGACGAGGTTGAAATCCTCACTTCGGGGGCGCAAAGCGCGCCGCCGGCGGCGTGGGAATCCATCGTGGTGACCGGAAAGGCGCGCGCCGCAATCCGTCGCGCTACGCGGGTCGCGGTGCGTGCACAATACACCGGGCTCGGTCGCCGCATGGTTGAGCGGCTGTTTCAACGCGCCAAGATGGCCTATGCCGACGATAAACTCACCGGCGCGCTGCCGCGGCTGGCGCGCTCCTCGGTCGAGGACGTGATGTCGGCGGTTGGGCGCAATGAGCTCAAGGCATCGGACGTCGCGCGCGCCATGTACCCGGACTACAAGGAAGAGCGCGCAGCCGCGCGCGCCATCCAGCGCAAGCAGGAAAGCGGCTGGTTCGGGCTGAAAAAGCTCACCTCGGTGAAATTCAAGGTGCCCGACGCTCAGGGGCCGGCGATCCCGATCCGCGGCATCAACAGCGAATTGCCGGTCAGTTTTGCGCCGGAGGGCGGCGCGGTGCCGGGCGATCGCATCGTCGGAATTCTCAATCCGGGCGAGGGCATCACGATCTACCCGATCCAGTCGCCGGCGCTGACCGAATTCGAGGACACGCCGGAGCGCTGGCTCGATGTGCGCTGGGATGACGACGGCACGCCGCAACGATTTCCGGCCCGCGTCGCCATCCAGTCGGTGAACGAACCCGGCTCGCTCGCCGCGATCGCGATGGTGATCGCCGAGCATGACGGCAACATCGATAACATACGCATGACGCGGCGCGCCCCCGATTTCACCGATCTGCTGATTGATCTCGAGGTTTACGACCTCAAGCATCTGACCGCGATCATCGCGCAATTGCGGGCGAAGCCGAGGGTGGCGAAGGCTGAGCGAGTCAACGGCTGAACAAGTGAACTTTCATGAACCTGCGGAACAAGTGAAACCTCGGTCATGAACCTGCGGCTCGGCGTTAACATTGATCACGTCGCCACCATCCGTAACGCGCGCGGCGGCGCGCTTCCGGACCCGGTGCGCGCCGCGAAATTGGCGATTGCCGCCGGCGCCGACAGCATCACCGCGCATCTGCGCGAGGACCGCCGCCATATCCGCGACGACGACATCGCGCGACTCAAGGTTGAAATAACCAAGCCGCTCAATCTGGAAATGGCGGCGACCGCCGAGATGCTCGCCATCGCGCTGAAAACCAAGCCGCATGCCTCCTGCATCGTGCCGGAAAAGCGCAGCGAGCGCACCACCGAAGGCGGGCTCGATGCCGCCGAACAGCTCAACGCGCTGGCGCCGTTCGTCGCCAAACTCAACGATGCCGGCATTCGCGTCTCGCTGTTCATCGCCGCCGAGCCGCGCCAGATCGAGGCGGCGGCCAAGCTGCGCGCGCCGGTGATCGAAATTCATGTCGGCGCCTGGTGTGACGCGCTGAGCGACAATAACCACGCCATGGCCGCAACGGAGTGGCAACGCATTTGCGACGGCGCCAAGCTCGCTGCCGGAATGGGCCTTGAAGTCCACGCCGGCCACGGCCTCGATTACGCCAGCGCCGAGACCATCGCCGCGCTGCCGCAGATCGTCGAGCTCAATATCGGGCATTTTTTGATCGGCGAAGCCGTGTTCGACGGCCTGGACAAAGCCGTGCGGCGGATGCGCGAGGCGATGGACCGTGGCCGCGCAAAAGCGGGAACTTCATGATCCTCGGCGTCGGCTCGGATACAACGGATGCACGGCGCATCGCCAAGGTGATCGAGCGTCACGGCGAGCGGTTTCTCGGCCGCGTCTTCACCGATATCGAGCGCGCCAAGGCCGAACGCCGCAAAAACCGCGCCGAGACCTACGCCAAACGCTTCGCCGCCAAGGAAGCCTGCGCCAAGGCGCTAGGCACCGGTATCCGCCAGGGTGTGTGGTGGCGCGACATGGGGGTGGTCAATCTGCCGTCAGGCCGCCCGACCTTGCGGCTCACCGGCGGCGCGCTCAAGCGCCTGCGCGCCATCACGCCGAGCGGTTGCGAGCCGCAGATTGATCTGTCGCTGTCCGACGAAGGCCCGATGGCGCAGGCCATCGTCATTATTACCGCAACGCCGGCGCGGACCGTCAAACAAGCCGAAGCGGGCCGAGAACCCTAGCCGCCGCAATACAGATGCGGCGTCATGGTGTCGACATCGGCGACCACCGCGAGCGGCAGGTCGTCGAGCCAGACATATTCCCGCACCGTGGTGCCGGTGTCGGTCGCCTCCGCGATCAGGTGGCCGGCGAGGTCGTAGACATAGTGCGTGGTGCCGGCCGGCGTCATGTTCGAGGTGGCGCGGATGGCGAGCCGCTCCAGGCCGTCATAGCTGTAGTCGGCGGTGAGCGTGGAGCCGATGGTCAGCCGGTCGAGCCGGCCGCGCTTATTGGTGCGGTAGTTGTAGGCCGTGCTGCCGCGCGTATCGCCGGTGACGTTGCCGGCGCCGTCGTAGCTGAACGAGCGCACGGTGGTCGAACTTTGCGTCAGCGACGACAGCAGGTTGCTCCGTGCCTACTGTAGCCTGTCGTTACCCTCGTAAAGATCACGAATTCCACTTGGAAGCGGAAATCCGTACCCATCCCCCCTTTTTAACCACTTCAGATTGCCCGACCGATGTGCCTCACTAGTATAAAGCTCGGCTCCGATCTTTTGCATAGCAAGCCAAAGACTTTGGATGGCATCCACGCCCATAGCATGGCCTTTTCGCTGACCGCCGGGCCAGCCAATTTCATAGTCGCACTTCCAGCTCTCTTGATCTTCAATAGGCTTGTGAATTCGTATCGATAGATCGACCGGTTCGGTCTCTCCGTTAAGTTTCAGCACTCGCTCCAGGAAAATCATCCTCGATCACCTTCCGCCAAATCCCAATCGTGGAATGGGACGACCGGCAACACAATTGCCATACCTCAGGGCCGCTTGTTCCCAGCACGTCCGGTTGGCCACGGCTCGACAAATTTTGCTGTCGGATGAAGGCCCGATGGCACAGGGCATCGTCATTATTACCGCGATGCCGGCGCAGGCCGCCGGTTAAGCTCAAGCAGCAGGCCGAGAACTCTAGCTGCCGCAAGGGCTTATCCGCGTTTTTGGCGCGCTTTGATTGCACCTCCCAGCCTCAGCGGCTACAAGGTCGCGGGCGGTAAGCACGGCGAGCGTGCGAGACGAGGGCCGATGAGCGTGACATCCGGAACAAAACGTAAAGAAGGCGGGGTTGGTGAAACCGCGCGCGTGATTTTTCACGCCTTGATCATTGCGCTGGTGATCCGCACGATCTTCTTCCAGCCTTTCAATATCCCGTCCGGCTCGATGAAGGCCACGCTGCTGGTCGGTGACTATCTGTTCGTCTCGAAATATTCCTACGGCTATAGCCACTTCTCGCTGCCGTTTTCGCCGCCGATCTTCACCGGACGCATCTTCGGTTCGGCGCCCGAGCGCGGTGACGTCCTGGTGTTCCGCCTGCCGAAGGACACCTCGACCGATTATATCAAGCGGGTGATCGGGCTGCCCGGCGACAAGATTCAGATGATCGAAGGCGTGCTGAACATCAACGGCACGCCGGGCAAGCGCGAATGCGTCGACGATTTTAGCGAAACTGGGGAGGTCGCGCGCGCGACCCCGGTCAAGCGCTGGCGCGAAACGCTGCCGAACGGCGTGAGCTATTACACGCTCGATCTGGTCGATAACGGTTTTGCCGACAATACCCAGGTCTATACCGTGCCGGCCGGTGAATATTTCATGATGGGCGACAACCGGGACAATTCGACCGACAGCCGCTTCTCGCAGGTCGGCACCGTGCCGTTCGAGAATATCGTCGGCCGCGCGCAACTGGTTTTCTTCTCGGTCTATGAGGGCGAACACGCCTGGGAGTTCTGGCGCTGGCCCTTTTCCGTGCGCTGGGGCCGATTGTTCACGATCATCCGATGATGAGCAGCCGCAAGGCCAAGGACAAGGCCAGGGATCGAAGCGGACTCGAGGAACGGATCGGCCACCATTTCGCCGATAAGGCGCTGCTCGAGCGGGCGCTCACCCATATTTCGGCGCTGTCCGGCGGGCCGCAAAACCGCGGCGCCAGCTACCAGCGGCTTGAGTTTCTTGGCGATCACGTGCTCGGCCTGGTGATTTCCGACATGCTGTTTCGCGCGTTCCCGAAGGCCAATGAAGGCGAATTGTCGCGCCGGCTGGCCGATCTGGTGCGCAAGGATACCTGCGCGGAGGTGGCGCGGGCCATGGAGATCGGCCCCGAGCTCAAGCTCGGCAATTCCGAAGCGCACGCCGGCGGGCGGCTTCGCGCCACGATTCTCGGCGATGCCTGCGAGGGCCTGATCGGCGCGGTATTCATCGACGGCGGCTACGAAGCGGCGGCGGCCGTGATCGAGCGGTTCTGGAAGAGCCGGATGCTCAAGCCGCTGCTTTCGTTGCGCGACCCGAAAACCAGGTTGCAGGAATGGGCGCAGGCGCGGGGCCTGCCGACGCCCGTCTATCGCGAACTGGCGCGCACCGGACCGCATCACGGTCCGGAATTCCGTGTCGCGGTCGTATTGCCGGATCGCGCGGCGGCCGAGGGTCTCGGTTCCTCCAAGCGCGCCGCCGAGCAGGCCGCGGCCGCTGCCATGCTTGCCCGCGAAGGCGTTGTCGCGGAAAAACTGGATGGCTGAGACGGCGCCGGCGGAAAATACACGATGCGGATTTGTCGCGCTGATCGGCGCGCCCAATGCCGGCAAGTCGACGCTGCTCAATGCTCTGGTCGGCTCCAAGGTCACCATTGTCTCGCACAAGGTGCAGACCACGCGTGCGCTCATTCGCGGCATCGCGGTCGAGAGCCAATCGCAGCTCATCTTTGTCGACACGCCGGGCATCTTCGCGCCGAAGCGCCGCCTCGACCGCGCCATGGTGACGACGGCCTGGACCGGCGCGCATGACGCCGATCTGGTCGGCGCGCTGATCGATGTGCGCAAAGGGCTCGACGAGGAGGCGGACAATATCCTTGGGCGCCTCGCTGAAGTGCGGCAGCGGAAAGTGCTGGTGCTCAACAAAATCGATCTGGTCGCCAAGCCAGAACTGCTGAAACTGGCGAACGACGCCAATGCCAAAGCCAAATTCGAGACGACCTTCATGATCTCGGCGCTGACCGGCGATGGCGTCGCCGACCTGAAGAGCTGGCTCGCCATCCGCGTGCCGGAGGGGCCGTGGCTGTATCCACCGGATCAGATGTCGGATGCGCCGGTGCGCCAACTCGCCGCCGAGATCACCCGCGAAAAGCTGTTCGAACGGCTGCATCAGGAATTGCCGTATCATTCCACGGTTGAAACCGAGGCCTGGAAGGAACTGCGCGGCGGCGCGGTGCGCATCGAGCAGACGATTTATGTGGAGCGCGAAAGCCAGCGCAAGATCGTGCTTGGCAAAGGCGGGGCGAGCATCAAGGCGATCGGCGAGGCGGCGCGCAAGGATATCGCCGCTATCGTCGAGACGCCGGTCCACCTGTTTCTGTTCGTCAAGGTTCGCGAAGGCTGGGGCGAGGATCCGGAACGCTACCGGGCGATGGGGCTGGAGTTTCCCAAAGAATAATCTCCCGTCGTCGTTCCGGGGTGCGCCGCCAGGCGCGAGCCCGAAACCGATAACCCCGTGCCCGTGATTTTCTCTGATTCTGGGAGTATGGATTCCGGGTTCGCTCGCGGAGTTATCATCGGGCCGCGCTTCGCTGACCCGCTGGCTCAGGCCCCGGAATGACAAGAGATGCAGTGGACCGACGAAGCCATCGTCTTGGGCGTCAAGCGGCACGGCGAGGCCAACGCCATCGCCGAATTGATGACGCGCGACCACGGCCGCCATCTGGGTCTGGTGCGCGGCGGCTTTGGTTCGCGGCTCAAGCCGGTGCTGCAAACCGGCAATAGCGTGAGCGCGACCTGGCGGGCGCGGCTCGACGAGCATCTCGGCAATTTCACGGTGGAAACCATGCAGATGCGGACCACCGCGGTTTTCGCCGCTGCACACGCGGTGTTCGGCGTCACCCATCTGGCCTGGCTGGCGCGGCTGTTGCCCGAGCGCGACCCGCATCCGGCGCTGTATGGCGAGTTGGAGGCGATGCTCGACTGGCTCGACCATGGGCTGCAGTTCGCCGTCATGGTTGCGCGGTTTGAATTGCAATTGCTGTCGGAATTGGGCTTCGGGCTCGATCTGGAAGCTTGCGCCTCGACCGGCATCGCGCAGGACCTGATTTATGTGTCGCCGAAATCGGGACGCGCGGTTTCCCGCGCTGCCGGCGAGCCGTGGCAGGAAAAACTTCTGCGGCTGCCGGTTTTTCTTTGCGACAGCAGCGCAGTGCCGAACGACGGCGAGCTTGCCGACGGCTTTACGTTGACGGGATATTTTCTTGCCCGGCACGTTCTGGAGCCGCGTGCGCTGGTGTTCCCTGATGCGCGCGCGCATTTCATCACGGCGATCGGCCGAGGACTTCCAAGCGTTGCTTAAATGTGTTGCCTAAACGCGCCGCTTGACAGCGGCGTGGCAAAGCAAAACCGGCCCGGTTTGCGCCGGGCCGGTTTCGTTAGATAAGCGAATGCCGTCTAGTAACGGCGCCAGCGATGCCAACGGCGATACCGCGGGCCGGTATAGAAGCAATTGCGGCGCACGGTGCAGCCATAGTAGCCGCAACGCCGCACGCGGTTGCAAACATAGGCGACGTCTTGGGCGAGGCTGGTGGTATCGACGGCCGCTTCGATCGCGGCCGGTGTCGACAAGGTCATCGCTTGAGCGGCACTGGGTGCAAGCGACCCGGCTGCCATGATCGCAACGGTCGTTGCGAGAGCAAGTGTCATTCGGCGCATTCAGGTTTCCTCCGGTCAAAGCACTTTGGCAATTGCCAACTCCGCTAACGAAATTGGTGCCCTAGAGTTCACTAGTTAGCGGAAAGATTTGGAAGAACTCATGGCCGGGCCGTTCATCGCTTGTTCATAACGCCACCAGGCAGTAGCTAGGCAGCATGGGAAAGCGACTGATTCCACCCGACCCCTCGGACGTCCAGGAAATCGCACTGCGGCAGGCGCTCGAAGAGCGTTATCTCGCTTACGCGCTCTCCACCATCATGAACCGGGCGCTGCC
>JBPCQM010000047.1:0-38495 GCA_050998115.1 Pseudolabrys sp. | reverse complement strand
CTCGCAAGCTCCTTGGCGCCGCCCGGCGCTCCATTCCCTCTTGGGAGGGAGAGGAAAAGGGATTTCGGTGGACCCGGCACCTGTCGCCACGGGCGGCGAAGCGCGCCTAGCTTTTGCTTTTTTCTTCGCGCTCGGCGCGCTCGCGTAAATAATCGTCGCTGGTGCGCACGTTCGGCCGCGGCGGCGCGCCATAAGGATCGAACTGATCTTCCGCCATCGCCTCGACCCGGCAATCGGCGCACATCTTGACGACATCGAGCCGCTTCTTGGAATTGGCGAACATCCAGTGCTTGCCTTCGAGCTTGGCGGCGACCCGTTCGACTGAGCTCTTGACGCCGAACGGCTCGCCGCAGCGGATGCACAAGAACGGCTCTTCTTGCTTGATGATGCGCGCGCTCGCGGTGGCGGCGCGGAAATCGATCTGCGGCACGAGACTAATGACCTTTTCCGGGCAGGTCGCCTTGCACAGCCCGCATTGCACGCAAGCGTCCTCGGCGAAACGCAGCGTCGGCCGCTCCGGATCGTCCGACAGCGCGCCGGTTGGGCACACCGCGACGCAAGACAGACACAGCGTGCAGCCTTCGACATTCACAGCGAGCGTGCCGAACGGCGCGCCGGCCGGCAGCGGCACGATGTCGACCGGCTTCGGCGCGGCGGCGTGCAGCTCGCGCAAGGCGAGCCGCATCACGTCGCGCTTGGCGCCTTGCGGGGCGAAGCGCGCCGGCCGCGGCGCGCTGTCAAGCGGCTCGATCGCGCGCAGTGTGCCGCCGAGCGCAAACGGATCGTCGGTTTCGATGGTGGCGACCCGCTCACCGTCGAACCCCAGTCCGGCGAGGATGGGAGACACCAGTGCAATGGTTTTTTGCAGGCCCGCAATGTCGTGGCGCGGCCTGGCGCGCAGCAGGAAGCGCACCGCGGACGCGCCATAGGCGAAGGCCGCCGCCAGCGCTTCAATTCCTGCCTGGGTAATTTCGTTGACCTCAAACGGCAGCACGTTGGCGGGCAGCCCGTCGCCGTGCCGCGTCAGCGCCTCGATCAATTCGCCGCCGTGCCCGGCGTCGTGAAACAACACGACGGGTTTCGCGCCGCCGGCTTCCGCATAAGTCAGCAAGAGCGAGCGCAATTTCCGCATCAGCGCGTCGGCCGGCGGCAGCGCATAGGCGGCGGCGCCGGTCGGGCAAACCGCGGCGCATTGCCCGCAGCCGGCGCAGATCGCAGCGTCGATCGCCACATGATTGCCGTTCGGCGCAATCGCGCCAGTCGGGCACAGGTCGAGGCAGCGGCGACAGCCGACAATTTGCGAGCGTGAATGCGCGCACAGGTCGGCGTGGAAGGTGATGTAGCGCGGCTTGTCGAAGGTGCCGGTCAGATCGCGCGCCTTGAGCACGGCGCGCAGCATCGCGGCGGGATCGCCCGGGTCGGCGCGCAGATAGCCGTCACGCAGATCGGCGGCAGGAAACAGTGGCGCGCCGCCGCTGAGATCGAGGATGAGATCGCATGTCGAGGCCGCGCCGTCGCGCGGCGCCGCGAAGCTGAGCGGGCCGCGCGGAGAGGGGATCGGAACCGCGTAATCGTCGATTGTCAGTTCGAAGGCGCCGAAGTGGCCTCGGGCAGAACGAATGGCGCCCTTCACAATCGGGAATTCGGCGCCGCGCGGCGGATCGACATTGGCGGCTTCCCGCAGCAGCACGGTGACGTCGAGATGATCCGCCAGCAATTTCGCAGCTTCGATCGCCTGCCCGTCCTTGCCGTAAATCAAGATAACGCCGTCGCTGGCAAGGCTGAGCAACGGGTACGCCGGCGCCGGTTGCGCGGCCGCCGCGGCCAGCGCGGTCAATTTCGCCTCGCTCGACCGGGTCACGAATGTGCGCGGATCATCCGCCATCGGCGTTCAAAACAACCTTATGTTGGCGCAGAAGCTTTCAGGCTATGATTATAGTCATTCCAACCAGAAAGGTTAGGGTAAATGCCGCTGGAGACGCGAACGCGCGCGGGAACGGGATCGGCCTCCGAAGTCACGCTGCCGCCGCCCTTTTCACTGGTGAGTTTGCGTGAGGTGGGCGACGCCTTCGCGCACGCCACCGGCATCGCGGCCGAGAGCGGCGCCGGCACGCTGACTTATGTCGGCCGTTTCGATCTCGCGGAATTCGCCGTGGTGCTGGAACCCGACGAGCCGCTGCGGATCGCGCGGCGCGCGTTTTACGCCGGAATGGCGGCGCTCACGGAATCGATCGTCGCCAACGGCCCGCCCGAAATGGGGCTCGAAATAGTATGGCCCGATGCAGTGAACATCAATTTCGGACTGGTCGGCGGCGGTCGGCTCGGCTGGCCGAAAGGCGTTAGGGAAGACGAGCCGCCGCCGTGGCTGGTGTTCGGCGCGATGATCCGCACGGTGTCGATGAGCGAGGAGCCCGGCTTGCATCCGATGACGACCGCGCTGGAGCAGGAAGGCTTCACCGACCTGCATTCGATCCGGCTGCTCGAGAGTTTCGCGCGGCATCTGATGGTGGTGACCGACGCCTGGCAGGAACAGGGTTTCGGCGCGGTCGCCAGTGGCTATCTCCGCCGCCTTGCGGCGGAAAAGGGCGTTCGCCGTCACCTCGACGACAACGGCGATCTTCTGATCCGCCACATGGGCAAGACCGAGGTCGAGCGCAAGCCGCTGCTGGACGCGCTAGCCAAGCCGTCCTGGCTCGATGCCAGGTCGCAGGGCCCACGAATATGAAGCTGCTGCGCACCATCCGGCTCGATCCGTCCGACACCTTTATTTTCGAGACGGCGGCGGAGCCGGGCGAATGGGCGGTGTCCGGCGCCTTCGTGTTCTGGGCCACCGATCCCGGCAAGCTCGAAGGCAAGGCGCGCTCGGCGTTCCGCGGCGGGTTTCTCGGCGTCAACTCGCTCGGCTGGTCGACGCTGGTGCAGATCGTCGAGGCGGGTGAGGCGGACCGGAGCGCGCTGGTTGAAACTTTGGCGCGACGGCTGGTCGAGAAATTCGGCGCGCCGGACATGAACGCCGCGCGGGCATCAGCCGAAGATGAAGTGACGTTTGCGGAATCGCTCGCCGTGCAGCAGGCCGACACCTTGATCGCCCTGCATCGCAGCTATGAGGACGGCGATATCCGCGAAGCGTTCCGCACGCTGCGGCCGCGCAATGGGCCGAAGCCGCTGCGCGCCTTCACCGTGCTGGATGTCGAAGGCGAGGAGGAAGGGACGCCTGCCGAAAATGTCGATCTGGTTGCGCTGGCGGAGCGCGAAGGAAAATGACGGATTTCTGGATCTCCAGCGGCCATCATCTGCTCGACCGTGCGGCCGGCGGCGGGCTCGTGGCGACCGACGATTTCCTCAAGGTCTATCTGGCGCGGCCCGAGCTGGTGCCGCCGCCGGACGCCTGCGTCGCCGAGCGCACGGTATATAATGTGCTGCTCGCCGACCCGCGCCGGTCGATTTCGGCGGCCGAGATTGCCGCAATCAAGGACGCCGACGCGCGCGAAAACTGGGCTTTGCTGCTGGCGTTTCGTGACCAGTTGCTGCGCCACAAGACGCTGGAGAGCGCCTATAACGCGCTGGTGCGGCAAGGCGCCGGCGCGACCCCGCCATTATTTGTCAACCAGCTGGTCCACGTCATCGCGCGCAACGCGCTCGACGGCTGCCGGGATGCCGAGGTGGTGCGCGCCGCCGAGATGTTTTTCCGCACCCAGCGCGTTACCCTGCACGAGGGCTCGCTGCTCGCCGCCGATGAGGAGGTTATCGGCGGTATCAATCCTACGCCCCTGACGCCGCTGGTCTCGATGCTCGGCATCCCGGCCGAAGCCCAGATCGATGTGCTCAGCGCGCAAAACGCGCAGGCTTACTGGGATCGCAGCGACCGTTTCGACATGGCGATCAATCTGACCGCCGGCCAAAGCGGCCTCAAGGCGCTGGCGCAGGCTCTGACACGATGGATCGCTCATATGCTCGGTGTCGAGGTCGAGATCGAGGCGCTGGCCGAGCTGCGCGAGGTGAATTTCAACTGGTATGTCGGGCTCGACGCCGAGGCGACGCGGATCGGCGACGCGATCTGGCGCGGCGACACGGTCGATGACGCCGCTCGTTCACGGCTCATCGGCCTGTTCCGCCTGACCTTTCGCGACCCCGCGATCATGCTGGAAAAAATCAAAGGCGAGCCGATTTTTTTCATTCTTGCCATGACCGGCGATAGACTAATCCGCATGAAGCCGCAAAATGTCTTGACCGGCCTGCCGATCCGGCATCTGGAGTCGGTCAGTTGAACTCCGCCCCGCCACTTGCCACCATCACGGTCGGCGTCATCGTTGAGCGCAGCAAAGGCATGACCCAGTGGGCCGATTTTTTCTGGCGTCCGGTCGGCGTATTGGCCGGCGCCCCGGAAACCGCGCCGTGGACAAGACTCAGCGGCGACGACGAGCGCGCGACGTTTTATGCCGGCGCGACGCCGGTCGAACTACACCGCACGGAGACGACCAACTATCGGGATAATCTCGCCAGCGGCACGCCGTTGTTGTGGGTCGCGCTGGCGCCGACCGATGCCGATCCGCCTTATGAATTACTAACCGTGACCGCCGATCCGGCGGAAGGCGAGGCCTTGACCGAGGCGGGAGGCAATTTGGTCGAGGCGGTGTCGATGCCGCTCACGATGCAGGAGACGATTGGCGAATTCGTCGCCAGGCACCATGTCGAACGGCCGTTTTCGAAGCGCAAGCGCGATCGTGCTAATCCGGAAGCGTTGGCGCGGGGTGGGCCGCCTGAACCGCAGGATCGGAAATGAGTGAACCGAAAGATTTCCTCGCTCGCTGGTCGCGGCGCAAGCGCGGCGCCGCTGAGGGTGCGGCTGAGAAGCCGGTTACCGGTGACAGACCGCCCACGGAGGCTGACGAAGCAAGGCAGGCCGCGGCGCCAGCGCCGGAAACCGGGTCGTTGCCGAAGCCGGCTTTCGATGTTGCAAGCTTGCCACCGATCGATTCGATCGATGCAACGAGCGACGTGACGGCGTTTCTTCGCAAGGGCGTTCCGGCGGAACTGGCGCGTGCGGCGCTTCGTCGCGCATGGGTCGCCGATCCGGCGATTCGCAACTTTGTCGGGCTGGCCGAGAACGCATGGGACTTCAACGATCCCAATGCAATGGCGGGCTTCGGCCCGCTGGATCAATCGCCTGAACAGGTTCGTCAGATGGTGGCCGATTTGTTCGGCGAAACCCGACGGGTGGCGGACCAAGTCGCCGATATGTCCAGTAATCTTCCATCCGCGCCGGCGCCGCTCAATGTTTCCAGTGACTTAGCGCCGCAGCCGATCGGCGAGCCAACGGCTTTGCGAAACGAATCGGACGACAGCGAAAATGCTTTGCGCCCAGACCCCGAACCGGCGTCGAGCGACCGGCAGACAAATGTCGCGATGCAGCACGAAGACCAGGAGGCTGCCCAACCGCAGGGCCGAATCCACGGCGGCGCGCTCCCCAAATGATTTTTCAATCATAGCGCCCGGCTATCGTTTTCTGTTGACGCTATCGATTTGGCGGGCGTAGCTTTGAATTGTTATCAAGAAAGGATCGTCGCGGCGGTCACTCCTGAGAGGAAGCAACAACTTGCGCGACTCAGGTCTAAGTGAAGCGATTGATGCCGTCGGCGGTGTCACGGAACTCGCGCGCCGTATCGGAATAGCTCAGCCCTCCGTATCAAATTGGGACTGCGTGCCGGTTGATCGCGTGATTGCGGTCGAAGCCGCGACCGGCGTGTCGCGCGTCCGCTTACGACCGGATCTTTACAGGAAAGATTTTGTGGCGGGTGATGTTGATTCCATCGATTCGGCGCGTTCCCAGGAATATGCGCTGTTGTCCGCGCTGCTGATGGGCGCGCCGTCCAAGGCATTGTTGAAGCGGCTGGCCCAGGTGCGCGGGGATGCGACGCCGCTTGGGCTGGCGCATGCCGCGCTCGGCCAGTCCGCGGAGGCCACCGACGTTGCCGAGGCTGAGCGCGAATATTTTCATCTGTTCATCGGGCTGGGCCGCGGCGAACTCCTTCCGTACGCATCGTACTATCTCACGGGCTTTCTCCATGAACGACCGCTGGCGCGCCTGCGCGAGGATCTTGCGCGGCTTGGCATTGAGCGTGTCGAGGGTCACTACGAGCCGGAAGATCACGCCGCGACGCTGTGCGAAATTATGGCCAAGTTCGCGCGCCACGATTTTCCGGCGCCGGAAAATGCCCAGGGCGACTTCTTCAAGAAACATATCGCGCCGTGGATGATCCGTATGTTCACGGATATGGAACGAACGAACGGGGTCACGTTTTACCAACATGTAGGGACGCTTGGCCGGGTGTTCCTCAACATTGAAGCGGAAGCCTTCATGCTCGCTGAGCAAGAGGCGATCAAACACTAAGGAGGAAGTCGCAATGAAAACAACACCAACACAGAACAGAAAAGGTGTGGGCCGCCGTGATTTTCTTCGGGCACTAGGTGCCGGCGCTGCATTAACGGCGGCCGCGCCGATCGTCGGCGAGGCGATAGCTGATGGCGAGAATAACGACGAAAAACGCAAGACTCGGTACAAAGCAGATTCTGCTGACATCCAGGCTTACTACCGTGTCAACCGCTATCCGGCGAAGTAAGGGAGCCGCGCCATGCTGATCAAGAGAACCGAACGTCAGGCTCATCGCGACGGCCTGGAACCCGTTTTCGTTGCGAAGTCCGGCGGGTTTGATCGCCGCTCGTTCTTGCGCCGCGCTGGTCTGGCCGCGACCGGGCTTGCCGCCGTTGGCGCCCTGCCGCTCGGCAGGGTGCGCAGGGCCGAAGCCGGGCCGCCACCGGTCAACGGCGCGCCAGTGACCATTCGCAAAACTATCTGCACGCACTGTGCGGTCGGTTGTACTGTCACCGCTGAAGTATCGAATGGCGTCTGGATCGGACAGGAGCCGAGTTGGGATAGCCCGATCAACCGCGGCTCGCATTGCGCAAAGGGCGCGTCAGTGCGCGAGCTGGTGTCCGGCGACCGCCGGCTTAAATATCCGATGAAGCTCTCGAACGGCCAATGGAGCCGGGTGTCGTGGGATACTGCGATCGACGAAATCGGCGACAAGCTCGCAAAGATTCGCGAAAAATCGGGCGGGGATTCGGTCTATTGGCTCGGCTCGGCCAAAATGACCAACGAAGGCTCGTATCTTTTCCGTAAGCTCGGCGCTTACTGGGGTACCAACAACACCGATCACCAAGCGCGCATCTGCCATTCGACGACGGTTACCGGCGTGGCCAATACCTGGGGCTACGGCGCGATGACGAACAGCGTCAATGATATGCGCAATTCCAAGACGCTGGTTTATATGGGGAGCAACGCTGCCGAAGCGCATCCCGTCGCCATGCAGCACATGCTGGAAGCCAAAGAGCTCAACAAGGCGAATTTCATCGTCATCGACCCGCGCCTGACCCGCACCGCCGCGCACGCGACCGAGTATGTCCGCATGCGTCCGGGCACCGACATTCCGGTGCTCTACGGGATGATGTGGCACATCCTGAAAAACGGCTGGGAAGACAAGGAGTTTATCCAGCAACGCGTCTATGGCTTCGATGATCTACGCAAGGAAGTGGAGAAATGGACTCCTGAGGAAACCGAACGCGTCAGTGGCGTTCCTGCTGCTCAGCTTGAGCGCGTCGCCAAAATGTTCGCCACCGAGAAGCCGGCTACGTTGATTTGGTGTATGGGCCAGACGCAGCATACCGTCGGCACCGCCAATGTGCGGGCGAGTTGTATCGCGCTGCTGATGACCGGCAATATCGGCAAACAAGGCACCGGCGCCAACATCATGCGCGGCCACGATAACGTGCAGGGCGCTACCGACGTCGGGCTCGATATCGTGACGCTGCCGTTCTACTACGGCCTCACAGAAGCCGCGTGGAAGCACTGGTCGCGGGTCTGGGAAACCGACTACGACTGGCTGCAGGGGCGTTTCGTCGACAAGAAGATCATGGAGACGCCGGGAATCCCGCTTACCCGCTGGTTCGACGCAGCTCTCCTGCCAAAGGATCAGGTCGCGCAGAAAGACAACGTGCGGGCCATGTTCGTGCAAGGTCACGCCAGCAACAGCATCACGCGCATTCCGGAATCGCTGAAAGGGCTGAAGGCGCTCGAGCTTCTGGTGGTCGCCGATCCGCATCCCACAACTTGGGCTTCGCTGGCGGTCAACGCCGGCCGCAAGGACGACATGTATCTGTTGCCGGTTGCGACGCAGTTTGAGTGTAAAGGGTCGCGCGTTGCAACGAACCGGTCGATACAGTGGGGCGAGCAGATCGTCAAACCGATCTTCGAGTCGAAGGACGATCTCGAAGTCATGTACCTGATTGCCAAAAAGTGCGGCTTTGCCGACAAAATGTTCAAGAACATCAAGGTCGAGAACAATCTGCCGGTGGCGGAGGACATTCTCCGCGAAATCAATCGTGGCAGCTGGTCGACCGGCTATTGCGGCCAGTCACCCGAGCGCCTCAAGGCGCACATGAAGAACCAGGCCAAATTCGACCTGGTGTCGATGCGCGCGCCCAAAGACGACCCGGAGGTCGGCGGCGACTATTACGGTCTGCCATGGCCGTGCTGGGGCTCGCCCGAAGTACGCCATCCGGGAACGCCGCTGCTTTATGCCACGTTCCGCGCGGTGATGGACGGCGGCGGTTGCTTCCGTCCGCGCTTCGGTCTTGAGCGGGAGGAGAAGCTGCCCGACGGCACGACGCGCAAGGTCAGCCTGCTCGCCGAGGGATCCTATTCCAAGGATTCCGAGATCAAGGATGGCTACCCCGAGTTCACGCTAAGCGTGCTCAAGAAACTCGGCTGGGACAAGGACCTGACCGAGGCCGAAATGGCGGTCATCAACAAGGCCAATCCAACAAGTCCGGACACGGTGTCCTGGTCGACCGATCTGTCAGGGGGCATCCAGCGCGTCGCCATGAAACACAACTGCATCCCGTACGGTAACGGCAAGGCCCGTATGAACGCGTTCGGATTGCCGGACCCTATTCCGGTGCATCGCGAACCGATCTACACGACGCGCGTCGATCTGATTGCGAAATATCCGACGCTGCCCGACGCCAAGCAGTTCCGGTTGCCCAATATCGGCTTTTCAGTCCAGAAGGCCGCAGTCGACAAGGGTATCGCCAAGCAATTCCCGCTGATCCTCTCGTCCGGCCGGCTGGTCGAATATGAAGGCGGCGGCGAGGAGACCAGGTCCAACAAGTGGCTAGCCGAATTGCAACAGGACATGTTCATCGAGATCAGCCCAGCAGATGCCGGGGAGCGCGGCATCAAGGACGGCGGATGGGTTTGGGTCACCGGTGCTGAAAATGGCTCGAAAGCCAAGATGAAGGCGCTGGTCACCGAGCGGGTCGGCAAGGGGGTGGCGTGGATGCCATTCCATTTCGGTGGCTGGCTTGGCGGACAGGATTTGCGCGCGAACTATCCAAAAGATACCGATCCGGTCGTGCTCGGCGAAAGCGCGAATACGATCACCACATACGGTTATGACCCGGCAACGGGCATGCAGGAACCCAAAGTCACCCTCTGCCAGATTTTGGCGGCGTAAGGAGCAACGACAATGGCCCGAATGAAATTTCTTTGCGACGCGGACCGTTGCATCGAGTGCAACGCCTGCGTCACCGCCTGCAAGAACGAGCACGAAGTGCCGTGGGGCATCAACCGCCGTCGCGTCGTCACCCTCAATGACGGCAAGCCCGGCGAGCGCACGGTTTCGATGGCCTGCATGCACTGCACCGACGCGCCCTGCGCGGCGGTTTGCCCGGTGAACTGCTTCTACACCACCGCCGACGCGGTGGTGCTGCACTCCAAGGATCTCTGCATCGGCTGCGGCTATTGCTTCTACGCCTGTCCATTCGGCGCGCCGCAATATCCGCGCGTCGGCAATTTCGGCTCGCGCGGCAAGATGGACAAGTGCACCTATTGCGCCGGCGGCCCGGAAGCCGACGGCAGCAAGGAAGAATACGAGAAATACGGTGCCAACCGGCTGGCCGAAGGTAAGCTGCCGCTGTGCGCGGAAATGTGCTCGACCAAGTCGCTGCTGGCCGGCGACGGCGAGATCATCGCCCAGATCTACAAGGAGCGGGTGGCCAAGCGCGGCTACGGCTCCGGTGCCTGGGGCTGGCAGACCGCCTACCGCGAAACCATCGCAACCTGACTAATCCCGGCGGCGCGGCGCGACCCGCCCGCCGGTTTCGACAACAATGCTCGTAGGGTTCAGGGAGAACATCATGGCCAAGTTCATCGCGCAGATGCGATTGATCGGTGGGGCGCTGGCGCTTGCGTTAGCCGTTGCACTGGTGACGCCGGTCCCGGCGCACTCGCAGCAGCCGTCCTCGGTCAACCCGACCGCGAGTTCGGTGAAGGAGCAGCAACTGCTCAACGAGATGAAGCGGATCCAGGGCCGCGGCACTATTCCCGACACCAAATCCTACGTGATCGAGCAGCCCGAGGGCCGTGACTGGCAGCATTTTCATAATGTGACGCTGCGATGGATCGGCGGCATCGCCATCCTCGGCATACTGGCTGTGCTGATCATTTTCTATCTTGTTCGGGGAATGGTGAAGATCGAAAGCGGGCGATCGGGCCGCAGACTTGTTCGCTTCAACGCCCTCGAACGTTTCGTGCACTGGATAACGGCAACCTGCTTCATCATCCTCGCAATATCGGGGCTCAATATAACGTTCGGGAGGCCACTGCTGCTGCCGCTGATCGGGCCTGAGGCTTTCACGACCTGGTCGGAAGCGGCGAAATACGCCCACAATTATCTGAGCTTCCCCTTCACCATCGGTGTGGTGTTGATCTTCCTGATCTGGATTGCCGGAAACATCCCGAACCGCGTCGATGTCGAATGGCTCAAGCGCGGCGGTGGCATCGTCGGTCACGACCATCCGCCGGCTTATCGCTTTAACGCCGGTCAGAAGGCGATCTACTGGATCGTCGTGTTCGGCGGTACCGCCGTCGCCATCACCGGCTATATTCTGATGTTCCCGTTTTATGGCACCGACGTCGATTCGATGCAGATCGCGCAGATAGTCCACGCGGTGGTGGCCATGCTGTTTGTCGCCGTCATGCTTGGCCATATCTATATCGGCACCATCGGCATGGAAGGCGCGTTCGAGGCGATGGGCGAGGGCACCGTCGATCTCAACTGGGCGAAGGAACATCACCGGCTCTGGCTGGATGAGGAAATGGCCCGCACCGGCCCTAACCAGTCGCAGGCGCAGCCGGCCGCAACGCCCGCCGAATAGCAAGAACAAGCGCTAACGCGCAGCGCCCGGCTTTCCCGCCGGGCGTTTTGCTATAAGGGCGCCATGCAAGATGCACTCAACGCCGAAACGCGCGTCATCGGCCTCGCCGGCTGGAGCGGCTCCGGCAAGACGACGCTGATCACCAAGGTGGTGCCGCGCCTGATCGCGCGCGGCAAGCGCGTGTCGACCCTCAAGCATGCGCATCATCAGTTCGATATCGACCAGCCCGGCAAGGATTCCTTCGCCCACCGCTCGGCCGGCGCGACACAGGTTCTGGTGTCGTCCGTCAATCGCTGGGCGTTGATGACGGAACTGCGCGGCGCGGGCGAACCGCCGCTACATGAGCTGCTGTCGAAGCTCGCCCCGGTCAATCTGGTTCTGATCGAAGGCTACAAACGCGAGAAATTCCCCAAGCTCGAGATCTATCGCGCCGCAAACGGCAAGCCGCTGTTGCATCCCGACGATGACTGGATTGTCGCGATCGCCGCCGACAGCCCGCTGCCGCAGGCCGGCGTGCCGGTCATTTCGCTCGACGATATCGAGAAGATCGCTGATGTCCTGCTGGCCGAAGCGATGCCGCTGCATCGCCTCAAGAACGCGCCGGTGGTGGCCTGATGGCTCAGCTCACCGACGATTGCTTCGCGTTTGCCGGCCCGCTTCTCGCTCTCGCCGATATGGAGCGGCTGATCGTGGAGCGGGTCAGTCCGGTGCCCGAGACCGAGCGCGTACCGCTCTCCGATGCCCGCGCCCGGGTCGTCGCTGTCGATGTGCTCGCGCCGGACAATCTGCCGCCGTTCGATAATTCCGCCGTGGACGGTTATGCCGTTCGGCATGCCGATCTGCGCGCCAATAGTGAAACCACGCTGGCGGTTGCCGGCCGCCTCACCGCCGGCAAGCGTGCCGACGTCGCGATCAGCCCCGGCCAAGCCATCCGCATTTTTACCGGCGCCCCGATGCCGGCCGGTGCCGACACGGTTTTCATGCAGGAGGACACCCGCATCGACGGTGATCGTGTGATCGTGCCGGAAGGCCTGAAAACGGGAGCTAACCGTCGGCTTGCCGGCGAGGACGTGCGCGTCGGCGGCGTCGTGCTGGCAGCCGGAACGGTAATGCAGGCGCAGCACATCGCGCTCGCCGCCGCGCTCGGCCTGACCGACCTCTTGGCGCGCCGCCGCCTGCGGGTTGCGATCTTTTCGACCGGCGATGAAGTCGTCGAACCAGGCGCCGAGCGCGGGCCTGCCGCGGTCTACGACGCCAACCGCTATTTGCTGGCGGAACTGCTCCGCCGCCTCGGCGCCAGTGTGACCGATCTCGGAATTCTCAGCGACGATCAGGACACGCTGTCGCGCGCGCTGTCGTCGGCCGCCAACGGCCACGATTTGGTGCTGACCTCGGGCGGCGTCTCAACCGGCGATGCCGACTATGTGCGCGACGCGGTCGAACGCATTGGCAGCCTGGTGTTCTGGCGCGTCGGCATCAAGCCGGGCCGCCCGGTGGCGATGGGGGTGATTCGCGGCAACGGCAACAGCGCGGCGTTTGCCGGCTTGCC
Organism: Pseudolabrys sp.; assembly: GCA_050998115.1. Classification (GTDB taxonomy): domain Bacteria; phylum Pseudomonadota; class Alphaproteobacteria; order Rhizobiales; family Xanthobacteraceae; genus Pseudolabrys. The sequence continues at coordinate 25,672 of JBPCQM010000047.1, read as the reverse complement.
AGGAAACCCGGTCGCGGTTTTCGTCACGTTTGTGCGGGTGGTGCGGCCATTGCTGCTGCGGCTGTCGGGCGCGAAGGCGCGGCCGTTATTGCCGCTGCCGGTGCGGGCAGCTTTCGCTTACAGAAAGAAAAAAGGCCGCCGCGAATATGTCCGGGTTTCACTGCGGCAGCGGCCAGACGGCGATATCGAGGCGGTGAAGCATCCGCAGGACGGCGCGGGTATTCTCACCTCGCTGACCGAAACTGACGGATTGCTCGAGTTTCCGGAGGACGTGACCGCGATCGAACCCGGCGCGCGCGTCGGCTTTCTGTCCTACGCGGCGCTAATCGATTGATCGTCAGGTCCGCAAGCTCGTCAGGCCCCAAGCCGCACGCCGCTGGTGGAGTAGGCTTGGCCGGATGACTCCTGGAAACCGTTGAGCACGAAGCCGCCGATCACCGCGATCACGATGGCAGCAGCGCAGGCAATAACGAATGCTTTCATGGTGTTTTGTTCTCTCCCAGATCGTTTCCCGAAATTCCAAGACAATGGGCGCTTATAACAGGTCTGCGGGCGAGGCGCGCGCACGAATTGTCAGGCGCCGGCATTTTGCATCGCAACCTGCTCGGCGCGCCTGGCGTCGCCGGGGGTGTTGACGTTGAAGAACGGGTCAACCGGCGTGTCCGGCCAGTCGGCCACCGCGATGCCGTGGCGCGCGGTCCAGACCTCGATCTTGCGCAAGTCCTCCTTGGTCAGGGCGCGGCGCAAATCCTCGCGCAATGCGAGCGGCCACAGTCCGACCACCGGATGGCGCCACTCACCGGAACGCGCGCAGGCGAGCGGCACGCCGGCGCCCATCTGGCGCCGCGCCGCATGCAGCCGCTCCACCAGGTCGTCGGGCAAAAACGGGCAGTCGCCCGGCACGCTGAGCAGCCACTCGACGCCGTTGTTCTGCGCGGCGAGCCAATCGAGGCCGGCGAGAATTCCGGCCAGTGGGCCGACGAAACCCGGCACGTTGTCCGGCACGACGGTCAGCCCGGTATCGGCGAAGCGTTGCGGATCGCCATTGGCGTTGATGACGATGCCGACGGTTTGGCCGGACAGCGTCGCCAGCACGCGGTCGAGAATAGTGACGCCACCGATTTCGAGCAGCGCCTTGTCGCCGCCGCCCATCCGCCGCGCCAGTCCGCCGGCGAGAACGAGGCCGAAAGTTGCTGGCGTCATGATCGGTATCGCAATTTTTCCCGGGCGCAGCGCAGCACCATAAGCGCGTACACGCGCGTTTTCGACGCGCTATGGTGATGCGTTGCAGACCCGGGATCGTAAAGGTCCCGGATCTGCGGTGCACCGCTTGCGCGCTGCACCGCGTCCGGGACAAGACAGTGAGAATTATTCGTCATGCACCGCGGCCTTGCGCCGGTGTTTGGCGCTTTCCTCTTCGACGAAGGCGAGGTCCTGGTCGAACACGATACGTTTTTCCCCCGCCAGCGCGACAAAGCGCTTGCCGCGCGCGCGTCCGATCAACGTGAGGTTGGCCTTGCGCGCCAGCTCGACGCACCAGGCGGTGAAGCCGGAGCGTGAGATCAAAATCGGAATGCCCATGCGCACCGTCTTGATCACCATTTCCGAAGTGAGGCGGCCGGTGGTGTAGAAAATCTTGTCGGCCGGCGCGACCTTTTCCTTGAACATCCAGCCGGCGATCTTGTCGACCGCGTTGTGACGGCCAACGTCTTCCATGTAAACCAGCGGCTGGTCTCTTTTCGTCAGCACGCAGCCGTGAATGGCGCCGGCCTCAAGATAAAGCGACGGCGTGGTGTTGATATCGTGCGCGAGCTTATAGAGCCACGAGGTGCGCAGCTCAGCGTCCGGCAGCGCGACATTTTCCAGCGCTTCCATCAGATCGCCGAACACCGTTCCTTGCGCGCAGCCGGAGGTCTGCACCTTCTTCTTCAACTTCTTTTCGTAATTGGTCTTGCGTTTGGTACGCACCACCACGACCGACAGTTCCTCGTCGTAATCGACGCCGGTGACTACATCGTCCGGCAGCAGCATGTGCTGGTTGAGCAAATAGCCGATTGCGAGATATTCCGGGTAGTCGTTGATCGTCATCGCGGTAACGATCTCCTGCGAATTGAGGAAGATCGTCAGCGCGCGCTCGACCGTCACCGAGGTGTCAATCCTTGCACCGGTCTGGTCGATGCCGGACACGCGCTCGGTCAGCCGGGGATCGGCCGGGTCGGGTTTGATGATGTAGGGGTCTTGCGCCATGACGCTCATATAGCGCGGGATCTGCCTGATTTCATCCCGGATTAGCGGTCACGCTCCGGCGTCGTTGGCGTTCGGGTAAAACAGTTGCTGGCCGTCGATCTTGTAGTTGGCGATGTCCTTCTGGCCTTCCGGCGAAACCAGATAGTCGATGAACTGCTGGCCGAGGTCTTTCTTGACGTTCGGATGTTTTTCCGGATTCACCAGCATCACGCCGTACTGGTTGAACATGCGCTTGTCGCCCTGCACGACGATTTTAAGGTCGCCCTTGTTCTTGAAGTGAATCCAGGTGCCGCGGTCGGACAGCACATAGGCGCTGCCGGCCTGCGCGGTGTTGAGCGCGGCGCCCATGCCCTGGCCGATCGATTTGTACCAGGCGCCTTTATCCTTTTCGATGTCGATGCCCGACGCCTTCCATAAGGCAAGCTCGGCGATATGGGTGCCGGAACGGTCGCCGCGCGAGATGAACGGCGCCGCCTTGGCCTTGATGGTCTTCATCGCTTCGGCAACGTCCTTCATGCCGCTGATCTTGGCCGGATCGCCGGCCGGCCCGATCAATATGAAGTCGTTGTACATCACCGGGTAGCGCTTGACGCCTTGGCCCTCGGCGAGGAATTTTTCTTCGGCTGATTTGGCATGGACAAACACCACGTCGGCGTCACCGCGCCGGCCAGTGTCGAGCGCCTGGCCGGTGCCTTGCGCCACGACTTTCACGGTGATGCCGGTCTTCTTGGTGAAGAGCGGCAGCAGATATTCGAACAGGCCGGAATCCTGGGTCGAGGTGGTCGAGGCGACCACGATGGATTTGTCTTGCGCGAAAGCGGCGGGCGCGGCGAGCAGCGCGGCAGAGATCATAGCGGCGATGAAAATTCGACGGCTGTGCATGGGATCCTCCGGAGTTTCGAGCGTTAGACCAGCAGGTCGCCGGCCATGAATATTTTGGCTTCGTGAGTTCGCGGCGAGTTGAAAAACGCCGCCGCCGGGCCGGTCTCAATGACGCGGCCGCGATGCAGCAAAACGATTTCGCCGGCCAGCCGCCGCGCCTGGCCAAGATCGTGGCTCGACATCACGATCTTGACGTTGCGGGCCGCGACCGCGCGGACGATGTCTTCGACCGCCTTGGTGGCGGCGGGGTCGAGGCTGGCGTTCGGTTCGTCGAGGAACAGCACCGCGGGCTCACGCGCCAGCGCCCGCGCCAGAGCGAGGCGCTGCTGCTCGCCGCCGGACAGCCGCCGCGCCGGGCGGCGTTCAAGACCGCCGAGGCCGACCAGCGCGAACAGTTCGCTGATCCGGCGCTCGTGTTCGGCACGCGGCATGCCTGCCGCTGCGAGCGCAAAGCGCACATTGCCTTCGGCGCTGCGCCGAAGCATCGCCGGCCGCTGAAACGTGAAGGCGCGGCGCTGCGGCGCCGCCTCGGTGCGGCCGCCCCAGCTGATGCGACCTTGGCTGGGCGCCAGCAATCCCATGGCGGCGCGCAGCAGCGTTGTCTTGCCGGAGCCGTTCGGCCCGATCAGCACGGTCGGCGCGCCGGCGGCGATTTTCAGGGAAATCCGGTCGAGCATGGTCACGCCAACCGCCGCGATGGCGACCTCCTCAAAGACAATCGGCAGATCGGTGAGCGGTGCGCGCATGGTCATCCCGCGTAACGTTCGCCGGCGCGGCGCGCGCCCCAGGCGAGCGCGTTGATGATAACAACGATAACGATCAGCACGATGCCGAGACCGACCGCGAGCGGCAGGTCGCCTTTCGAGGTTTCGAGCGCGATCGCCGTCGTCATGGTGCGGGTGAAGCCGTCAATATTGCCGCCGACGATGATGATGGCGCCGACTTCGGCGGCGGCGCGACCGAAGCCCGCCAGCATCGCGGTGACCAGGCTGAAGCGCGCGTCCCAGATCAATGTCGCGACGCGCCGCGCCGGCCCGACATTCATTGCCGTGAGTTCGTCGCGATATTCCACCCAGAGGTCCTCGATGGTCTGCCGCGTCAGCGCCGCGATGATCGGTGCGACCAGAATCGTTTGCGCGACGATCATCGCCTGCGGCGTAAACAAAAGGCCGAGCGGCCCGAGCGGGCCGGAGCGCGACAGCGCGAGATAGACGCACAGCCCGACCACCACCGGCGGCAAGCCCATCAGCGCGTTGAGCACGACAATCACGGTTTCGCGGCCGGGGAAGCGCGTCAGCGCGACCAGCGCGCCGAATGGAATGCCGACCAGCGCCGCCAGCAGCACCGCGGCGCAACTGACGATCAGCGACAACTTGACGATGGCGAGCAGCGCCGGATCGGCAGCGAGCACAAGGCCGAGCGCAGTAGAATTGTCCGGCATGAAAATCCGCGTGGTGTCTTGAGCGAGAAACATTTATTTTCTCGCGTGTTTTGCGTGATGCGTCAAATTTCACTGGCGACGCACATCACGCCGCGAACGCGAACCGTGAAAGCAAGCGAGCCTGGTTGTCAGCCAAAGGCGTGCGGTTATAGTTGGCGCCGCGGTGCGATGGCCCTTTCCCAAGGCGTCGGCGGCCTATAGGAAGAGGCTATGACTCGGGCGAGGTGCCGAGTGGCAAAAGGCGCATCAGCGCGCTTCGAGCGCGTCGTTAACGACAAGGCGTGCGCCTTCTAGAGGTTGGTATGGAGAGGTGGCCGAGTGGCTGAAGGCGCACGCTTGGAAAGCGTGTTTACGGGAAACCGTAACGTGGGTTCGAATCCCACTCTCTCCGCCAAACCATACTTCATGCGGTATAGTCGCGTCCGCATGACCCTTTCTTTGCGCATTTGTTGCGGCGCTTATCTTAATTCAGCGTGGGTTCGCCACCGTCGCCTCCAGCAAAGTGCCGTAATATCTGAGCCCGCCGAATGAACTTTCGATATTTCGGGGTGTTGGCCAGTTGGCCATCGAGTTCTCGCAACGCGTCCATGATGTCATCGAAGCGAACCCCTGAGCCATTCGGCGTCACGCGGAGTTCAGGTGAAGCTTCGACGGCGCAAGCGTCTGACGCCCATGAGGCCAATATCGCGCGCTTCTCATTCAACGTCAGATCGGGGTCAGCTACTACCTGTGATGGATGCTTGAACGCATGAGCAGGATGCAGGAGGGAGTCGAGGTCAAAGTCGCCGTCCTTAGTCCGCTCGCCTTTTAGTCGCCGTTCCATGATTTCTCCTCCTTAATCTAAAGGAGGTGGCTAGAGCGAGATGGAGCCCAAGCCACCTCGATGTCGCGCGATGATTTGTGTTCCCCGGTGTCTACGAAGCAGCGCGGATGTGATCGACCGTCTTCGCCTTATTATCTTTGGCCGCTTGACTGGCCGCGATCTCAATCCTCCGCGGTTTCATGGCCTCGGGAATTTTCCGAAGGAGGTTGATATCCAGCAGTCCGTTCTCGAAGGAGGCACCAGAAACTTCGATGTGATCTTCAAGGCTGAAACGGCGTTCAAACCCTCGCGCAGAGATACCCTGATAAAGGACCTCATAATCGGGGTTGGATTGCTTTCGTTCGGCTTTATTGCCAGCAACCGTCAGCAGGTTTTGCTGAGCGGTTATTGTGATGTCATCGGGTGAAAATCCCGCAATAGCGAGCGAGATGCGGTAGGTGTCCTCACCAGTTTGGACAATGTTATAGGGGGGATAGTTGTCCTGATCCTCAAGCAACTGAGTGTTGTTAATGAGGTCGAACAGGCGATCAAAGCCAATGCTCGAACGCCCCAGGGAAGCGAAGTCATAAGTTCTCATAGCCACATCCTCCGTTAGCAAAACATGGATACGAGCATCACGCCGGACACGACCGGCGTCCGCACCAGACCCAACATGGCGTCCGGCGGTCGATAATTTAGAAAAAAGTTTTTTGATTTCAAGACCGGGCGCCAATGGTAAGCTATTGAAATTATTGGCGTTAATGAATTATTTTTCCGGCTTCCGCATGACCGCTCACTTCCCAGGTTGCCGCCGAGCTTCACGCGCTCAAGTTGCGCCACGTAGCATCGGTGCCTGCTGTCTTCGCCCATCCAGCGTCGCCCGACGAGAACGCCCGTGCCGCCCTGAAGCTCGCCAAGTCCGCTTAAGGCGCCAGGTCCGCTCAGGCTTGCAACAGCTTCTCCAGCCGGATCGGCAGTTCGCGCACCCGCACGCCGGTGGCGTGATAGACCGCGTTGGCGACCGCCGCCGCGGTGCCGACATTGCCAAGCTCGCCGATGCCCTTGACCCCGGCCGGATTGACGTAATCGTCCTTTTCCGGGACCAGTATAACGTCGAGCTGCTGAATGTCGGCACTCACCGGCACCATATAGTCGGCGAGATTGTCGTTGGTGTAGCGCGCGTTGCGGGGGTCGATCTCGGTCGCCTCGTACAAGGCCGATGAGATGCCCCAGATCATCGCGCCCATCATCTGGCTGCGCGCGGTGCGGGTGTTCATGATGCGGCCGGCCGCGAAGGCGCCGGCGATGCGCGGCACGCGGATTTCCCGGGTCAACGCATGGATGCGCACCTCGACGAATTCGGCGCCCATCGCATACATCAGCTTCTCGCCTTTGGAGCCGCCGACCAGCGTCGGCGTCCCTTCATAGAGCTTTTTGATCGGACCTTCCTTGAAAATCCCGGTCACGATACCCGGCTGCGCGTCGGGTGGCACAAACTCCGCATATTCTTCGAGGGTAGAAACGCCGCGCCGCGCGAATTTTTCGCCGAGCCGGTCGCCGGGCGCGCTGCCGACGGTTTCCGGCTTTTTTGCCCCGTCATTGAGCTTGGCCATGATGGCGTCGCACGCCTTCATCACCACCGAGCAACAGCTCGCGGTCTGGTTCGAGCCGCCGGCCACCGGAACGGGCGGCAGCCGGCTGTCGCCCAGTTCAACCGTGACCTGATTAAGCGGAATGCCGAGCCGTTCGGCCGCCATCTGGCCGGCCACCGTCATGATGCCGGTGCCGATTTCGTGCGCGGCGATCTGCACGAGCGCGTGGCCGTCGGCATTGAGCTTCACGCGCGCGGTGGCGGCGCCGATGTGGGTCGGGTAGAACGCGCTGGCGCAGCCCCAGCCGATCAGCCAGTCGCCGTCGCGCATTGAGCCGGGCTCGGCCGAGCGCTTCGACCAGCCGAAGGCTGCCGAAGCCTGATCGTAGCATTTCATCAAAGAGCGGCTCGACCATTCCTTGCCGGTGGCGTCCTTGGTCGCGTCGTTGACGCGGCGCAACTCCACGGGGTCCATCTTGAGCTTGATCGCGAGTTCGTCGAGCGCGCTTTCCAGCGCGTAAATATAAGGCACCACCGGCGGCGAACGCATGAAGCCCGGGGTGTTGCGGTCGGCGTGCACGAGCGTGACGCTGGTCTTGACCGCGCCGAAGCCGTACATCCGCGCGCTGTCCTCGACCCCGGCGACGGAATAGGAATCAGGCCGCGAGGTCACTTCCCAGCCGTCATGCTGGAAGCTGACGATCTTGCCGTCCTTTTGCGCGCCGATCTTGATGGCGTGGCGCGTCTCGGCGCGATAGGTCGCGATGGTGAAGCCCTGGTCGCGAGTGGCGACCAGCTTGACGGGACGATTTAGCTTCTTTGCGGCCAGCGCCACCAGGCCGGTGCGCGGCGACAATTGCGCCTTGCAGCCGAACGCGCCACCGACGAAATGACTTACCGCGTGAACCTGGTCGGGCTTGATGCCGAGCTTTTGCGCGGCATTGTTCTTGAGCCCGTACATGAACTGGCTCGGCTCGTAGATCGTCAATTCGTCGTTGTTCCAGACCGCGGTCGTTGTAAACAGTTCGATCGGATTGTGGTGCTGCGTCGGCGTGCCGTAATCCGCTTCGAATTTCACCTCGGCGTCGTTGAAGGCTTTCTTGGCGTCGCCGGCCTGCGGCGTTTTCTTGTCGGCTTTCTTCTCGCTGACGTTCTGCGAGCCGAACGTCGCGCTGGGTTGCTCGGCGGTGTAATCGATCTGCATTTTATGAGCGGCTTCGCGCGCAGCTTCGAAGCTGTTTGCGACCACCATCGCGACGATCTGACCGTCATGCTCAATCTTTGGGCCGAAGCCCTGGATCGAGGTGGTCGCGCCGCCGCCGCTGGCGCCGTACTTGAGCGCCTTCAGGTCGCCGGTGTTCTCGTGGGTGAAAATCTCCAGCACGCCCGGCACCGCCTTGGCCTCGCTCAGGTCCATGCGCTTGATCTCGCCCTTGGCGATCGCGCTGGTGACCAGAAAGGCGAACGCCGGATTGTGCATCGGCATGTCGGAGGCGTAGCGCGCTTCGCCGGTGACTTTCAGCCGCGCGTCAAGGCGCGGTTCGGGATTGCCCATATTGGCTTTGGGTTCGGGGGCGGCGCGGCTCATGTCAGATCTCCAGTGCGGCGGCCTGGTGCAGCGCGCGAATCAGCGTGCGCTTGCCAAGCTCGACCTTGAAGGCGTTGTGTTGGCGCGGCTGCGCCTGCGCGAATGCGGCGTCGGCGGCTGCTTTGACAGTGGCGTCGTCGCCGGCTTTGCCCTGCAGCGCGGCTTCCGCCTCCTTGGCGCGCCACGGCATCGTGGCGACGCCGCCGAGCGCGATCCGCACCTGCTTGACGTTGCCGTTGTCGAGCTCAAGCGCCACCGCGGCGGAAGCCAGCGCGAATTCATAGGATTCGCGGTCGCGGATTTTCAGGAACAGCGAACGTTTCGCCCACGGCACGGCCGGAATATTGAAAGCGATGATCAGGTCGCCCGGCGCCAAGGTGGTCTCGACATGCGGCGTCTTGCCAGGCGGTTGGTGCAGGCTGGCGAAGGGAATCGTGCGCGCCCCGCGCGGCCCGTCGATTTCGACCTGGGCGTCAAGCGCCAGCAGGGCTTGCGCGAAATCGCCGGGATAAGCCGCGATGCAATCTTCGCTGGTGCCAAGCACGGCGTGCGCCCGGTTGATGCCATCCACCGCGGCGCAGCCGGAGCCGGGGTTGCGCTTGTTGCAATTCGGGTAGGAGGTGTCGCGAAAATAAGTGCAGCGGGTGCGTTGCAGGACGTTGCCGCCGAGCGAGGCCATGTTGCGGATTTGCGCGCTGGCGGCGAGCTGCAGCGCCTGCGCGATCACCGGGAAATTCTTGCGAACATCGTCATGATCGGCCGCCTGCGACATGCGCGCCATGGCGCCGAGCCGCAGGCCTTTCTCGCTAAACTCGATCTTGCCGGAATTGGTCTTTTGCAGCGCGTTGATGTCGACCACGCGGCTCGGCTGCATCACGTCGAGCTTCATCAGGTCGATCAGCGTGGTGCCGCCGGCGAGATATTGGCTCGGCGCATTGATGGCGCCGGCGTCGTCGCGCCCCTGCGCGCCATGCGCTGCGATCGCGGCTTTGTTGTCTTCGGCGCGGGCAAACTGGAAGGGCCGCATGTCAGGCCCCCTTCATCTGCGTCTTCGCCTGGTTGATGGCGTCGACGATGTTCGGGTAGGCGGCGCAGCGGCAAATGTTGCCGCTCATGTATTCGCGGATTTCCGCGTCGGTGCCGGCGTGACCTTCCTTGACGCAGGCGACCGCGGAGACGATCTGGCCGGGCGTGCAATAGCCGCACTGGAACGCGTCATGGTCGATGAAGGCCTGCTGCATCGGATGCAGGGAGCCGTCCGGCTGCGCCAGCCCTTCGATGGTCGTGACGTCCTGGCCTTGCACGCTGGCGGCCAATGTCAGGCAGGACAGCACGCGGCGGCCATCGACCATCACCGTGCAGGCGCCGCATTGGCCGTGATCGCAGCCTTTTTTGCTGCCGGTGAGGCCGATGTGCTCGCGCAACGCGTCGAGCAGCGTGGTGCGGCTATCGAGTTTGAGGTCTTGCTGGCGGCCGTTGACGCGCAACGTGACGTCGAGCGGATCGCCGGCATTAACCGGTACTGGCGCTGGGGCGGCATTCGCGCCGCGATCCAGGAGGGCGACCGACATTGTCGAGGCGGCTGTGGTGGTGAGGAAATGGCGGCGACTCAAGCCCGTTGTCCCATCGGTCATGCGGGTGCTCTCTGATATGTGCGCAAGCGACGTGACGGCCGCTCATTAGAAAACGTATGATGTGGAAGTGCGTTCCTACGCCGTACGGATTTAAGGTGGGCGCGTGCTGGCTTCCCGGGCGGAACCTTCCATGCGCCTAGATCTTGAACTTGGAGAACCCGCGATGATCCGGACCAGAATCGCCTTCGCATCGGCCGTCCTTGGCGCGCTGTGCTGCGCCCTCGCGCCGGCGCAAGCCAGCATGACGCCGCCGCAATATTGGGATGTCGGCGTTTCGTCGCCGCCGGGCGCCGCGGTGCCGCCCGACGCACAGGTGACCGGCGAGGATGGGCGGCGCCGATCGCTTCGCGACCTGGTCGCCGGCCCCACGGTGCTGATATTCGCCGACTACACCTGTGCCACCCTGTGCGGACCGATTGTGTCTTTCGCCGCCGCGGCGCTTGCGCAAACTGGGCTGACGCCGGGGCGCGATTACCGGCTTCTCGTGATTGGCCTCGACCCGAAGGACACCGCGGCCGACGCCGCAACGATGCGCCGCGCGCATCTCGGCGGCGATGCGGCGATCAACGGCGCCAGTTTATTTGTCACCGCCGATCAGGCTTCGGTGACGGCAATCACACAGGCGCTCGGCTACAATTATCATTACGACAAGGAGCACGATCAGTTCGCCCACCCCGCCGCGGCTTATGTGCTCAGCGCCGATGGCCGGGTCGCCCGCGTGCTTACCGGCGTTGGATTGAGCGGCGCGGACATGCGGCTCGCATTGGTTGACGCCGGGCAGGGCAAAGTCGGCACACTGCGCGACCATGTGCGGCTGCTGTGCTACGGCTTCGACCCCGCGCACGGCACCTACAATGTGCTGGTTTCGCGCCTGCTGGCGGCAGCAGGGCTGACGACCATCATCGTGCTTGGTGGCGGCATCGCCTTGCTGGCGCTAGCGGGCCGCCGCCGTCCGGCCTGACCGCAGCCACTCCTCGAGCGCGCCGACCGCGCGCCACGCCAGCAGCCAGCTCGCCCCGATCGCGACAAACGCCGCCGGCAGATCGAGCAGCGCGGCAAAACCATTGACGTGCAGCGGCGGCAAAACAAGCACGATGGCTTCCAGCAAGCGGCAGGCCAGCGTCGCGCCGGCGAGCCATAGCAATATGATCCGGCTCGAACGCCACGCCTCCGGCAGCAGGGCGAAGAACGGCAAGAAGAACTGTCCGATAAACATCGCCCACAGCGCGACACCCCAGCCGCCAGCCAGCCGTTCAAGGTACCAGACCACTTCCTCCGGAATATTTCCGGTCCAGATGATGATGTACTGCATGGCGTGCAGATACGCCCACAGCAGGATCGTCGACAGCAGCACGGCGCCGTAGCTGGCGTTCGCCATCCGATGCGAACGGCTGAGCGCGAGCACCACCGTGATGCCGAACGCTAGGCCGCCCAGCAGGTCGAAGCTGATCGCCAGCAATCCGTAGATCGATGAATGGAAATGCGGCTCGAGCGATTCCAGCCAATCGATGCCGGCCCATGACACCGTCAGCGCCCACACGATCAGGCCGCCGGAGGCGGCGCGGATCATCGGCGGCCCGTTGCCGTAACTGCGCACCGCCCAAACCGTAAGCGCGGTCCAGATCGTGAAATAAATCACGGCGCGGAGCGCGAAGAACCACGGCGTCAGGTAGGCGGCCTTGAAGGCCGGTAGCGCCTCGTGGCCGCTCGCCCACGGATAAATCTCCGCCATGCCGAGCAGGACCGGAATAAAGAGAAGGCCGGTGGCCGGAATGGTCAGCGCAGCGCCGGTCAACGGCGGATGCAGATCGCGGGTCCAGCCGGCTTTCACCAGATAGGAAATCTGCAGCACGGCGAGCGCGCCAATCGGGATCGCGCCGATCGCGATCCACACCGAGAGGTAGCTCGCCAGCATGGTTTTGGCGTTGATCCAAAGACCCAGCGCGCAGGCGATGAAGCCGATGGCGGCGCACAACGGCAAAAATCGAGGATCGGTAGCCTTCATCTGGATTTGTCTGCGCTGAGCTTGGCGCGCTCCTCGGCCGGCAGATCGGCGAGCGCGGCATGCTGGCTCAGTTGCAACGCGCGGATATAGGCGATGATCGCCCAGCGATCGCGCGGCTGCACCCGCGTCGCGTGCGAATACATCACGCCATAGCCGTTGGTAATGGCGTCGTAGAAATGCTGATCGTCGGCGCTGCGCAACCGCTCGTCATGGAAGCTCGCCGGCCGCGGAAAGCCCCGTGACACGACGACGCCGTTGCCGTCGCCAACGCGGCCGTGACACTGCGCGCAGTTGATCTCGAAACGCTCGCGGCCGCGCGTCAGCAGCTCCGCCGTCACCGCGGGCTTGCGGCTCGCATCGGCGGCGCGCTCGAGGTCGCCGCGCGCCACCGTGCCGGGCACCGGCTCCTGCAACACGCGGCCGTTGCGGAACAGGCCGGAGGCCCGGTATTCGGTGTCCTTCGGCTGCGAGTCCATATTGGACTTGGTGCAGGCGGCGGCCAGCGCGCACAACGCCAGAATGACCGGCCAGCGCGTCATGACGTCACCAGCTCGACCGAGGCGGGAGCGAGGCCCTGCAAGAAATCCCGCGTCTTGTGCCGGTCAAATTTCTGATCGCTCGCCAGCACGCAAAGGAAAAACCGGTCGCGCGAGGCCAGATGAAATTTCGGCGCGGAAAACACCGGATGATGCAGCCGCGGCAGGCCGTTGAGCGCCAGCATCCCGATTGCCGGAAACAGCGCGGCGAACAGCACGGTCAGCTCGAAGGCGACCACCGCAAAGGCGGAAAGCGGATAAAGCGGCCGGCCCCCCACATCGATCGGATAGCTGTAATTGGTGAATATCTGCATGCCGAACGCCAGCGTGAAGCCGAAAATGCCGCCGAACAGGCCGAGCCAGAGCACGCGTTTGTCGCGCAGCTTGAACACGCCGGCGAGTTCGTAGACCGGGAACGGCGTGAAGGCGTCGAGCTCACGATAGCCCGCGGCGCGGGCGCGCTTGGCCGCCACCAGCAGCGCTTCCGGCGTCTCGAATTCGGCGAGCAGGCCGTAATCGTCCGCCAAATCGTCGGCCAAATCTCTCGCCAAATCTCTAGCCATGCGCCGCCTCTTCGTGCTCCTCGTGCAGCACTTCCTTGGTTTCGAAAATCGAGATCACCGGAAGTAGGCGGATGATCAGCAGGAACGGCACCAGGAACAGGCCGATGGTGCCGGCATAGACCGCCCAGTCCCAGAACGTCGCGTGATATTCGCCCCACGAGGAGACCAGGAAATCGCGGTACAGGCTTGTCACCAGAATCATGTAGCGTTCGAGCCACATGCCGATCGCGACACTCGTTGAGATTGTGAATAGCATCCACGGCGTGCGCCGCGCCACGCGCCACCACAGCGGCTGCAGCACGACGAAATTGAAGACGATGGCGCCCCAATAGCTCCACCAGTATTGGCCGAAGAAGCGGTCCTGCAGCGTCTGGATTTCGTGGCCGCCGCCGGAATACAGCGCGTCGAATACCTCGAACACGTAGCCGTACGCGGTCATTAGGCCGCAGGCCAGCAGCACCTTGCCGAGCGCGTCGAGGTGATCGTCGGTGACCAGGTTGTGCAGATGGAATAGTCCGCGCAACACGATCGCGATCATGGCGACGACCGCGAAACCGGAGAACGCCGCGCCGAGCACGAAATAAGGCGGGAAGATCGTCGAGTGCCAGCCGGGAATGGTGCCGGCGGCGAACAGCAGCGAAACCTCGCTGTGCACCGAGACAACCAGCGGCACCGCGAGCGCGGCGAGCAAACGATAGGCCTGGTGCCAGCGCATCCAGTGCGCCGCCGAGCCGCGCCAGCCGAGACAAAGCACGCCGAAGAAAACTTTCCAGCGGCGGCGCCGTGCGCGGTCTCGCGCGGCCGCGAGGTCGGGAACCAGGCCGATGTACCAGAACACGATCGAGACCGTGAGATAGGTCAGCACCGCCCAGATGTCCCATTCGAGCGGGCTGCGGAATTGCGGCCACACGCTCATGGTCGCCGGGTAGGGAAACATCCAGTAGAAGAACCACGGCCGCCCGAGATGCAGGATCGGATAGATCCCGGCGCAGACCACCGCGAACAGCGTCATGGTCTCGGCGAAGCGGTTGAGCGAGTTGCGCCAGTCGCGGCCGAGCAGCAGCAACAATGCCGAAATCAAGGTGCCGGCGTGCCCGATGCCAAGCCACCACACATAATTATGGATCGCGAAGGCCCAGTTGACCGGGATGTTGAGGCCCCAGATGCCGACGCCGGTGGTGAACAGCACGGTGGCGGAGACGAACAGCAGGCCGAGCAGCGCCGAGGAGATGCCGAGCGCGATCAACCAGCGCCGGCGCGACGGGAAATGCAGCGGGATGCCGGCGAGCTGATCGGTGACGTCGGCATAAGTCTGATTTGGCGGCAAAATATCCCGCGCGTTGCGCCGAACCCCGGCTTTGGCGCTCATGCGGCGCCTCCCGCCTCGGGGTCGTCATTCCAGCGCGCCAAATAAGTGGTGCGGGGGCGGGTGCCGAGCTCTTCCAGTAAAACGTAATGCCGGCCGCTGGTGCGCCGCTTCGCCGCCGTAGAGCCGGCGTCCTTCAGGTCGCCGAACGCGATCGCCTTGGTCGGGCAGGCCTGCTGGCAGGCGGTGACGACCTCGTCGCGGTCGAGCGGGCGGTTGCCCTTGTCGGCGGCGGCATGGGCGGCCTGGATGCGCTGCGTGCAAAAAGTGCATTTCTCCATGACGCCGCGCGAGCGCACGCTGACATCGGGATTTTTCGCGGCCGCTTCCGCGGCATTGGTTTGCCGGTAGTCGTACCAGTTGAAGCGCCGCACCTTGTACGGGCAATAGCTCGAGCAGGTTCGCGTGCCGATGCAGCGGTTATAGATCTGCTGGTTGACGCCCTCCGGCGAGTGCACGGTGGCATGCACCGGGCAGCCCATTTCGCACGGCGCCTTCTCGCAATGCATACAGGGCACCGGCTGAAAATAGCTGCGCGGATTTTCGACGTCGCCGGTGTAGTAGCGATCGATCCGCAGCCACGCCATTTCTCGGCCGCGCGCCACCTGATCCTTGCCGACCACCAGCACGTTGTTCTCGACATTGCAGGCCGACACGCAAGCGTTGCAGCCGATGCAAAGATCGAGATCGATCACCATGCCCCAAGCGTGTTCACTTGCGTGATCGGCGCCCGGCGCGTCCGAGTAGAAGCTGAAACTTTCCTTCGGCGGTGGCGTGCGCGGCTTTTCAGCCGTTACTTCGCGGACGAAATCGAAGCCGTCCATGCGGTGATGCGCCTGCGTGGTTGCGATCTGCAAATTTCCATCGGCGCGGCGAATACTGCCGTAAGCGTGCCATGCGGAATTGTCCGGCCGCACGGCGTAGGCGTCGTAGCCGCGGCCGCTCGCGATATCGCCGCCGGCGCGGCGCCCATAGCCAAAAGCCAGCGCGACGGTGTTGCGGGCCTGGCCGGGGACGACCCAGGCCGCGCCGCGCACCTTGCGTTCGCCAATCGTCACCTCGGCGATGTCGCCGTTCGAGAGTTTTTGCGCCGCGGCGATCGCCGGGCTGATCGCGATCACATTGTCCCAGGTAATCTTGGTCAGCGGCTTCGGCAGCTCCTGCAGCCAGGCGATGTTGCCGAACCGGCCGTCCCAGATCGTCGGATCGGGACGAAATATGATTTCGACCACGCCGTTATGCACAGGGATGGGTGACAGCGGCGCTGGATTGCCGGCGCGATCGGTGACCGCTTGCGCCGCGGTGCCGTCGACAAAGCCGTCGTGCAAAGCGCGTGCCCAGCGCGTGTCGAAATTCCCGCCGAAGCTCGCCTGCCAGGTCATGCGCAACGCGGTATCGGGCGCAGGGTCGGGCGTCCCGGCCAGCATGTCGATAATCTGATGAAGGCTGCGTGAACCGTAGAGCGGCGCCACCATCGGCTGCAGGATCGTCGTTGTGCCGTCGACCGCGCGGGCGTCGCTCCAGCTTTCCAGCGCATGCGACAGCGGCAAATGCCACTGGCACAATTGCGCGGTCTCGTCGGTGTGCAGCCCGGCATGGATGCGGTGCGGCACTTGCCTGAGCAGGGCGCCGACATCGGTAGAGCCAGACGACGCGTAGGCGGGATTGCCGTCGAGCACGATCAGGCTGTGCACTTGGCCGCTCGCGATGTCGGTGAGCAAGGCGTCGAGCGAATGCGCCGCGTCGGTCGCGCCGCGGATCGGCTCACTGTACCAGACCGTCTTACCGTTGTTGAGCCGCTCGTTGACAGCGGGCGCCAGCGCCTGAATGTGCGGGTCTAAATGTGATCCTATCGCCAGCAGCGAATGGCCGGCGTGGGCTCGCAAATCAGCCACCGCCCGCTCGATGAAACGCCGCTCGCCGGCGTCGAGGTCCGGCATGGTCCAGCCGGGAATGGCGAATTGCGCGCCGATCGCCTGCGCCAGCGCCGCCAGGCGCGAGCCGTCACAGGGCAGGCGGGTCGAGGCGACCGTGCCGGTCAGGCTCGGCATGCTCTCGGCGACATGCAGGAGGCTGCGGCCTTGACCGGGCGCCGCTTCGCCGCGCCGCTGCGCCCAGTCTCGTGCATGCAAAATCTGGTGCGGTCCCGGACCCAGCAGATCGTGATCGAGGCTGACGATCACCTCGCATTCGCTAAGCAGGTAGTGCGGCGCCAGCGGCCGGCCGAACGCGGCGCTCGTCGCATCGTCCTGGCGTGCGGCGCCGGCCGGCTCAAAACGGTGCCAGCGCATTTTCGGAAATTGCGTCGCCAGTTCGCGCATCTGCCGGATCAAGGTCGGCGAGGTGGTGTCGCCGCTAAGGACGCGCAGGCCTTCGCCGCCGCGTTCGCGCCAGCGCGTGCGCAGGGTGTCGAGTTCGCCGGAAAACGCCGCCCAGGTCGCGGGCACGCCTTCGTGCGACGGCGTCTTGGTGCGTTCGGGATCGTACAGGCCGAGCACGGCGGATTGCATAAAGGGGTCGGAGGCGCCGCGCGTCGCTGGATGTTCGGGATTGCCGTCGAGCTTGGTCGGGCGGCCGTCGTTGCAGGTCGCGATCACCGGCTGGGCATAGGCCTCGAACATTACCGCGGTCGCGTAATGGCGCGGCACGCCCGGCAGCATTTGCTCCGGCTGGTTGACATAAGGCAGCGCATTATTTGAATTATTTTGATCTCCGCAGCCGCCGAGCCCGGCGAGCAGCAACGACGCGCCCATCAACTTGAGGAACTGCCGGCGGCCGGGATCGTCGAACATCGAGGCGGCGGCGGGAAACTCGCCTTCCAGCCAGGCGCGGAAGCCGTCCTGGTCGATCAGTTCGTCGAGGCTCGACCAGAAATGCCTGCTGCCGTTTCCCGTGACTTCACGGATGCGGTCGAGATCGAAACGCGCTGTGACCGATGGCGCGCTCATCGGTGGCACACGTAACAATGGTCGAGCTGACCGGTGCGGATGCCGTATTGCTGGAGCAGCGCATGGCCGCCCGCTTCACGGTCGCCGTCGGGCTTCCAGGTCATGCTGGTGATCTGCGATTGCGGGCGCAGATGCGGCGTCGGGTCGCGGTGGCAGTCGAGGCAGAATTGCATCGTCAGCGCCTTGGCGCGGTAGGTCAGTGGCATGGTGTCGACGCGGCCGTGACACTCGACGCAGCCGACGCCCTTGGCGATGTGGACGTCATGACGGAAAAACACATATTCCGGCAGCACGGCGACCCGGTTCCAGTCGATCGATTTGTTGTCGGCGAGGCTGGTGCGCACCGGCTCCAGCATGGGCGCACCGGTCCAGATTTGCGAATGACAGGTCATGCAGGTGTGGGTCGGCGGCAGGCCGGCGCGCGGGCCATCGGCCACGCTGGTGTGGCAATAGCGGCAGTCGATGCCGAGCCCGACGACATGGTGCTGATGGCTGAACGGCACCGGCTGCGCCGGCGGGTGGATCCGCGCGCCAGTGACCCAGTCGGAGCGCGCCAGCCCGACCGCGAAAATCACACTGCCGACGGCGAGTGAAACCGCGCCAACGAGAAACAGGCGCATCC
Source organism: Pseudolabrys sp. (assembly GCA_050998115.1). Lineage (GTDB taxonomy): Bacteria > Pseudomonadota > Alphaproteobacteria > Rhizobiales > Xanthobacteraceae > Pseudolabrys. Next base: position 7,447 of record JBPCQM010000047.1, on the reverse strand, counting down.
AAGTGTCGGCGGCTGGTGAAAATATCTGAGCCAAAAATATCCCCCGAAGGCCCCGTTTTTCCAACGAAACTTAATGCACCGAGTTCCGCCGGATCGGAACTATTTGCGGCCGCCAATGGAACTTTGTTTGGGCATGACCTATTCATAGGCGGGGCTCAGCTTTTTCACGTCGGACGCCGATGACCTCGCATCCGAAGGATTACGAGCGATCAGACGCCGATCCTCGGCTGGTCGGACTGTTGGGCGCGGGCACCGCCGTCTTCCTGATCGCGGTGCCGTTTTTGCTGGCGGCCATCTACCCCGGATCGCAGCATCGCGGCGGCATCGAAGCCAACTTGCCGGTCCCGCCGGCGCCGCGCCTGCAAACCGATCCGCGAGGCGATCTGGAGCGTTTGCGCGCCAGCGAAACTCAACGGCTCGACAGTTTCGGTTGGGCCGACCAAGCCCACAGTGTCGCCCACATGCCGATCGAGCGGGCGATGTCGCTGTTGGCGCAACGCGGGCTTGCCGGCTGGCCGTCGCCGCCCGCGCCCAACCATTCCCCGCAACGCTGAACGCCGCCGCCTGGGGGGAGCATGTCGACTTGGATTCCGTACTGGCTGCCCGGGGAGACTGCCCACGCCGGCGCGGTTGATCTGCTGTTCGCCGGCCTGCTGACGTCGAGCGTGTTCGTTCTGCTGCTGCTGTTTTATCTGCTGCTGCGCTTTGCGATTCACTATCGCGCCGGCAACCGCGATGCGGATCGCGACCATCGCGTTCGCAAGAGCTGGTATCTCGAGGCGACATGGACCACAGCCACGCTGGTGGCGTTTCTCGGGCTGTTTTTCTGGGGGGCGCAGCTTTTTCTCGATCTCTATGATGCGCCGAAAGACGCCGTGCCGGTTTACGTCGTTGCCAAGCAGTGGATGTGGAAGGTCCAGCATCTTGGCGGTCAGCGAGAGATCAACGAGCTTCATGTGCCGGTCGGGCAGAGCGTGCGGCTGATCATGACGTCGCAAGACGTCATTCATTCGTTTTTTATTCCAGCATTCAGGATCAAACATGATGTGCTGCCCGGCACCTACGAGGACATCTGGTTCAAGCCGCGCAAGCCGGGCGTGTTTCAATTGTTCTGCGCGGAATATTGCGGCACCGATCACTCGCGTATGACCGGCCGCGTGGTGGTGATGGAGCCGGCGGCGTTCGAGCAATGGCTGACCCGTCAGGACGTTGGCGGCACGATGGCGGCGGAGGGCGGCCGGTTGTTTCGCCAGCTCGGCTGCGGCGGCTGCCACGGTAACGGCTCGGTGGTGCGGGCGCCGCCGCTCGGGGGGCTTTACGGCAAGCCGGTTGCATTAAGCAATGGCACCATCGAAGTCGCCAACGAGCGGTATATTCGCGATGCCATCCTCAAGCCGCGCGCGCAAATCGCGGCCGGCTATCAGGCGCTGATGCCCTCTTACGAGGGAAAGATTTCCGAGGACGATCTGGTCCGGGTGGTGGCCTACATCAAGTCGCTCGGCGACCAAGCGAGACCACCGCAATGAAAGCCGCCCGCAATTATCTCACCGCCGACAATAGTTTGTCGTCATGGTTTTTCACCACCGACCACAAGCGCGTCGCAATTTTGTATTTCGCCGGCATCACGCTGTTCTTCTTTATCGGTGGCGCCGCGGCGACCGTGATTCGCCTCGAACTGGCGACCCCGCAGGGCGATCTGGTCACCTCCGACGTCTATAACAGGCTGTTCACCATGCACGGCGTGGTGATGGTGTGGTTCTTCCTGATTCCGTCAATTCCCGCGACGCTCGGCAATTTTGTCGTGCCGCTGATGATCGGCGCGCGCGACCTGGCGTTTCCCCGGCTCAATCTGACCAGTTGGTATCTGTTCATGCTGGGCGGGCTGACCACGCTGTACGCGGTGTTTGTCGGCGGCATCGACACCGGCTGGACCTTCTACACGCCGTTTTCGACGATGTATTCCAACAGCCACGTCGTGCTGGCGGTGACCGGCGTCTTCATCGCTGGGTTTTCCTCGATCCTCACCGGACTGAATTTCATCGTCACCATTCACCGGCTGCGCGCCCCGGGACTGACGTGGTATCGCCTGCCGCTGTTCTTGTGGTCGCTCTACGCCACCTCAATCATTCTCGTCTTAGCGACGCCGATCCTGGCGATCACGCTGCTGATGCTGGCGCTGGAGCGGCTGTTTGACCTTGGCATCTTTGACCCCGCGAAAGGCGGCGACCCGCTGCTATTTCAGCATCTGTTCTGGTTCTACTCGCATCCGGCGGTTTACATCATGATCCTGCCCGGCATGGGCGTGATCAGCGAATTGGTTTCCGTTTTTTCGCGCAAGGCGGTGTTCGGTTACAGATTTGTCGCCTGGTCAGCCATCGCGATTGCCGGCATCGGCTTCTTCGTCTGGGGTCACCATATGTTTGTCAGCGGACAGTCGATGTTCGCCGGTCTCATTTTCTCATTCATGAGCTTCGTCGTCGCGGTGCCGTCGGCGATCAAGGTGTTCAACTGGACCGCGACGATGCACAAAGGCTGGATCCGGTTCGACGCGCCGATGCTCTACGCGCTGGCTTTTATCGGGCTGTTCACCATCGGTGGCCTAACGGGATTATTTCTCGCCTGCCTCGCCTACGACGTCTATGTCACCGACACTTATTTCGTCGTCGCGCATTTCCATTACATCATGGTCGGCGGCATGGTGACGGCATACTTCGGCGGGCTGCACTACTGGTGGCCGAAAATCACCGGGCGCATGTATCCGGAATACTGGGCGCGCGCGGCGGCGATCCTGATCTTCTTCGGCTTCAACATGACGTTCTTCCCGCAATTCATCCTCGGCATTCTCGGGATGCCGCGGCGCTATCACGTCTATCCGCCAGAGTTTCAGGTCTGGCACGTGATGTCGTCGGTCGGCGCGTCAATCCTCGCGATCGCTTATCTGTTGCCGCTGTTCTATCTCGGCTGGTCGCTGTTCTTCGGCCGCAAGGCCGTCGCCAATCCGTGGCAGGCCACCGGGCTTGAGTGGCAGACGCCGTCGCCGCCGCCCGAGCACAATTTCGAAAAGCTGCCGACGGTCAAGCGCGATCCCTATCAGTACACGCTCAAGGGCGAGGCGCGACCGCAAAATGCGTGAGACCGAACCCGCCATTCAGTTCGCCGATATGCGACAGCAACATGAGGTCGCTCAACTCGGCATCTGGGTATTTCTCGCGACCGAAGTATTGTTTTTCGGCGGGCTCATTCTAGCTTATTGCGTCTACCGGTTCGGCTATCCGGATGGCTTCGCCGACGCCGCCCGCCATACCAAGATCGCGATCGGCACCGCCAATACCGCGATCCTGCTCAGCAGCAGTTTCCTTGTCGCCTGGGCGGTGATCGCGGCGAAACTGCGCGCCGGCGAATTCGCTGGCCTGCTGCTGTGGGGCGCTGCAGCGCTCGGCGTTATTTTTTTGGGGTTAAAGGGCGTCGAGTATTTCCTTGAATATCGCGAGCATCTAGTGCCGGGATTGAATTTCGTATTTGACGGCCCGCATACCCGGCCGGCCCGTCAGTTCTTTTCGTTCTACTTCATCGCCACCGGCCTCCACGCCGTGCACGTCGCGGTCGGCATCGCCGTGCTGATCGTGATCGGCTTGCAGGCGAGGCGCGGCCGCTATTCGGAGCGCTATCATTCACCAATCACGGTGGCGGCGCTCTACTGGCATTTCGTCGACCTGGTTTGGATTTTCCTGTTCGCGCTGATCTATCTGCCGGGGAGGGCGGGATGACGATACCGCGGCCGCCCCGCGTCCTCATCATGTCGTGGGCAGCTTTGCTGGGGCTGCTGGCGCTCACCGTGTTCGGCGCCTATCTGCCGATCGGCAAGTTCAACACCGTTCTGGCGCTGGTGATCGCGACCACCAAGGCGCTGGTCGTCGCCGCGATTTTCATGGAATTGCGCGAGCGCAAGCCGCTGACCTTCGCGTTCGCGGGCGCCGGCTTCTTCTGGCTGGCGATCCTGCTGTGGCTTGCTTTGGCCGATTACGTCACGCGGCCGAATTTCCCGCCCGCCGCGGCAGGCTCCTCGTTCGGACAAGGAACCGAATCCGGCCCGACCCGTTGAATCGGGTCTTGACGCCACGGAAGGCCGCCATGGTCCGCACCGCCGCCAAATTCTCACGACGAGCGGAAACCGCTCGTTTAAAAGTCCAGGCTAGCCCGCCGCTCAAGCTGATCGCGCTCAACTGCACGCTGAAAAGCCGGCGCGGCAACAAGCGTTCATCCACCGAGGTGTTGCTAGAACAAATCCTGGAAGAATTCGCGCAACACGGCTGCGAAGGCGAGGTCGTGCGGGTGGTCGATCTCAACATCAAGCCGGGCGTAACTTCGGACGAAGGCCGCGGCGACGAATGGCCGAACTTGCGCAAGCGCATTCTTGATGCCGACATATTGGTGTTCGGCACGCCGATCTGGATGGGACAGCCGTCAAGCGTCGCCAAGCGGGTCTGCGAGCGCATGGACGCATTCTTCGAGGAAACCGACGACCGCGAGCGCATGCCGTCGTACGGCAAGGTGGCGGTGGTCGCCGTGGTCGGCAACGAAGACGGCGCGCATCATGTTTCGGCCGAGCTTTATCAATCGCTCAACGACACCGGGTTCTCGATTCCCCCGAACGGCGTGAGCTACTGGGTCGGCGAGGCGATGGGCGACAAGAATTACAAAGAACTCAAGCGCGTGCCGAAGGCGGTCAAGAAAATGACCGATATGCTGGCCTCGAACGCCGTGCACATGGCGAAGCTGCTTAAGCGGGCGCAATTCCCCGGCATCGGTTGATCGCTGTGGCGACGGACCATCGCGATCTGCGAACCGGCCGCACGGTGTGGCAAGACGCGCCGCTGCCAGACATTCCGCTCAAGCCGGCGGCCGGCACCATCGAAGCCGACGTGCTGATCGTCGGCGCGGGCATCACCGGCGCCACCGTCGCCGATGCCCTCACGGAAGCTGGATTGAATGTGGCCATCGCTGAGCGGCGCAAGCCGCTGTGCGGTTCGACGATGGCGACCACGGCCCTCATTCAGTTCGAGCTCGACACGCCGCTGATCGATCTCGGCAAGCAGATCGGAGAGCAACGCGCGCAACGCGCCTGGCTGCGGTCGAAACGCGGAGTCGAGGCTTTAGCGCGTCGCGCCAAGGATATCGAGTGTGACTGGAAGGAACGCGCGACGCTTTATCTGGCGGGAAACCAGCTCGGTGGCAAAGCGTTGCAGGAAGAAGCTGGCGCCCGCGATGCGATCGGGCTTCCCGCTGAATTTATCGAGACCGGAAATCTGCTGCAGCACTACGGCATCGATAATGAAGGAGCGATCCGCTCGCACGGCAATGCCGAGTGCAATCCGGTTCTGCTGGCTGGGGGATTGTTGCGGCGGGCGATTTCGCGTGGCGCGACGATTTATTGTCCGGTCGAGATCGTGTCGTTGCAAGAGGACGAAACCGCGGTCGTGGCGGCGGCAAAGCACGGCGCGCGGTTCAAGACGCGCGCTCTGATCTACGCGACCGGCTATGAAATGCCCGACATCGTGCCCTGCAAGGAAACGGAAGTGAATTCCACCTGGGCGATCGCGACGGCGCCGCAGCCGGACCGGCTGTGGCCGACCAAGGCGCTGATCTGGGAAGCCGCCAAGCCCTATCTATATGTACGCACTACCCCCGAAGGCCGCGTGATCGCCGGCGGCGAAGATGAGGAGTTTTCCGATGAAGCCGCGCGAGATGCCTTGATCGGCGAGAAAACCGCGACAATCGAGCGCAAGCTGAAAACGCTATTGCCGCAACTCAAAACCGAGGCCGAATTTGCCTGGACTGGATCTTTTGGCTCCAGCAAAACAGGCATGCCGGCGATCGGTCTTATTCCGGGAAAGTCCAAGAGTTATGCCGTGCTCGGTTTCGGCGGGAACGGCATCACCTTCGGGATGATCGCGGCGGAGATATTCCGTGCGGTCTTGAGCGGGTCGCCCGATTCCGACGCCGAGCTGTTCGCCTTGCGCTAGCATCGACAACGTCCGACGCGGCGGTATAGAACCGCGTCCAACTTTATCTCTGCTCAGATCTGAGCCCGCTGAAAGCCCGATAACGCGGTCATCGCGCGGACTTCCAACACTCACCCCTAGCCAAGCCACAACGCTCTGATTGGTCACCGATGTCAGCTGGATAATCTTATTGCTGGTTTATTCATGCCTGAGGAGCGAATGATCGCATCACTTGCAGCAATGTTTGAGATTCTGCGCGGCTCGGAATGTTAGTTTGCCATGCTTGAAGCTGCGAATCGATTTCTACGCCATCAGCTTGCTGCCACGTTGCGACGGGCACATGGTTGTTTCCGGCCTCCCCAGCCGGCTACATTTCAACAATCAGCGGCTCATGGCCGCAAGCACGTATAAAAGTTATTAGACTGTTCGGGTGGATGCTCGTGCTCGCCGTTTGGACAAGCGGATGAAAATTCAAGAGTTCGGCGGACATAAGTGTTGCATCGATGACCGGGGTCAGCCGCCGGTGAAGGTCATTCATGAGACCAAAGGGCGTGGCTGCGCCTGGCTCGACGCCCAATAGGTCACGCATCGACTCTGCAGGCGCGAATCCCAATCGACCATTTGCGCCAACCCGTGTGTGAAAAGTTTTTAGGTCAATTTTGCGATTTTCTTCCACTACGATTAAGAACAGGCGCCCCTTCTTGTCTTTGAGCAAAAGGTTCTTTGTGAATGTACCCGGCATGTCGCCTCGGAGTGCGCGACCTTCTTCGACCGTTCGGTGTGCAGGGTAGGAAACAGTTATCGCGTTAATTCTTAACTCCTCAAATCTGCAAAAAAGACGATCTTGAGCGGCTGCCGACATTCGATACAACCTATAGAGAGAAAGATTAGTTTTAGTCCAGACGCGACAAGCAGGTATCGAAATATTTCAATCGCGAGTCTATGTATAATACTCCCATCATTTGATGGTGGTTATCACGCCGTTATTTTTTCGAAGATGGAAGAGTTTTCAGACGAAAAGGCGCAAGACGCGCTGATGGCCGAAAAGAGGGCTACCACCCAGCGAATTAAAGTCGTTGTTCCCGCAACTCAAGACCGAGGCCGAATTTGCTTGGATTTCCGGCAAGTCGTTTACCTACGCGATGCTCGGTTTCGGCGGCAACGGCATCACCTTCGGCATGATCGCGGCTGGGATTTTCCGTGCCGCCTTGCGCGGGTCGCCGGATCCCGACGCCGAGCTGTTCGCTTTGCGCTAGCATCGACAACGCCGGACGCGGCGGTATAGAACCGGTGCGGCCGGGCGCTCCGGCATTTGCAGGCAGGAAACGATGGCCCTAAAAACACGCCGCCCGCGCGGGCGAAAAGTTCGCTCCCAGCTCTGGTGCGATAATCCGGAAAATCCGGGCATGACCGCGCTCTATCTCGAGCGCTATCTCCATTACGGC
>JBPCQM010000229.1:0-4573 GCA_050998115.1 Pseudolabrys sp. | reverse complement strand
ATTCTAGCCAGCGCGCCTGCTGATCGCTCGCCAGTTGCCCGACCGCGTCGCGGATGCGCGCGAGTTGCTCGCTCGGCGTCAGGCCGTCGGGACTTTGGGTGAGGATGCCTTCACGAATCTGGCCCTTGATGCCGGCCACCCGAACCATGAAAAATTCGTCGAGGTTGTTGGCCGAAATCGACAGAAAACGCACCCGCTCCAGCAGCGGGTGGCTTGCATTGGCCGCCTCATCCAGCACACGCCGATTGAAATGCAGCCACGATAGTTCGCGGTTGATGTAGCGCTCGGGTCTGTCGCGTAACGCCTCGGCAGCCGGCTTCGGCCGGGCGGCGGCCGGGGATGCGACGGGATCGGTTTCGCCCGATAGGGCGGCTAATTGTCCGGGATTGATCATGGTGAGAAATACACTCGAAACACCTCAAACCATATTACAGAAACATGACGGCTGAATGACGATTGCGCTAAAGCGCCGTTACATCGGGCTATTTCGGAATAACTCGGCGGCGAGCGCGCGGGTCACCGGCCGCTGTTGGCGCATGGCTTCCTGATCGAGCCGCGCTACCGCCGAGCGCGCGCCAGCAAACGAGCGTTCAATCCGCTCGGCCAGATAGCGTACCAGATTTCCATCGAAATCGAGCTGACGGTCCGTCGCCAGTTTGACGATTAGCGCCCGCAACAGCCCGTCGTCGGGCGCCGTCACGCCGGCCGCCGGCAGCGCCCGCAGCCGCGAGCCGAGATCATGAATTTCGATCGCCCACCCGGCCGGCGGCGTCCGCGCAGTCAGCAGCAAAAAGGCCCGCTCCTCGCGTGCCAGATTGAGCAGATGGAACAGCGCTCGCTCGTCGAGACCGTCAGGCGACAAATCCTCCAGCACCAGCGCGCCGGTCGACAACGCTGCCGGTAAAGCGGCCTGCGGCAGCAGCCGCGCCGAGAGAATCCGCGCGCCGGCCTGCTCCGCCCAGATCGCCGCCAGATGGCTTTTGCCCGAGTCTTCCGGGCCGGTGAGCACCATCGAGCGCTCCGGCCAATCCGGCCAACAGTCGATCCAGGCGAGCGCCGCGGTATTCGAGGGGCCGGCGATGAAATCCTCGCGGGCAAAACTCTCGGCATGATCGAGCGCGAAGGAGAGCTGGCGTGGACTGGCCTGGCCGGCCATCGTTAGCGCGGTCGCCCGGTATAGAGCGAGCTTTCAAGGTAGCGGCGCAGGGCAAAGCGCATCAGCACCCCGATGGTTGCCGCCAGCGGCACCGCGATGAGCAAGCCCACAAAGCCGAGCAGATAGCCGAACGCCAGCAGCGCGAAGATCAGCCAGACCGGATGAATGCCGACGCTTTCGCCGACCAGCTTGGGCGAGAGAATATTGCCTTCGACGAATTGGCCGACCAGAAAGATCACCGCCACGGTAACGATTGAGGTCCATTCCGGCCAGAACTGCGCGATCGCGACTCCCAGCGCGACGATCAAGCCGGTCATTGAACCAACATAGGGAATGAACGTGATAACTCCCGAAATGAGCCCGATCAGCAGGCCGAAATTCAGCCCGGTCAGCGTCAGTGCCACCGCGTAGAACGAGCCGAGGATCAGGCAAACCGCGGTCTGCCCGCGCACGAAGCCGGCGATCGCACGATCGGTTTCGCGCGCCAGGCGACGGACCGTTTCGTGCTGATGCACCGGAACCCAGCCGTCGACGGTGCGGATCATGTGGTGCCAGTCGTAAATCAGGTAGAACGCCACCACCGGCGTAATGACGATCAGCGAGAACAGCGAGATCAGCGAGCGGCCGCCCGACCATAACGAGCGCAGGAACGCGGTGAGCCAGCCGGCACCCTGCGTGACGAATTCGCCGACCGATTTGGTGTCGACGTTCATGCCCTCGCCGATCAGCTTTTGCAGCCACGGCCGGCTTGGATCGGTGATCAAAGTTTGCAGCCGCGCCACGTAGCGCGGAATATTTTCGATGAACGACGACAGCTGACCGCCGAGAATCGGCGCCACCAGCAGGATCACCAGCACGAAGCCAAGCACCACTAAAGCAATCATCAGCAGGGCGGCAACTGCGCGATTGAGGCCGAGCCGCGCCAACCGGTCGGTGATCGGCGTGAGCAGGAACGCGATGGCGAGGCCGACGATGAACGGCAACAAGATTTCGCTGAGCAGCCAGAGCGCAAACAGCAGGACGACGAAAGCGCCGACCCAGAACATCACCTGCCGTTCGACCGTGATGGCGGTACGTGTCGATCTCCGTTGCGGCACGCGCGGACTCACTGTTTGGCCACCACGGAATTCATGTGACGCACCCACTCGCGAACATAGGCGGCAACCGAAAGCAGGGTCGTCGCCGCCACCAGCACCATCAACACGTCCATCAAGGCTTCGGCGCTCACCTCAAAACCGAGCGCGCCCAGCACCACGCAAGCGAACACGATCTGCGCCACGGTATTGAGTTTCGACACCAATAACGGCTTGACCTTGAGCGGGCTACCGACCAGCCGGGACAACATCACCGCGCCGACGATCATGATGTCACGGGACACCACCAGAATGACCAGCCAATAGGGAATAGTCCCTGCAATCCCCAGCGCCACGTAAATCGAGACAATCAGCGTTTTATCGGCCAGCGGGTCGAGATAGGAACCGAGTTCGGAGGCCATGTTGAAGCGCTTGGCCAGAAAGCCATCGACCGCGTCGCTGACGCCTGCCACCAGAAAAAGCACGAACGCTACGAGCATTTTGTCGCCCATGATGGCCCAGACCACGATGGGGACCAGCAAGATGCGCCCCAAAGTAATGAGGTTTGGAATACTCAAAGACAGACGTCCCGGCTGCGGCGCTTGCTGAACTCACGGCTCACGCGCCATCCCAAGGCCGAGTATAACGGCGATCCCGCCATTGCACACACCGCGATTCCGCCGTAGGACCGCCGCGAAACCGGGGACGAAATGGCCGATCAGAAGCGTGGTTTGACCTATGCGCAGGCCGGCGTCGACATCGATGCCGGCAATCGCATGGTCGACCTGATCAAGCCGCTGGTGCGCGCCACCGCGCGGCGCGGCGCCGACGCGGAAATCGGCGGCTTCGGCGGCCTGTTCGACCTCAAGCGGGCCGGGTTCATCGACCCGGTTCTGGTTGCTGCCACCGACGGCGTCGGCACCAAGCTCAAGATCGCGATCGACACCGGCCGCCACGACACGATCGGCATCGATCTGGTTGCGATGTCGGTCAACGATCTGGTGGTGCAGGGCGCCGAGCCGCTGTTTTTTCTCGACTACTTCGCCTGCGGCAAGCTCGACCCCGAGATGGGCGCCGCGGTCGTCAAGGGCATCGCCACCGGCTGCAAGGAAGCTGGCTGCGCATTGCTCGGCGGTGAAACCGCGGAGATGCCTGGGCTCTATCACGGCGGCGATTACGATCTCGCCGGTTTTGCAGTCGGCGCGGCCGAGCGCGGCGAGCTACTGCCGCGCGGCGATATCACTGCCGGCGACGTGCTGATCGGGCTTGCATCGTCCGGCGTGCATTCGAACGGCTATTCGCTGCTGCGCAAGGTCGTGGAAACTTCCGAGTTGAAATGGAGCGCGCGTTCCCCCTTTTCGCGCGCCCAAACGTTGGGCGAGGCGGTGATTACGCCGACAAGGCTTTACGTGAAGTCGTGCCTTACCGCTATCCGTTCGACCAAGGCGGTGAAGGCGCTCTGCCACATCACCGGCGGCGGATTTCCCGACAATATTCCGCGCGTGCTGCCGGAGGGGCTTGGGGCACGCATTGACCTCGCCAAAGTACCGGTGCTGCCGGTGTTCAAATGGCTGGCGGAAACGGGCGGCATCGCGCAAGGCGAAATGCTGCGCACCTTCAATTGTGGCGTCGGCATGATCGCAGTATGCGCGCGCGCCGATGCGGCCAAGGTGAGCGCGGCGTTCAAGGAGGCCGGCGAAACCGCCTTCGTGATCGGTGAGATCACCAAAGCTGCCGGTGAAGCCCGGGTAGCCTACAACGGCAGACTGGATATGAATTGACGATGAGCCGCAAGCGCGTCGCCGTTCTGATTTCCGGCCGCGGCTCCAATATGGCGGCGCTGATTGAGGCCGCCAAGGACAAAAATTATCCCGCCGAAATCTCGCTGGTCGTTTCAAACGTCGACGATGCAGGTGGATTGCAAGTCGCGCAAAATTCAGGAATTGCGACCGTCGTGGTCGACCACAAAAAATTCGGCAAGTCGCCCATCTTGGATCGCGCCGCCTTCGAGCGCGAACTGCAAAGCGTTCTCCAGCAACATCGTATCGAGATCGTGTGTCTCGCGGGATTCATGCGGATCCTGACCGCCGAATTCGTCGGCCAGTGGCACGGCCGCATCCTCAACATTCACCCGGCTTTGTTGCCGGCCTTCAAAGGGCTCGACACCCACAAACGCGCGCTGGCCGAAGGCGCGAAACAGCATGGCGCGACCGTGCATTTCGTGGCGCCGGAGATGGATGGCGGGCCGGTGATCGCCCAGGGCGCCGTCGAGGTGCTTCCCGGCGACACCGAGGCGAGCCTGGCGGCCCGTGTGCTCGAAGTCGAGCACCGCATTTCCCCGCAA
>JBPCQM010000125.1:0-12723 GCA_050998115.1 Pseudolabrys sp. | reverse complement strand
GACCTATTCGGTCCGGGGATCGTGTCCCGCCGTTAACGACCAACCAGTCCATGAATCTTCGCATCGACCGCATTGTGCCGCTGATCATCGCGGTCGCTCTGTTCATGGAGAACATGGACTCGACGGTGATCGCGACCTCGCTGCCGGCCATCGCCGCCGATATCGGCGCCAATCCGCTGGCGCTGAAGCTTGCCATCACCTCGTATCTGCTGTCGCTCGCCGTTTTCATCCCGGCCAGCGGCTGGACCGCGGACCGGTTCGGCACGCGCAGCGTGTTTTGCGCCGCCATCGCCGTGTTCATCGCCGGCTCGATCGGCTGCGCGCTGTCAAGTTCGCTGACCGATTTTGTGATCGCCCGCATCCTGCAGGGCATCGGCGGCGCGATGATGACCCCGGTCGGCCGTATGGTGTTGGTCCGCACCATCGCGAAACGCGATTTCGTCAACGCGATGGCCTGGGTGACGACGCCGGCCTTGATCGGACCGGTGATGGGCCCGCCGGTCGGCGGCTTCATCACCACCTATGCAAGCTGGCACTGGATTTTCCTGATCAACGTGCCGATCGGGCTTCTTGGCATCGTTCTGTCGATGCGTTTTATCCCCAATGTCCGCGCCGAGAAGCGTGAACGCTTCGACCTGCTTGGCATGATGCTGTCGGGGCTCGGCATCGCCGGGCTGGCGTTCGGGCTGTCGATCGCCGGCCTCAACTTTCTGCCGTGGAGCGTTGTTGCTGCGCTGATGGCATTTGGGGCGACCTTCACTCTTGCCTATATCGTTCACGCCCGGCACACGGCGGTACCGGCGCTCGACCTCAAGCTATTTCGCATCCCGACCTTTCAGGCGAGCGTGATCGGCGGCTTCCTGTTTCGCCTCGGCATTGGCGCGCTGGCGTTCCTGCTGCCGCTGATGTTGCAGATCGGCTTCGGCAAGACGCCGTTCGAATCCGGCCTCATCACCTTTGCCACGGCGCTCGGCGCGATGGGCATGAAGATCGCGACGACCTCGGTGCTGCGCTGGTTCGGTTTTCGCAAGGTGCTGATCGTCAACGCGCTGATCAGCACGGCCTTCCTCGCCGCCTGCGCCGCCTTCACGCAGTCGACGCCGGTCTTGGTGATGGTGACCGTTCTGCTCGCCGGCGGTTTCTTCCGCTCGCTCGAGTTCACCTGCATCAATACGTTGGCCTATGCGGATATCGAGCCGGCGCGCGCCGGCCGCGCCACCTCGCTGGTCAGCGTCGCGCAGCAATTGGCGGTGTCGTCCGGCGTCGCGATCGGCGCGCTGGCGGTCGAAGCCACGCTGCGCTGGCACGGCCACGAAGCTTTGCAGGCCTCCGACTTTCCGCCGGCCTTTCTGAGCGTGGCGGTGATTTCCGCGCTTTCAGTTCAGATGTTCATGCGGCTTGCGCCGGATGCCGGGGCCGAGCTCGCCAACCGCCTGCCGGCGCCCAGCGCCAATCCGGCCGAACCAAGCGACCAAAAAGTCGCCTGAGCGGCCAATCAGCTTTGCCAGCCGCCGCTGTTAACCATATCGCGAAATTTTAAGCACCGATTAACTAGCTAGCGCATTGAGATGCCTAGCAAGTCAGCGCTGCGGCCGATAGCTTCGGACCGCTATAGTAAACGAGCACAGTAAACGCATATGTCCGGCTTCGGGCCAAAACGGATTTTAGTCGCCGGCTGCCTCGCCGCGCTCGGCGGTATTGGGCCGGCGCAGGCGCTCACGCGCGATATGCAGGCCTGTGCCACCCAAACCGAGAGCCTGGCCAGCGAGCGCATCGCCGCCTGCGGCGCACTGCTGCAGTCCTCTCAGTTGCACGGCAAGCCAGCCGGCATCGCCTATAGCCTGCGCGGCCTGGCTTACCTCGACCGCGGCGACATCGCGCATGCCATCGCCGACCTCAACCGGGCGGTCGAGCTGGCGCCGGATTTTGCGCCGGCCTATCAGAACCGCGGCAACGCTTGGTACGCGCGCGGCAATTATGGCCAGGCGATCGCCGACTACGACGCCGCGATCCGGCTCGATCCCGAGACCGCCTCGCCTTACATCAACCGCGCCACCGTGCGGCGCGACCTCGGTTACAACGACGGCGCGCTTGAAGACTACGCCAAGGCGATTACGCTCGGCGCCCGTCGCGCCAGCCCGTTCAGCGGACGCGGCCAGATGTACCTGCGTCAGGGCGACACTGGTAAGGCGATCGCCGATTTCGATCGAGCGATCGGGTTTGAACCGGTGGCGGCGAATTACATCTTGCGTGCGCAAGCCCGCGAGCAGGCCGGCGAATTTGACCGCGCACTTGCCGATTACGCCGAAGCCGTGAAGCTCGACCCGAAAAATCTACCCGCACTAAACGCACAAGGCATGATCTGGTCTCGCAAAGGCGACTACGACAGGGCGATCGCGATGTTTGATCGCGCCATTTCGGCGGACCAGAGTGCGCCGCCGCCCTACAAACTTCGCGCGCTGACCTACGCCGCCAAAGGCGACCGCAAACATGCGCTCAGCGATATCAATCGTGTGCTGAAATTCACCTGGGAGATCGAAGCGCTGAAATTGCGTGCGCAATGGCGGCTTGGCGAAGACGATATCAAGGGCGCCATGGCGGACGCCGACAACATCGCCAAGCTGGATGCCAACGACTCGACCGCTGCAGCGGTGCGGGGCGCCGTCGCCAATCGCAAAAAAGACTATAGCGGCGCCCTCGCCGATCTCGACGCCGCCATCAAGGCCGATCCCAATAACGCCTTTGCCTTAGGCGAACGCGGCATTGCCTATGCGGGAAAGTCCGACAACGAGCACGCCATCGCGGACTTCAATCGCGCCATCTCGCTCGGCGCATCGAGCGGGGCGCTCTATCGCGCCCGTGCGATGATATTCAAGGCCAATGGCGACAGCGCCAAGGCGATCGAGGATTTTGGCCAAGTGCTTAAGCGCGATCCGAAGGATAGCGACGTCTTGTTGCAGCGCGCCGCGCTCTACCAGGCCAAAGGCGAGAACGAACGCGCGATTGCCGACCTCGATCGGGCAATTTCGCTCGGCGCGTCGAATGCGACGCTCTATCGCGCGCGTGCGATGCTGCTCAAGGCCAAAGGCGACAGCGGGAAGGCGATTGAAGATTTTGGTCAGGTGCTTAAGCGCGATCCGAAGGATACCGAAGTCTTGTTCCAGCGCGCCGCGCTTTACCAGGCCAAAGGCGAGGATGAACGCGCGATTGCCGACCTCGATGCCGCGCTCACGCTGGAGCCGAAAAACGCGCAGGGCTATTACACCCGGGCGCTGGCATATGAACGCACCAAGAAGAGCGCCAAGGCGGCAGCCGACCTCAAGTCGGCTTTGGCGATCAATCCAAAGCTCCAGGAGGCCCGCAAGGCCTTGATCCAGCTTGGCCCGGAACTTCGCCACGAAGCCGCCACCAAGGCCAAAGCCGATGCCGCGGCTGCCGCGACAACAGCCAAGGCCGACAAAGTCAGGGAAGCCAAGGCGGCTGAGGCAGCCGCCGCCAAAGTCAAAGCCGACGGAAAAGCCAAGGCCGAAGCCGACGCCAAAGCCGAAGCTGAAGCAA
Source organism: Pseudolabrys sp. (assembly GCA_050998115.1). GTDB lineage: Bacteria > Pseudomonadota > Alphaproteobacteria > Rhizobiales > Xanthobacteraceae > Pseudolabrys. The sequence continues at coordinate 9,165 of JBPCQM010000125.1, read as the reverse complement.
GGGCCCTTGAAGCAAGCGCTGCAGTGACAATTGCAAAGGGCAAAGCAGATAACGACGCCGCCGCGGTGGCCCCGATAGACAAGGCTGGGGTGGCCCGATTGCCGCAAGAGCGCCCGCAAGATGCGCCGAAGATCGCGCGCGCACGTGAAACCGCGCCGCCGCTGGACGTGCCTGCAACGCGCGAGGTGCGTATGCCGTCGCCGCGTGACGTACCATCGACCGTGAAGACCCCCCGGGCGGTCGAGACGCCGAAAGCCGGAAAGAAAAATCCGACAGAGCCCAGATATTCAGGGCGAAAAATCGCCGAGAAGACGATCCGCCCGGAAATAGCTGAGCGAACGACGGCGGAGCGCAAAACCGACGCGAAGGTTACTGCCAAGAAAATAGCGGAGCACAAGCCGGCATCGCATCGTGCAGCTTTGCGCGAGCCGTCACACCGCGCCGACCAGCAGCGCACCGTGTCGGCCCGTCCGAGCGACCGCAGGGTCGAGCGCCAGATCGAGCGGGCTGTCGAACGGCGTCCGCCACGCGCCCGTGTCGTCGAGGCGCGACCGCGCTATCGCGAGACGCGGTTCTCCGATATTTTCCGCGATCACTAGCGATTGCGTGTGGTATGGTCCAAAAAGGCGGGTTCCACTTGGCGGATCACGCGTTAACGCCGAAACCCGGTGGCTAGAAGATAGAGCTCCGCGGAATCCGCCCGGCTCGCCGCCGGCTTGACGTGCTTGACCGAAGCGAAGTCGCGCTTGAGGTCGGCCAGGAGCCTAGGCTCGGTGCCGCCCTGGATCACTTTGGCGAGAAACGCGCCGCCCGGCTTGAGAACCTCCCGAGCGAATTCGGCGGCGGCCTCGACCAAAGCCACGATCTTGATGTGATCGGTCTTGCGGTGGCCCGTCGCGTTGGCAGCCATGTCAGACAGAACAACGTCGGCCGGCCCGCCGATCAGTGCCCGGAGTTTGCCGGGCGCCGCGGCATCGAGAAAATCCAGCACCAGAAATTCGACGCCTTCGATAGCATCCATCTCCAGCAAATCGATGCCGGCCACGCGGCCCTGCGCCGGCGCGCCGACACGCTTGGCCGCCACCTGGCTCCAGCCGCCGGGCGCCGCGCCAAGGTCGACCACCCGCGCGCCCCTCTTGAGGATGTGATGCTTATCGTCGATTTCGGTGAGCTTGAACGCGGCGCGCGAACGATAGCCCTCGCGCTTGGCGCGCGCGACATAGGGGTCGTTGAGCTGGCGCTCGAGCCACAGCTTCGACGACAGCTTGCGACCTTTACCGGTCTTTACCCGAACCTTCAGCGGGCGGGTTTCTTTGCCGCGCGCCGTCACGGTGCGCCCCATACGCTGTCCTCACGCATCATCGACACCAGCATGCCTTCGCGCAGCCCGCGATCGGCGACCCGCAATCGCGGGCACGGGAAAGAACGGCGAATCGCGTCGAGAATGGCGCAGCCGGCCAGCACCAGATCGGCGCGATCGGCGCCGATGCAGGGGCTGGCGACACGCTCCTCGTAACTCATCGCCAACAGCTTTTCGTTGACGATGGATATTTCGTCCGCGGTCATCCAGCAGCCGTCGACGCGGCTTCGCTCATAGCGCTTGAGATCAAGGTGCAGGCCGGCGATCGTCGTCACTGTGCCGGAGGTGCCGAGCAGATCCACGCCGGCGAGTGCGGCGCCGTGCGCCGCGACGAATGGCGCCAGCATGGCGGCTATTTCCGCAATCATCGCTTCATAGGTTTCGCGGCTGATTAAGCGGCCGCCGTAGCGCTCGGCCAGCGTCACCACGCCGTGTGGCAGGGAAATCCAGCCGCGAACGCGCGGTAACGGCGGGCCCTGCCTGACTGCCGGCGAACGGTCGAGCCGCACCAGTTCGGAGGACCCGCCGCCGATATCGAACAGCACAACTCCGGACGCCTGCGGGTCGATCAGCGGCGTGCAGCCGGTGGCGGCCAGCATCGCCTCGGTTTCGCGGCCGATGATCTCAAGATCGAGGCCAACCTCCTGCGCGATACGTTCGCGGAATTCGCCGCCGTTTTCCGCGGCCCGGCAGGCTTCCGTCGCGATCAGACGCGCGCGGGTGACGCCCTTGTTCTTCATCTTGTCGCGGCAGATCGACAGCGCCATGACCGCGCGGGCGCTGGCGGCTTCGCTGATGCGTCCAGATGCGCCAATGCCCTCGCCGAGCCTTATGATGCGCGAAAAGGCGTCGACCACGCGAAAGCCGTCCGCGGTCGGCCGTGCCACCAGCAGGCGGCAGTTATTGGTGCCCAAATCGAGCGCCGCGTAGGTCGCGCCGCCGCGGTCGGTGCCGGCATTAACGCCGCCGTTCGCTCCAGGCGATCCGCGATCCCACCGCGCGCGTTTTGACGCCCGCTCCACGGCAGGATCGGGGCCGAGGTTGGCCCTCGTCCCGTCCCTCATCTTGAACCTTCCCGCCGCGCGCTCCGAGGCCTTGCCTACCGGTCGCGGCACCCTGTTGCTTACGATCTCGCCCAGTGTAGCGGCGCATGCACACCATGCAACCCACCTTCCACCCAGGCGTTCTTGTGCAACCGGCCAGCGTCCTTTATGTGAGACGGCACACCCACCGCGAAGCCCCAGCCCCACATGGACGACAAAACCGACGACGCGGCGCTCGCGCTGATGAAATTCGGCATTGGCCAGCCGGTGCCACGCACCGAAGACCCGGTGCTGGTGCGGGGCGAAGGCCGCTACACCGACGATGTCAATCTGCCGGGCCAGCTTCAAGCCGTGATGGTACGCAGCCGCGATGCGCATGGCATCATCCGCAACATCGATACCAAGACGGCGCGCGCAATGCCGGGCGTGCTGGCGATCTACACCGCGGCGGATCTCACCGGCTACGGCAAGCTCAAATGCGCGCTGCCACTGAAGAACCGCGACGGCTCGCCGATCAAATCGACGCAGCGCGCGGCGCTCGCGTCAGACAAAGTGCGCTTCGTCGGCGATCCGGTCGCCTGCGTAGTGGCGCAGACGATTTCGCAAGCCAAAGATGCCGCCGAGGCGGTGGCAATCGACATCGAGCCGCTGCCGGCGGTGACGCGCGCCAGCGAGGGCGCGAGACCCGGCGCCCCGCAGCTCTATGACGACGTGCCCGGCAATATCGCGCTCGATTATCACTACGGTGACAGCGAGAAGACAACCGCCGCCTTCGCGCAGGCCGCCCACACCGTCAAGCTCGCCATCCTCAATACACGGCTGGTTGTCGCCGCGATGGAGCCGCGCTCGGCGATCGGCGAGTTCGCTAAAGATTCTTCGAAGTGGACACTGACCTCGTGCAGTCAGGGCGTGTTCGGCATGAAGACGTCGCTGATGGACGCACTCGGCGCCCCCGCCGACAAAGTGCGCGTGCTCACCGGCAATGTTGGCGGCTCGTTCGGCATGAAGGCCGCGGTCTATCCGGAATATATCTGCATCCTGCATGCTGCGCGCGCTCTGGGCACTCCGGTCAAGTGGACCGACGAACGTTCCGGCAGCTTCGTATCGGATCACCACGGCCGCGACCACGAAATGACCTGCGAACTGGCGCTCGACGCCGAGGGCAAATTCCTGGCCTTGCGCATCAACGGATTTGGCAATGCCGGCGCCTACCTGAACCCGGTCTCCCCGCTGATGGCGACGCTCAACGCCGTCAAGAACAGCGCCAGCGTCTACCGCACGCCGCTGATCGAAGTGTCGAGCAAGATCGTCTACACCAACACGACCCTGGTGGGGCCGTATCGTGGCGCCGGCCGGCCGGAAGGCAATTATTACGTCGAGCGGCTGATCGACAATGCCGCGCACGAGATGGGCATCGACCGAATCGAGCTGCGCCGCCGCAACCTGATCCGCGCCAAGGAGATGCCCTACGACGCCGCCTCCGCCATGACATACGACAGCGGCGACTTCCCCGCTGTGCTCAAGCACGCGGTCGAATTGTCGGACATCAAAGGGTTCAACAAGAGAAAGCGCGAGAGCAAGAAAGCCGGCAAGCTGCGCGGGCTTGGCGTCGGCTGCTTTCTCGAAGTCACCGCGCCGCCCAACAAGGAAATGGGCGGCATCCGCTTCGAGAAAAACGGCGACGTCACCATCATCACCGGCACCCTGGATTACGGGCAAGGCCACGCCGCGCCATTTGCGCAAGTGCTGACCACCAAGCTCGGGGTACCGTTCGAGCGGATCAAATTGCTACAAGGCGACAGCGATGAACTGATCGTTGGCGGCGGCACCGGCGGCTCACGCTCGATAACGGCAAGTGGCGCGGCGATTGTGGAAGCGTCGGCGCATGTCATCGAGAAAGCCAAGCGGATCGCCGCGCATGTGTTGGAAGCCTCCGCCGGCGATATTGAATTCGCCAAAGGCCGCTTCGTGATCGCTGGCACCGACCGGTCGATCGGTATCATGGAATTGGCCGAGAAGTTGCGCGGCGGCCTGACATTGCCGGAAGGCACGCCGGCTTCGCTCGACGTCAAGATTGCCGCGGAGCCGGTCCCGTCAGCCTTCCCGAACGGCTGCCATGTCGCCGAGGTCGAGATCGACCCGCAGACCGGCGTGACGCAGGTGGTGAAATATTGCGCCGTCAATGATTTCGGCACCGTGATCAATCCGATGCTGGTCGAAGGCCAGACTCACGGCGGCGTGGTGCAAGGGATCGGCCAGGCGCTGATGGAGCTCGCGGTCTATGACGCCGACGGCCAGCTGGTGACCGGCTCGTTCATGGACTACGCGATGCCGCGCGCTCATGACGCGCCGTTATTCGTCACCGAGAATCATCCTGTGCCAGCGAAGAGCAACCCGCTCGGCACCAAAGGTTGCGGCGAAGCGGGCTGTGCCGGGGCGCTCGGCTCGGTGATGAACGCGGTGGTCGATGCTTTGTCCGATTACGGCATCCGCCATCTCGACATGCCGGCCTCGGCTCCGCGGGTCTGGCAAGCGCTGCAAAACGTGCCACAAAAAGGCGTGTAACAAACCGTCGCAGCTTCGACGCATTATTGCGCGACCTGAAGCGCAAGGAGGATTGCGTATGCAGAAAATCGTGACCTCGCTGTTCTTCCAAGGCAATGCCGAGGAGGCGCTCGCGCTCTACACGTCGCTATTCAAGAACGCCAAGGTTTCCAGCAGATCGTTTTACGGCGACGCCGGTCCCGGCCCTAAAGGCACGCTGCTGGCGGCCATTTTCGAACTCGATGGCCAGGAATTCCTCGCCATCAACGGCAAGGCTCCGTTCACCTTCACCGAAGCAATATCACTGATGGTGCGTTGCGACACGCAGCAGGAGATCGATCGCTTTTGGAGCGAACTCACGGCAGGCGGCGGCCAGGAGATTCAGTGCGGCTGGCTCAAGGACAAATTCGGCGTGTTCTGGCAAATCGTGCCTGCCAAATTGACCGAGTGGATGAGGGACGCGAAGAAATACAACGCCGTCATGGCGGCTTTGCTCAAGGTGAAAAAGCTCGACATCGCCGAGATGCAGCGCGCCTACGACAACGCCTGACGCTGCGTCACGGCGGCATAGCCAACCCACTGGAAACGCGCTAGTTATTCCCGGCCGCCCGCGCCATAGTCGCGCCGCCGGACCTTCCATGACGCAAGCCACCCAGACTTTCCACGCAAGCACCACCAGCGACGCCAAGCTCATCGGCGCGGTGAGTGCTGCGCATTTCGTCTCGCATTATTACATCCTGCTGCTACCGCCGCTGTTCGCCTTCGTGCGCACCGATTACGGTGTCAGCTATACGCAACTCGGCTTTGCGCTCGCCGCTTTCAATATCGTTTCTGCGGCGGTGCAGACGCCCGCTGGCTTCCTGGTGGACCGCCTTGGCGCTCGCATTCTGCTGATCGGCGGCCTGTTGCTGGGCGCCGCTGCCTTCGCGATAGCCGCGGCGGTCGATTCATTCTGGTTGCTGGTCGCGATGTTCGGCTTCGCCGGGCTCGCCAACACGGTTTATCACCCTGCCGACTACGCCATGCTGTCGCATTACGTCACGCCGGAACGCATCGGCAAGGCATATTCGATCCACACCTTTGCCGGCATGCTTGGCTCGGCGGCGGCACCCGGAAGCCTGCTGCTGATGCAAAGCTATTGGGGGTGGCGTGGCGCTTTTCTCGGCGCCTCATTACTCGGTGTCGTGGCGGCATTGCCGCTTCTCGCGGTGCGCGAGGAGCGCATGGCAAGCGGCGAAACCAAGCGGCACTCTACTGCCAGCGAAGCCGTGGGCTGGCGGATCTTGCTGGCGCGGCCAATCCTGCTCAATCTCGCATTCTTTGTGCTACTGGCGCTCACCGCCGGCGGCTTGCAAAATTACTCGGTGGTGGCGCTCGGCGCCCTGTACGGTACGCCCCCGGCCGCGGCAAATGCCGCGCTGACCGGCTATCTGCTGTTCTCGGCGATCGGCGTGCTGGCTGGCGGCGTGCTGGCGACGCATACCGGGCGCCACGGCACGGTCGCGGCGGCCGGATTGCTGATGGTCGCGGTGCTCGCCGCGCTGATCGCCGGCGTCGATCTCGGCAACCTCCTCCTGATCCTCGCGATGTCGATCGGCGGCTTCTTCAACGGCGTCATCATGCCGTCGCGTGACATGATCGTGCGCGCGGTGACGCCGCGCGGCTCGTTCGGCAAGGTGTTCGGTTTCGTTACCACCGGCTTCAACATCGGCGGCATCGTCTCGCCGCTGATGTTCGGCGCGATGCTGGACAGCGGGCGACCGCAGTGGGTGTTCCTGCTGGCCGCAGTGTTAAGTTTCGCAAGCATTATCACGGTCGTCGGTGCGAAGCGGCGCAAAGCTTAAGCCCGCGCCGCGGCATCCGTCGCCGGGCTTGTCAAATCCGCCGAATTGCCCCATGTCATGGCACCTTGGGGCCAAAACCCTTGTTCCATTGGGGGATAGTTCAACGGTAGAACATCGGACTCTGACTCCGAGAATCTTGGTTCGAATCCAGGTCCCCCAGCCAATTTTCTGATGGCAGACTCACCAGCCACGCGCGGAATGATGGCGGTCGACAAAATCGGCGGCCAGATCCTGTTTTTAAATCCAGAAACCTACGCGACCGAAACGGTGCTCGACGGCTTCCAGCGCACCGTGCACGAACTGCTGGTGATCCCGGAACGCAATGTCGCCTATGTGCCGATTTTCGGTGACGGCATTCATGGACGCAATCCGAACCCGGGCCACACGCTTTGGGCAATCGATCTGATCGGGCGCAAGCGATTGGCGGAGATTGACCTCCGGCCTCACATCGCGCCGCATACGGTCCGGCTTGGGCCCGACGGATTGGTTTATATCACCTGCGAGAACAGCGCGGTGATCGCGTTGATCGACCCCGATAAACAAAAGCTGATCGACGCCATCCCTTCCGGCTCGACAAACGGTCATCGGCTCGCCATCCCGGATGACGGTCGGCGCCTCTACACCGACAACGAGGAAGATGCCACCGTATCCGTGATCGACCTGCTGAAGCGCAAGTTGCTCGGCAAGATCGAGACTCCGCAGAAACTCGCCGGCATTGCGGTGTCCGGCGACGGCAAGACCGTCGTCGCGGTGAGCGATGAACAGCCGGTGGTTTTTTTGATCGACACCCAAGCCGGCTCCGTCACGCGCGAGATCCAGCTCGAAGGCGTGCCGAAATCGGCGCAGATTGCCCGTTACGCGCCGGACGACAGCTTTGTCGTGGTGACCAGCCTCAACAGCAATATGGCGACGCTGGCCGACCCCTCGTTCGCGAACCAGACCGCGGTCGCGGTTGGCGATCAACCGATGGACTTCGCATTTCGCGGTGATGAGCTATTCGTCGCCTGCCAGGGCGACGGATCGATCCACGTAATTGACATTCCGGGCCGGCGCGCCAAACATCATTTCAGGGCCGGCGCCGGTTGCGAGTCGGTCGGCTTTTTCTAACCCGCTTCCTCGCAGCGCCGTCAAAGCAATCGGCCGCTCCCGAAAGAGCGGCCGACGAAACAGTACGCAAAATTGTGTTTTAGCGCGCGGGCAGCAGTTCGAGGCCGGCGACGCCGACCGCGACGTTGAGACCGGTCTGGCCCTGAACTGACAGCGGCTGCAACGCGACGGTGCGGTCCGAACCGCCGACCAGCACGTTGGCCCCGGCGCCGACGCCGACGCTGGCTTCCGCCGTCGCGCCGGCATATTCACCGGCCAGCGCGCCGAAGCGGCGGTTGCTCGGCGCAAAGACTTCCCACACCATTTCGCCGCCGGAGGTAGCGCCAAGGTCAAGGCCGAATTTAGTGATAGAGCCGGTATACACCTCACGCGCTGCGCCGGCGTCGGCCGGGGTAAAAATACAGTTTACGCGTTTTTTCGACGTTATAATCAAGCCGATTCCACCCGAAATGTCGCAGGTTAAGGCCCCAACCTTGGTGCGGTTGGCCGGCTGTGCTGACGCCGGGAAGGGCAAAGCGAGCTCGGCGGCAAGCGCCGTTATGGCTGCAATGATGACAAGCAATTTCATCATAAAAACTCCCTTCGTGGTGGCGCGGTTTATTCAACACGCCGCGGGAAACAAAGTTCCATTCGGGAGATGGCGAGGTTTATACAGCTCCGCGACAGGCGTCAGGCGTCAAGACAAACAACGGCTCGCGTAATTAAGGCGGGCCGATGCGGACAACGGGCTAAACGCCGCATCGCATCCTTCCGGAACCGAACGCACCATCGGCGCCGCCTCCGGCGTAACTTCGCGCACCGTCTTGATTTGGGTGCTCTGCCTCTTGACGGTTATCTGAAGCCGATCCGCCTTGGCGCCGCGATTAACAATCTGGGTACCCACCGACCTCGCGCTTTCGGCATTCGGCCACATGTTCGACGTGGCTCCCACGGGTGCCGCAGCAAAATCGAGCACGATGCCGAACAAAAGAGCCGCCAGGATGTAGGTTGTGAAAGCGCGCATTGGTGAACTCCGTATCCACCAATTCAAGCCTGAAGCCGCCAGGTTGTTCCTGTCCCAAATGGCGCCGGTTCAGCCCATTCGGACCACGTGAGCCGGCGGAAGCCCAATTTCACAGCGCACTCCTTGGGGATCGAAGCGCCAGTTCACTTCCGCGTTAAGAGCGCGCACGAGATTGTGTTCGATTACCAAGGTTCCGAGGCCGCGCTTGCGCCGCGGGGCCACGGCGGGGCAAACCCGCTCATTCCAAACAACATCAAGGCCATC
>JBPCQM010000114.1:0-14424 GCA_050998115.1 Pseudolabrys sp. | reverse complement strand
CCGCCTGTTGGAACAGGTCGCCGCCTTCCGCGCCCATGCTGGAGGCGTCGAAAACGTTGCCGTTTTCGTCCTCTTCGTCGCCGCCGGCGGTGACCTCCTCGAGATACTCCGGCGCGCCCTGCGACTTGAGATGGCGCACGACCTTTTCGACTTCGTCGTCCGACACGAAGGGCCCGTGCACGCGGCTGATGCGGCCGCCGCCGGCCATATAGAGCATGTCGCCTTGGCCGAGCAGTTGCTCGGCGCCCTGCTCGCCGAGAATAGTGCGGCTGTCGATTTTCGAGGTGACCTGGAAGGAAATGCGGGTCGGGAAGTTTGCCTTGATGGTGCCCGTAATGACGTCGACCGACGGCCGCTGGGTGGCGAGGATGACGTGGATGCCGGCAGCACGCGCCATCTGCGCAAGGCGCTGAATGGCGCCTTCGATGTCCTTGCCGGCCACCATCATCAGGTCGGCCATCTCGTCGACCACGACGACCAGATAAGGCAGCGGCTCGAGATCGAGCTCTTCCTTCTCGTAGATCGCCTGGCCGCTTTCCTTGTCATAGCCGGTGTGCACGGTGCGGGCGAGCGTCTCGCCCTTGGCTTTCGCTTCGGCGAGACGGATGTTGCAGCCGTCGATATTGCGCACGCCGAGCTTCGACACCCTCTTGTAGTGTTCTTCCATCTCGCGCACCGCCCATTTTAGCGCGACCACGGCCTTTTTCGGGTCGGTCACCACCGGCGTGAGCAGATGCGGGATGCCGTCATAGACGGAGAGTTCGAGCATTTTCGGATCGACCATAATCAGCCGGCATTGATCGGGCCGTAGCCGGTACAACAGCGACAGCAGCATGGTGTTGATGGCGACCGATTTGCCGGAACCTGTGGTGCCGGCGATCAGGAGATGCGGCATGCGGGCGAGGTCGACGATCACGCTCTCGCCGCCGATGGTTTTGCCGAGGCAAAGCGGCAGCTTGGCATTGGCTTCGTTGTAGTCGTCGACGTCGAGCAATTCGCGGAGATAAACCTTCTCGCGGCCAGGATTGGGCAGTTCGATGCCAATCGCGTTGCGCCCGGAAACGACCGCGACGCGCGCCGAGATCGCGCTCATCGAGCGCGCAATGTCGTCGGCCAAACCGATGACGCGCGAGGACTTGATACCGGGCGCCGGCTCCAGCTCGTACAGCGTGACAACCGGGCCGGGCCGCGCGTTGATGATTTCACCGCGCACGCCGAAATCGCCGAGCACGCTTTCCAGCGCGGTGGCGTTGGCCTGGATCACGTCGTTGCTCAGCGTCTGGCGTTCGATCGAGCGCGGCTGCGACAGAAGGCTGAGCGATGGCAACTGATAGCCGCCGGTCGAGCGCCGGGCGCTGACGCGAGTGGCGACGCGCCGCCGCGGCGCGGCTGGCGCCTTCTCGTCGGCTTCCTCCGTTTCGAAATCCTCAGGGGCGGCGGCAATGCGAAGATCGCTGCGGTCGAGCCGCGGCTCATTGCGCTCGCCGCGTATCGGCGTTGCCGTGCGGGGCGCCAGCCGCGGCGATCTGCGTATCCAGCGGCCGATCCGCGCCTTGGCGCTGAGCAGCGCGTGAGCGATCGCGCCGAACCATGCCGGGCCGGAATCGTCGTCGGCCTCTAGGTCGTCGTCCTCGAAACGCGGTTCGACGCGGCGGGCGGCCGGTCGCTCGGCGTTATGCGGCCAATGCCATCCGGCTCCGAAGATCAATAAGGCCAACGCTGCGCAGCCAACAATGGGCGCAGCGATAAACAGCTCAAACCCGTGCAGCTTTGCGCCAAGCACAAAGCCTGGAATGCCGAGCAAGGCGTCGCCAAACACGCCGCCGAGGCCGCTCGGCAGCGGCCAATGCGCGCTGCGCGGCAAGCAGGAGGCGAACGCCGCCGCCAGCAGCGCCGCGGGTAGCCAGCACAAATGCCGCCATCTGGCGCCAAACTCGCGATGCGCCAGCAGACGCCAGCCAATCAGCACGACCGGCAGCAGAAGAACCACCGCCGCCAGCCCGACCAACTGCATCAGCAGGTCGGACACGATGGCGCCGGTGGTGCCCAACAGATTGTGCACCGGCGTGTTGGTGGCGTGACTGAGCGAAGGGTCCTGCACCGACCAGGTTGCCAGCGCGATGGCGGCAAGCAAAGCCAGCGTGATTAAAGCGAGCCCGGCGAGCTCGCTCAGGCGACGGCGCAGGATGTCGCGGAAATGATCCGAGACAAAGGCGACGGCATCGAGGCTGCGATCGATCGCGGACATTGTTGCTCCTCAGCCTAATTCCGCGACGAGGCGATGCAGCGCCTCGGCGGTTGCTTGCTTGTCTTGCACCATGGCGACGCGGATATAGTCAGCGCCGGGATTGGATCCGTCCGGCTGCTCACGGGCGAGATACTGGCCAGGCACCACACGCACGCCGGCGTTCTGCCATAGCCGGCGTGTCACCTCGACGCTGCCGCCGTGATCGCGCACATCGAGCCAGAGAAAAAACCCGCCGGCCGGGCGCTTGTAGTCGTAGCGGTTGCCGATGATCTGGTCGGCGAGATCGAATTTTGCCGAATAAAGCGCACGGGTTTCCTTGACGTGCGTTTCGTCGGCATAGGCCGCGACCGCGACATGCTGCAGCGGTACCGGAATCTGTGGCGCGGCGACATTGCGCAGCTCGATAAAGGCGGCAAGGAATTTGCGGTCGCCGGCCGCGAAACCTACCCGCAGTCCGGGCAGGCTGGAGCGCTTCGACAGCGAATGGAAGATCACGATATTGGAAAAATCATCCGCTCCGACTTCCAGCATGCCGGTTGGCGGCGTCTTGCTGTAGATCTCGCTGTAGCATTCGTCGGCGAAGATCAGAAAGCCGTGCTGGCGCGCCAGCTTGAGTAGCCGTTCAAGGTGGGGGCGATCGGCCACGGCACCTTGCGGGTTGGACGGCGAGGCGAGAAAGAACACAATGGTGCGAGCGAGGAGCTCCTCGCTCAGCGCGTCGAGATCGGGCAGGAAATCGCTGTGCTTGCGCGCGGCAAGATAAACCGGCTCGGCGCCGACTGCGCCGGCGCCCGCGGCATAGGCTGCGTAGAACGGATTGGGAATGAGCACGGCGGGCTTGCCGGCGCGCCCGCTGACATAGCGATGCGCGGCGACCACACCGAGGAAAAGGCCTTCGCGGGTCCCCGCCAGCACCAGCAATTCGGATTCAGGGTCGACCGGCCGCGATAATTTGTAGCGGCGGCTGAGCCATTGCGCCGCAGCCTGACGGAACGGCTCGCCGCATTTATTGGCCGGGTAGCGGCCGAAGTCTGCCAGGTGCTTGGCGCTCTGAGGGCCGACGAAACCCGGGATCGAATGTTGCGGTTCGCCGACCGACAGGTTGATCGGCGGCTTGCCTGGCTCGATGCCGGCAATCAATTCGTTCAAACGCGCAAAGGGCGAGCGGCCGCCGGCCGGTGCAACGGCGGAAGCGACGGAATCGCGCTGAGCATTTGTGGTCACGTGGTTTTTGGGCATGCGGCAAAAAACGCGGCGATAAGGCGGGAAGCGCCCGCGCACCAAGGGTTGGCGCAGACTAGGGCATCCGAGGTTAAGACCCCGTTAACCAATAGGGTCCGGCCGCGCATGCGCGCCTATAGATGAGCGGAAACGAGAGAGGCCCCGGTCCTTGTGGGACCGGGGCCTCGACGGAAGGGACAGCGCCGGGTTTCCGCCCCTACCGCTGGCTCTTCTATTGAACGGCTTCGCCGTGCAGCGCGATATCGAGACCCTCGCGCTCGACCTCGTCGGCGACCCGAAGTCCGATGACGGCGTCGATGATCTTGAGGATGATCAAAGACACGATGGCGTCATAGACGATGACGACTGCAACGCCCTCGAACTGGTTGATCATTTGCGCCGCGTTGCCTTCGATCAGGCCCGCGGTGCCGCCATATTCGCTGATGGCGAATACGCCGGTAAGCAACGCGCCGACGATGCCGCCGACCGCGTGAACGCCGAAGCAGTCCAGCGCGTCGTCCACGCCAAGCATGCGCTTGAGGCCGGTGACGCCCCAGTAGCAGAACACCCCGGCGGCGATGCCGATGCACATCGAGCCGGCAGGGCCGACGAAGCCCGACGCCGGAGTGATGGCGACGAGACCGGCGACGGCACCGGAGCAAATGCCGATCACGGTCGGCTTGCCGCGGATCACCCATTCCACCAGCATCCAGGTGAAGCCGGCGACGGCGGTGGCGATTTGCGTGACAGTCATTGCCATGCCGGCCTGCAGACCCGCGGTAACAGCTGAGCCAGCATTGAAGCCGAACCAGCCGACCCACAGCAGCGACGCGCCGATCATGGTCAGCACCATGTTGTGCGGCGGGCTTGGATCCCGGCGCTTGCCGAGGCAGATCGCGCACATCAGACCGGCGACGCCGGCGTTGATATGCACGACGGTGCCGCCGGCAAAATCGAGGACCTTGAACGCGGCGTCGGAGTTGGCGTTCGACATGAAGCCGTCGGCACCCCACACCCAGTGCGCGATCGGCGCGTAGACCACGATTGCCCAGATGCCGATAAACCAAAGCATCGCCGAGAATTTCATGCGCTCGGCAAACGCGCCCGCGATCAGCGCCGGCGTGATGATGGCGAAGGTCATCTGGAAGCACATGTAAACGGTTTCGGGAATCGTCGGCGCCAGCGGGTTCGGTGTGCCGGCGCCGGTGCCGATGTCGCTCATGATGCCTTGCAGAAAGGCGCGGCTTAGGCCGCCGATATAGGGCGAGCCCGCGGTGAACGCCAAACTGTAGGTGCAGACCGCGAAGATGATTGTAATCATGCAGGTGATTGCGAAACTGGTCATCACGGTGTCGCCGACGTTTTTCTTGCGCACCATGCCGCCATAAAACAGCGCCAGGCCGGGGATGGTCATCATCAACACCAGCGCCATCGACGTCAGCATCCAGGCGGTGTCGCCTGAATTTGGCGTGCATTTTTCCAGCACCGCCTTTTTGGGATCGGGATCGTTCGCACAGGCTGGCGGCGGCGGAGCCGCGGCCGGCGGCGCCGCAGCCGTGGGAGTTGCTCCCGGTGTTTGCGCATAGCTTTGGTCGTAGACGGCGATTGTAAGAAAGAGACCGAGCACGACCCCGAGAGCGAGAGCGATAAGCCCCGCACGGGTGGGTTTTCTGGACGTCATGGTTACTCCTGTCGGTATTCGTTGGCGGTGCGGGGTTAAAGCGCGGCGTCGGCGGTCTCGCCGGTGCGGATGCGCACGGCGTTCTCGAGATCGAAGACGAAAATCTTTCCGTCGCCGATCTGGCCGGTTTTGGCGGCCCCGGTGATGGCGCTGATAACCTTGTCGACTTGCGTGCTCGCTACCGCCACTTCGATCTTGATCTTCGGCAAGAAGCTCACCGCGTATTCTGCGCCACGATAAATTTCGGTGTGGCCCTTTTGGCGCCCGTAGCCTTTGACCTCGGTCACCGTCAGTCCTTGCACGCCGATCGAGGTCAACGCGTCACGCACCTCGTCGAGCTTGAAAGGCTTGATAATCGCCATGACGATTTTCATGGGTTCAACCCCCGCTGGAGCCCGTTTTGTTGTCTTGCGCAGCACGGGCGTTTCACTGAAGCCGGCCCGCGAAGCACGATCGCAGGCACAGTCTCGGAAATAGAATCAAACGCCGTGCCAGTTGCCGGAAATTTGCGTATCGCGCTGATTTAGAAGGACTAAGCGGGTTTGGCCGGGGTCTCGTGGAACACAGGCTTCGAGCCCCGCTCAAAGAAGCGCCAAGCCTGCATAATAATTAGCCAAGGATAATGAGCGAGGGCGCCGGCGGTTCAGTTTACTGCAACGCCTCGCCGTGCAGCGACGCGTCCAGCCCCTGGCGTTCGTCTTCCACGCTGACGCGCAACGGCATCATGAAGCCAATTATCTTGAGAATGACGAATGTCAGCACGCCAGACCAGACGATGGTGACGCCGATTCCGTAAAGCTGGATCAGCACCTGCCGGCCGTTGCCTTCGAGCAGGCCGGGAATGCCACCCGGGATTTCCGGGCTCGCCGACACCGCCGCGGCGGCAAACACTCCGGTCAGCAATGTTCCGGTGAATCCGCCGATGCCGTGCACCCCGAACACGTCGAGGGAATCGTCATAGCCACGAGCTTGAGCCAGGTGCAGGCCCAGAAACAGACCGCGCCGGCGACCGCGCCGGAAATCATGCCGAGCACCGACGGCTTGCCGCGGGTCCACCATTCGAGCGCCATCCAGGTGAAGGCGCCGGCGCTCGCCGCAAGGTGTGTCGCGACAATCGCCATCGAGGCGCGCGAATTGGCGCCGAGCGCCGAACCGCCGTTGAAGCCGAACCAGCCGACCCACAACAGCCCGGTGCCGATCACCGCCAGCGACAGGTCGAACTGCGACAAATTTTCACTGCCATAGCCGCGCCGCGCGTCGAGCACGTAAGCCGCGACCAATCCGGCAACGCCGGCGTTCAGGTGCACCACCGTGCCGCCGGCAAAATCGAGCACGCCGGCGGCGCCGAGAAATCCGTCACCCCAGACCCAATGCGCGATTGGCACAGAAACGATGAACAGCCACAGCACGCAGAAGGCAAGGAAGGCGGAGAAACGCAAACGGTCGGCTACCGATCCGGCGACCAGCGCGACGGTGATGATGGCAAAGGTCATCTGGTAGATCATGAAAAGGCTTTCGGGGATCGTCTTCGCCAGCGGCGAAATCGAATCCATCGTCATGCCGCTGAGAAACAACCGGTCGAGCGAGCCGAGCACCGGCGCGTCGCCGGTGAAGGGGAGCGAATAGCCGGCGATCGCCCACAGGATCGAAACCAGAAAAGTCGCCGCCAGGCTTTGCGCCATGGTGGCCAATACGTTTTTCTTGCGGACCATGCCGGAATAAAACAGCGCCAGCCCGGGAATCGTCATCATCAGGACGAGCGCGGTCGCGGCAATCATCCAGGCGGTGTCGGCGCCGTCGATCTTTGCCGCTGCCGCGACGGTTTGCGCGTAGGCCGGCGTGGTGGCCGCGGCAAATGCCACGGCCGCGAGTGCGGCGCGTCGGTACGCCTTCAACATGAGTAAGCCCCCCGGCTTGCTGGTGACTAGAGCGCGTCGGTGTCGGTTTCCCCGGTGCGGATGCGAACCGCTTGTTCAAGCGATGTGACGAAAATCTTGCCGTCGCCGATCTGCCCGGTTTTGGCGGCAGTCGAGAGGGCATCGACGACCTGGTCGATCTGCTCGCTGGCGACCGCGACCTCGATGCGAACTTTCGGCAGGAAATTCACGGCATATTCGGCACCGCGATAGACTTCCATGTGGCCCTTCTGGCGGCCGTAGCCTTTCACCTCGGTCACGGTCATGCCGTGAACGCCAAGGCGGGTCAGGGCTTCGCGAACTTCGTCAAGCTTGAACGGCTTGATGACGGCGACGACGTACTTCATGGCGCTTCCCGGCAGCCGACGTAAATGAAACCCGTTCCGGCAAGCGCCGGCAGGGGCTCATTTGCCTAGGCTATCGGCAACCGGCGCGAAAATTAAGCGGTATCAACGCCGCACGAGCGAACCCCTGTGCAAAGCGTGGGCAAGCAAAGTGAGCCGTATTGACTTATCGGCCAGGCTGGGCGCCGCCGGCCACGTGGAGACCCTTTATCAATTCCGGCAACTTGGCGCGAACCTGCGCGGCGGTCATTCCCGGCCGCAGCGCCGGGTCATACAGCAAAGTCAGCAGTGCGCGGTCGTAGACCGTGAGATAACCGACCATCCGGTTTTGGTTCAGCGTGGTCCAGGGATTGCGCTGGTCGTGGTTCGACAGGCCGAAGGCGTGCAGAAGTTCATGATAGGCGCAGTCAAGAAATACCTCGTTGCCTTGGTCGACGATGACGAAGCTCTCCGAGTGGACGATGACGCCATCGGCCTGTGACTTCACGCTGGTCATGCATTGCGGGTCGGTCTTGTTGACAAAGGCGCGCGCGGTCTTGCGCCCGAAGGCATTTTCGAGCGCGGTTTTGAAATCTTTTTCGTCGATCAGGTGGACGACGATTTCCGTCGATTCCGGATTGTCATCTAGCGTAAGCTTGAGGTTCGGAATTTTTTGCCCGTATTCGGCGATCACTGCTTGCATCGCCGCCACCCGATCGGCGCTGCCGCCGGGCGCGACATAGGCGCGGATAGCGCCGGGGTAGCGGCGGACGCCCTTCGGCCGGGCGCCGACGCGCAAGTCGGAGCCGAATGCCAGCGCCATAAAACCGCGCACTAATTCTTTGGTTGAAAATCGGGTGAACTGCGCCGGCGCCCCGCGAAACGCCCCCGGCGGCGGCGGCTGTTTAGTGGAGGCCGCATGCAGCGGCGCCGCGAGCAGGATGACGATCGCGAAAGCCAGCGCCGAAAGTCTTCTCATGGCGCCGTCAGGTCTCGGTCCGGCGCAAGCGCACCAGGCCTTCCTGCGCCACCGATGCCACCAACGTGCCGTCCTGCTTGAAGATCAGCCCGCGAGAGAATCCCCGCGAGCCCTGCAGATTGGGTGTGTCCTGCGCATACAACAGCCACTCGTCGGCGCGGAACGGGCGGTGCAGCCACAAGGCGTGGTCGAGGCTCGCCGCCATGAACTCCTTCTCGAACAATGTGCGGCCATGCGGCACCAGTGCGGTATCGAGCAACCCCATGTCCGACGTGTAGGCCAGCGCGCATTGATGGATCGCCGGATCGTCGGGCAGTCTCCCCGTCGTGCGGATCCAGACGTTGAACTGCCCCTCCGGATATTTCTTGCCGAGATAGCGCTCGAACTCGACCGGCCGCAATTCGATCGGGCGCTCGCGCTCGTAATAGCGCCGCACCGGGTCGGGCATGGTCGGCAATATCTTTTCCCGAATCTCCGCTTCGCTCGGCAATTTGTCCGGCGGCGGCACGTCCGGCATCTTGGCCTGATGCGAGAGGCCCGGCTCGTCGACGTGAAATGACGCCAGCATCGAGAAGATCGGATGGCCGTGCTGACGCGCGGTGACGCGACGGGTGGTGAAGCTCCGGCCGTCCCGGATGCGGTCGACGTCGTAGATGATCGGCACTTTCGGATCGCCCGGCAGCAGAAAATAGGCGTGCAAGGAATGCGGCGGGCGTCCCTCAACGGTGCGCACGGCCGCGACCAGCGCCTGGCCGATCACCTGGCCGCCGAACACGCGCTGCCAGCCGGCGTCGGGCGAACGGCCGCGGAACAGGTTGAGATCGAGCTGTTCCAGGTCGAGGATGTCGAGCAGGGCTTGGACGGCGGAGGACATGGAAAAACCGGCGCGATGAAAGCGGGCCTCAACCTGCTATGCTGCGCCGCGTTTGACAAGGAAGGCCGCACGTTTCGATGGCGCAGGGAAACCAGGCTCCAAAGCTGGGAAAGCCAATTGACGTGGTGATCGCTGGCGGCGGCTTTGCCGGGCTGGCGCTCGCCATCGCGTTGCGACAGGGGCTCGGCGACAGCTTCGCGGTAACAGTCGCCGATCCGGCGCTGGCATCACCGCGGTCGAAAGACATGCGCGCCTCGGCGATTGCCGCGGCGGCTCGGCGGCTGTTCGAAACCGTCGGCGCCTGGCAGTTGGTGGCGGCCGACGCGCAACCGATCCTCGACATGGTGGTGACCGATTCAAAGCTCGACGACGTGGTGCGGCCTACATTTTTGACATTCGGCGGCGAGGTGGAAGAAGGCGAGCCGTTCGCCCACATGATCGAGAACCGGCATCTGATCGATGCGCTGGTGGCGAAAGCGCGGGAGGCGGGTGTCGATTTGCGTCCGGCGCCGGTCGAAGACTTCGATATTGGCGAAAACGCCGTCTCGGTGCGGCTCAAGAGCGGCGAACAATTGTCAGCGCGGTTGCTGGTCGGCGCCGACGGGGCACGATCCGCGGTGCGCGAAAAAGCCGGCATCGCGACGCATGGCTGGCAATACGGCCAGTCCGCCATCATCACCACGGTGGCGCATGAGCGCGACCACAACGGCCGCGCCGAGGAGCATTTTCTGCCCGCTGGACCGTTCGCGATCTTGCCGCTGACCGGCAAGCGGTCATCAATTGTTTGGACGGAGACAGCGCAAGAAGCCGAAAGGTTGTTGGCGCTGTCCGACGCCGAGTTTCACGCCGAACTGGAAAAACGCTTCGGTCTGCATCTTGGCGACATCGAAGTGGCCGGCCCGGCACGCCGCGCCTATCCACTTGGGCTTTTCACCGCGCGCGCGTTCATTGCCGACCGTCTGGCGCTGATCGGCGACGCCGCCCATGTCATTCATCCGATCGCCGGGCAGGGCCTCAATATGGGGCTGCGCGACGCCGCGGCGCTCGCCGAAGTGATCGCCGACGCCGCGCGGCTGGGGCTCGATCCAGGCAGCCCGGACGTGCTGGAGCGTTATCAGCGGTGGCGGCGGTTCGACACCATGACGATGGGCGTCGCCACCGATGGCTTGAATCGTTTGTTCTCCAATAAATCCGACGTGCTGCGGCTGGCGCGCGACGTCGGCCTCGGCCTGGTCGAACGCTTGCCCGCGCTCAAGCGGGTGTTCATCCGCGAAGCCGCCGGCTTCACCGGCGAGGTGCCGAAGCTGCTGCGCGGCGAGGCGCTTTAGCAAATTCCGTTCGGGAATGAGCGGGATTAATTCTACGTCAGCGGAATGCTGCCGACGTGATCATGGAACGCCGTGCGTTTCGAAATCGCGTCATACCAGCGGTCGAGGTTCGGCGTCGGCGGGCGGCCCGGCACCAACTGGCGGTAGCGATAGCACATCACGCCGGCCGGAATGTCGCCGTACGAAAATGAACTGCCGGCGACAAATGGCGTCTTGCCAAGTTGGGCATCGAGCATCTTCATCGCGTCGGCGGTTTTTTCCTGCGAGCCTTTGATTGCCGCCATGTCGCGCTTATCCGCCGGGGTGCGAATGAGGCCCCAGAACGCCGGAGTGATCGCTGGACCGACCACCGTCAGTTGCCAGTCCATCCACTGGCTGGCGCGGGCGCGCTCGTGCGGCTCCTTCGGCTCGAGCTTGCCCTCCTTGTCGTGCTTGCTCGCGAGATAGCGCACGATCGTATTGGATTCCCACAAGATGAAGCCGTCATCTTCTTGCAGCGTCGGCACCAGCCCGTTCGGATTCATCGCCAGATAGGCGGGCTCCTTATTTTTGCCGAATGCGCCGCCAACGTCGATGCGCTCATGCGCGAGGCCGAGTTCGCCGACCGCCCACATCGCCTTCTGCACGTTGGACGAGGTGTTGCGACCCAAGATCTTCATCATTGCGATTCCTTCCCTGTCGACCGTTCGATGATCGTTTAGTCGAGCCGCCGCGCTTCGTCGGCCAGCATGATCGGAATGCCGTCGCGGATCGGAAACGCTAGCTTGGCCTTGCGCGAGATCAACTCCTGCCTTGCGGCGTCGTATTCAAGCGGCCCCTTCGTCACCGGACAGACCAGGATTTCCAGCAGCTTGGGATCGGTGCTGCCGGGCGGCTGATCGATAGGCGGGGTAAGGCTCATCTCAAGCTCCGCATTGTCGCGATTTTATACCGCGCCCTATTGCAACGTCTCGCCCGACGCATTTGTCTTGGCGAGCTCGATCTCGGTCACCGCCACCAGGATTTCGGCGCGGGTCTTGAGGTCGGGCGCTTCCAGCAACGCCTGCTTTTCCGCCGGCCCGTAAGGCGACATCATCGCCAGCGCGTTGACCAGCGCCTCGTTTGGGGCGTTTTTGATGTCGTCCCAGTCGGCCTTGAGATTGTTGGCTTTGAGAAAGTCGCGCAGCGCACCGGTCAGCGCCGCCCGGTCGACGGCGTCCTCGCCTTTTCGAGCGATGAAATCGTCGGCGAACGGCGCGAACGTCACGCGGCACTGCCGGTAAAGCGTCAGCACCTTTAATTCCTCCTCGATGCGAAAGCGCGCAACGCCCGTGAGTTCGAGCAGGTAGCGGCCATCGCCGCTCTCGGCGAGTTGCGTGATACGCCCGGCGCAGCCGATTTTATAAAGCGGCGGCTTGTCGGCAGAACCGGATTGGTTGGTGTCGGGCTGGATCATGCCGATCAGCCGGTGGCCGTCGCGTAGCGCGTCGTCGATCATCGCGATGTAGCGCGGCTCGAAAATATTGAGCGGCATTTGGCCGCGTGGCAGCAGCAGCGCGCCCGGCAGCGGAAACACCGGGATCACCGGAGGCAGGTCGATCGGCCCGCGATAGTCGGCGTTCATCGGCATTGGCGCACTCCGAACTTCGTGCTCGCGAAATGCCTCAAGAAAACAGAATCGAGGACAACCGCCGGCGGCCGTCCAAGGTCGCCTCGTCGGTTGGCCCCCACGCCTCGAAAAACTGCACCAATTGCTTGCGCGCGCCGTCTTCGTTCCATTTGCGGTCGCGCTTGATGATCTCAAGCAGGTGATTGGCCGCCTCGGCGCGCTTGCCGGAAGCGTTCAGCGCGGCGGCGAGATCGAACCGCGCCTGATGATCGAGCGGATTGGCGGCGACTTTCTTCTCGAGTTCATCGGCCGGGCCGACCGTTTTTGCTTGTTCGGCGAGTTCGAGCGCGGCACGCGCGGCAGCGACGCTCGCATTATTGCGCTTGGCTTCCGGCACCATCGCCAAGGTCTGCTTGGCCTGCTCGAGCGCGCCAGTCTTCACATAACAACGCGCCAGCCCGGCCAGCGCGGGGACATTTCCATTGTCCTGCGTCAGCAATTGCCCGTAGAGATTGGCCGCGCCGGCTGCGTCGCCGGCCGCCATCGCCGCGTCGGCCTCCTTGAGCAAATCGGGGGCGTCGCCGCCGATCTTGTCTTTGGTCAGCCGTTCGAGAAACGCCACCACTTGCGCTTCCGGCAGCGCACCGAGAAATCCGTCGGCCGGTTGGCCATTGGAGAAGGCGATAACGGCCGGGATCGATTGGATGCCCATCTGGCCCGGAATCTCGGGATGCTTGTCGATGTCCATCTTGACGAGCTTCACTTTGCCCTTGGCGGCGCGCACCGCCTTTTCCAGCACCGGCGTGAGTTGCTTGCACGGCCCGCACCACGGCGCCCAGAAATCCACCAGCACCGGCTGGTGCTTGGATTCCTCGATCACATCTTTGATGAAAGCCTGAGTGGTGGTGTCCTTGATCAGGCTATCGGCGGCGGGCGCCGCAGGAGTTTCGCCGGTCTGCAACATAGGTCCCTTTGGGTCCCTTTGGATACTCGTCGGGTTCCGTTTCCGATTAATTGGGCATCGCGGGCGAGATTGCAATTGCCGTGTTGTCAACCTGCCGGGGCGTTGCCCGAAACCCGCAAAACCCGCGGCGGATGCCCGGTCGATTCGAGGAATTTGTAGAGGTCGGCGCGGGAAATCGCCGTGGTCATGGTGTTGGTCAGCGGGTGATAATTGAGGATCGCGTGGTCCATCATCGGCGCATCCAGCACCACGGTGACGCGGCATTCGGCGTCGTTGATGACGCCGAATGGCGTGACCGCGCCCGGCTCGACGCCGAGCACCTCGCGCAGCAGATTGGCCGCGCCGAACGAAAACCGCCCGGCGCCGAGCTTATGATGCAGCGTCTTGAGGTCGATCCTGGCGTTTTCCAGCGCCACCACCAGAAATAACGCGCCGTTCTTGTCGCGCAGGAACAGGTTCTGGGTGTGGGCGCCGGGAATCTGCCCGCGCAAGCTGCGCGACTGCACGACCGTGAACAACGCCGGATGGGTCACGATGTTGTGCGAAATGCCAAGGCTGTCGAGATAGCCAAACAGTTGGTCCGGGGTATAGGCCATAATGCGTGCAACCCTTGGCGGTGAAGTGTGTTAATCTGACAGGTGCGACAATTCCGGTGAAGCCCAACATGCGATACATGATGCGAACGCTGATCCCCGCAGCGGCGCTGTTTTTTGGTCTGACGGTTGCGGCGTCGGCCTACTATTTTCCGGCGTCGCGCGAGGGACCATGGTGCCTGAACATCACCTTTGGCATGGACGGCACGGAATCCGATTGCTCCTACGCTTCGTTCGAGCAATGCCGGCCGCACACCATTGGCGGCAACCGGGGATTTTGCGAGCAAAACCCGCGCTGGCACGGCCCCGACATTGTCGTCCGCCGCCGGGCCAAGCGACCTCAATATTAACGGGTCCAGCCGGCCGGCTTTCGCCGCGGTTGCAAAGGGGCGGTCCGATTGGCTATAGGAGCGCCATTGGCGGCAGGCGGCGACGCCTGCCTTTTTCTACGGATGCGGGTGTAGCTCAGGGGTAGAGCACGACCTTGCCAAGGTCGGGGTCGAGGGTTCGAATCCCTTCGCCCGCTCCAGTCTTCGCGCCTTCGGAGCTTCGACTGGCAAGCCAGTTTGCGCGAAGGCTGTCCGCCATAGCGCTTGGCGAAGGCGGGCTTGTTCTTCTAATCCTCTCTCACATCTACAATCTCGCCGCCGGCCAGGCGCGCCAGCTCCGTGGTGCTGGTGCGAAAGACGTGCCGCGGCGAGCCGGCCGC
>JBPCQM010000053.1:0-6622 GCA_050998115.1 Pseudolabrys sp. | reverse complement strand
GGCGAATGGCGAGGTGATGTCGACCGCGCGCCGCGCCAGGAAAACCTCGGCCGGCTACGATCTCACGCGGCTGATCGTCGGCTCGGAAGGTACGCTCGGCATCATCACCGAACTGACGCTGAAATTGTCCGGCATCCCGGAAGCGATTTCCAGCGGCACCTGTCCGTTTCCCTCGGTCGAGGCCTGCTGCAATACCGCCATCGAAACCATCCAGTCCGGCATCCCAATTGCACGGATGGAGTTGCTTGACGCGCTGCAGGTCAAGGCCGTCAACATGCATTCCAGGCTTGGCCTCGTCGAGACGCCGATGTTGTTCGTGGAATTCCACGGCACCGAAGCCTCGGTCGCCGAGCAGTCGTCGCGGTTCGGCGAGATCGCGTCCGAGCAGGGCGGCGGTCCATTCGCCTGGACCACCAAGCCGGAAGAGCGCACCCGGCTATGGGAAGCGCGTCATCACGCCGCAATGTCGAATTTCGCACTGCGGCCGGGCGCGCAAATGATCGCCACCGACGTTTGCGTGCCGATCTCGCGGCTGGCCGAATGCGTCACCGCCACCCAGCGCGACATCGCGGACAGCAACATCGTCGCGCCGATCGTCGGCCATGTCGGCGACGGCAACTTCCATCTGACGATGCTGGTCGATTTCAGCGACCGCGACGAAGTTCTGCGGGCCGAAACGCTCAACGAGCGGCTGGTGGAGCGCGCGCTGGCGATGGACGGCACCTGCACCGGCGAGCACGGCGTCGGGCAGGGCAAGATCAAATACCTGCTGGCCGAGCATGGCGCGCCGGCGCTGTCGGCGATGGCGGCGATCAAGCAGGCGCTCGACCCGCAGAACATCATGAATCCCGGCAAGGTCATTGCGCCATAGCCAAGCGGCGTTTTTTTATGTTTGTCCGCTCACATTCGTTATTTGCGTGCGAACAAGTATTTCAGCAGCGCCGCGACCGCCAAGAACAGTACGAGGGCTACGAGAAGTCCAATGAGGCCCATGCCCCATGACATTCCGCCCGACATGCTCATCATGTTGTTCATCATGAAATAATTCCTTTTGCTCAGATTTTTTGAAGTACCGGCGCCAGACGCGGCGATCGAATTGCCATCCCTTTAACGACTGCGTAGATCGCTGGAATGACGATGAGAGTGAGTAAGGTGGAAGACACCATGCCGCCGATCATGGGAACGGCGATCCGTTGCATTACCTCGGCGCCGGTTCCGTGACTCCACATGATCGGCAGCAGGCCCGCCATGATGGCGCAAACGGTCATCATCTTCGGGCGTACGCGGTCGACCGCGCCGCTTACGATCGCCGCATATAGATCGTCATGTGTGAATGCTGTTCCGTCGGCCTCCCGCAACGCTTTTTGTTCGATCATTGCATTGTCGAGATAGATCAGCATCACCACGCCGGTTTCAGCGGCAACACCGGCTAATGCAATAAATCCGACCGCCACGGCAACCGACAGGTTGAAGCCTAACCACCACATCAACCAGAGACCGCCGACCAGCGCGAACGGCACCGAGAGCATAACAATCAGCGTTTCGGTGACGCGGCGGAAGTTAAGATAAAGCAGCATGAAAATGATGAGGATCGTAACCGGCACGACAACCCGGAGGCGAGCTTTAGCCCGCTCTAGGTATTCGAACTGTCCGCTCCAAGTGACGTAATAGCCCGCCGGAAACTTTACCTCACTAGCAACGGCCTTTTGGGCGTCCGCCACGTAACCACCGAGGTCGCGATCGCGGAAATCGACGAAAATATAGACCGCGAGTTGTGCGTTCTCAGTGCGGATGCTGGCCGGGCCTTGGGCTAAGGACACTTTAGCAACTTGGCCGATTGGCACCGTGCCGCCATCGGTCATTGGAATGAGGACCTGCGTGGCGATGGCTTGCGGATCGCTGCGGTAGTCACGCGGGTATCGGATACTGACGGTATAACGCTCGCGGCCCTCCACCGTCGTAGTCACCGGTTCGGCGCCCAGCGCCATCGCCACCACGCTCTGCAAATCGCCGACCATCAGACCGTAACGAGCGAGCTGCGCACGGTCCGGGTCGATGTTGAGGTAATAGCCACCGATCGCCCTCTCCGCGTAAGCGCTGGTCGTGCCGGGCACTTTCCGAAGCACCGCTTCGATCTGTCGCGAAAGTTTCTCCATCTCGACCAAGTCGGTTCCCAAAACTTTGACCCCGACCGGCGTGCGGATACCGGTCGAAAGCATGTCAATGCGCGCTTTAATTGGCATGGTCCACGCGTTGGACACCCCAGGAAACTGCAGCGACTTGTCCATTTCTGCGATGAGACCGTCGATTGTCACGCCCGGCCGCCATTCGCTCTCGGGTTTCAAATTAATGATGGTCTCAAACATCTCGGTCGGCGCCGGGTCGGTAGCGGTCGCCGCGCGTCCTGCCTTGCCCCACACTGAGTCAACTTCCGGAAACGCCTTGATGGTCTTGTCTTGGGTCTGCACTAGTTCCGCAGCTTTGGTCACCGATAGGCCTGGGAGCGTCGTCGGCATGTAAAAAAGCGTGCCCTCATTGAGGGTCGGCATAAACTCGCTGCCGAGCCGCAGGGCGGGCCATACACTGACGGCCAGTAACGCGACGGCGATCAGAATGGTCGCCGCCTTGTGCCGGAGCGCTGTGTGGATCACCGGCCGATAGAGCCAAATCAAAAAGCGATTTACTGGATTTCGGTGTTCCGGAATGATCCGGCCGCGCACGAACAGGATCATGAGCGCAGGAACAAGCGTCACTGACAGGAGCGCTCCCGCCGCCATCGCAAAAGTTTTGGTGTAGGCAAGCGGCTTAAACAGCCTTCCTTCTTGCGCTTCCAGCACGAAAATTGGCAAAAAAGAAACGGTGATGATGAGTAAGCTGTAAAACAGTGCTGGCCCAACCTCGCAGGCCGCCTCGATTAGTACTTGGACCCTAGATTTGCTTTCTGGTGCACGCTCCAACCGCTTGTGAGCGTTCTCGATCATGACGATGGCGGCGTCGACCATCGCACCGATCGCGATGGCGATTCCGCCAAGGCTCATGATGTTCGAGCTCAAACCCAAGAGATGCATGCAGATATAGGCGATCAGTACGCCGAGCGGCAGCGTGATAATTGCCACTAACGCGCTTCGGATATGGAGCAGGAACACAACGCAAACGAGCGCAACGATTGCGCTTTCTTCGAGCAATGTGCGTTTAAGGGTTTCGATCGCTCGGTAGATGAGGTCTGATCGGTCATATATAGAATCTATCGTCACCCCTTGCGGAAGGCTCGAGGCGATTTCGGCTAGACGGGTTTTGACATTTTTGATGACTGACAGGGCGTTTTCGCCGAACCGCTGAAGAACGATTCCGGAAACGACTTCACCCTCACCGTTCATTTCTGTGATGCCGCGACGTTCGTCGGCTGTGAGCTCGATCCGGGCCACGTCCTTGAGAAGTACCGGTACTCCGCGATCACTCTTGACGACGATTTGCTCCAGATCCGACAGATTTTTGATGTAGCCGCGCCCTCGGACCGCGAACTCGGTTTCCGCGAGTTCCACGGTACGCCCGCCAAAGTCCATGTTGCTGCCGCGCAATGCATCGGCGATCTTGGAGATCGGAATCCCAAGCGCCTGCAAACGACGCGGATCGATAACCACGCTGTATTGCTTGACGAACCCGCCGACGCTCGCGACCTCAGCGACGCCTTCGGACTTCGCAATGCCGTACCGGATGTACCAGTCTTGAGTCGTGCGCAATTCAGCGAGATTCTTCTGAGCGCCGCGCACGACGTATTGGTAGACCCATCCAACCCCGGTCGCATCGGGCCCCAGACTGGGCGAAACACCAGCCGGCAGGCGGCGTGCGGCGGAGTTTAAATATTCAAGTACGCGGGAACGCGCCCAATAGAGGTCGGTGCCGTCCTCGAAGATGACGTAGACGAACGAGACGCCGAAGTACGAAAAGCCTCGCACGACACGGGACTTGGGAACGCTCAGCATTGCTGTCGTCAATGGATAAGTGACCTGGTCCTCGACCACTTGGGGCGCCTGACCGGGATATTCTGTGTAGATGATCACCTGGACATCGGACAGATCGGGAATAGCGTCGAGAGGGACACGCGAAACGGCATAGATGCCAGCCAAGGTGACGAAAATCGCTGCAAGTCCCACCAGGAAGACATTGCGCGCCGACCAGCGGATGACAGCGCTGATCATTTCGATGTCTCCGGTTGCGTGAAGGCTTGAAGCGCAGCCCTCAAATTGCTCTCGGCATCAATCAGGAATGTTGCGGAAGTGACGACCTCCTCGCCTTTGCGCACCCCATCAGCTACCTCGATGTATCCATCACCCCGACGGCCGATCTTCACCGGCCTTGGTTCGAACCGCCCTTCGCCTTTGGCGATGAGCACAATTTGGCGGCTGCCACTGTCGATGAGGGCGCTGGTTGGCACTGCGACGACCGGGGTCTGATCAGCGCCGGGCTGAAAAACCACGTCAGCGTACATATCGACCTTTAAGAGGTCGTCGGGGTTTGGCAATTCGATGCGGACGCGGGCGGTGCGCGTCTCAGGTTTGAGATCGGGATAAATAAACGCCACATCCCCTTTGATCGGCGCGCTCGGATAGGCGCGCAGCGTAATCAGCGCCGGCGTGCCGATTTTAATGCTTGCGAGATCAGACTCGGCGACCTCCGCGATGACCCACACCCGCGATAAATCCGCGATCCGGTAAAGCTCGGCGCCAGCGGTAACTTGCTGACCGTTGACCACGCGCTTTTCGATCACCGTTCCGGTTGCCGGCGATGGCCAGTCGATGGTGCGGAGATTCTTGCCGTTTGTGCGAACCTCCTGGATACGGCTTTCCGGCACGCCAAGATTGCGCAGTCGCTGCATCGTTCCTTCGACCGGCCGGTAGCTTTCAGCGGGGAGCGGGGCAGCTTTTACTCCGGCTGCGACGATTAAGTCAGCTTGCGCTAGCTGGATGTCGGAGCTGTAGATACGAAACAACGGATCGCCGGCGCGAACCGTCTGCCCCGTCGCATTGACGAACAACTCTTCGATATAGCCGGTCGCCCGCATGGTCACGACCGTCAAGCTGCGCTCGTCATATTTTATGGTGCCGACGCCGCGGACCGGACGGATGATCGTGCGTTCCTCGACTAACTCGGTCTTCACGCCGCTGCGCTGGACTTTGTCGAGACTGACTTTGACGGTCGTACCGCCGTCTTTGTCGTCGCCGTCGTAAACCGGGATGTAATCCATCCCCATCGAGTCTTTCTTTGGTACCGGCGAGGTGTCCGGCAAGCCCATCGGATTGCGGTAATAGCGAACTGTGCGGGAGGTGGCGGGGACAGGCGCCGCCTTTTTCAGTTCGCCGCCCGGGCCAAAAACAGGCACCTCATCCTCGTAGACCGCGACGTAGTCACGGCCACTCGCATCCTTCTTGGGTTTGGCCGACCAATACGGCGCGCCGCTTGGATCGCGGTAGTAAACTATCTTGTGCTCGGCCGCCGCTACGTTCGACGCGACCGCGACGTCCGAGAGCGAAACGCCGGTGCGCGGATGGGCATACCAATACCCGCCCGCCACGCCTGCGCTCAGGCCGAGCGCGAAGAGTGCTACTGCTTTGAGGCGGCGCATGGCGTCACTTCATCGCTCGAAAAGTAATCTTTCCCGTCACGGTTTCCGGCTCGCCTTGCACTTTAGCTGCGATGCTAAGAAGCCAGCGGCCTGCCATCGAAAGCTCCGTCTTGAAGGAATAGACGCCCGGCTCGGTGCCCGGCACAGCTACAAGTGGCGAGGCCATTTCGGCCATTCCCTCAGGCGCCATGTCGATCCGAGTTTGCACGATCACGGCGTCGGTAACCTGCTTGCCGGTCGTCTTGTGCCTGAGCCGCACGGAGACGACGGCATCATCGCCCTTTTTGATTTCCGCCTCTACCGGCTCGAACACATAATCATCGGCAGCCGCGAATGCGGTGGCAGTCAGGCTCACGGCGAACGCGATGGCGGCGCCGGCCAGGATAAATTTCCGGATCATGTTCAGTCCTCATGGGTCGACTATCGGTGTGCGGCGGCAGCCGCGCAGCCGAATGCATCTCAGCGCGAGCGAATGCTCACGCAGATGACATCTGTTGTTTATGAGATGTCAGACGCGAGGAGGTCTGAAAGGCGGACTGCGGGGTTGGGATTGAAATGGATTGCGCGGGGATGAAGGCCCGAGCGTCGCCACCACTGTCGAGAAATCGACATCCGAAAATGACGTCGTCGAGAAGTTAAAGCAGGTGACCGCGCAAGTCGCCATCAGAGGACAGTCATTCATCCCCTTGTCGCAAGGGCTGACGGCGCGAGGACAGCAATCCATGCCTTCGACAGCGGACATTCCCGCCATATCTGTTGGTTTGGCGCTAGCGACAGTCGCGCTGACCGGCAGCATGGCTACCGAGATGGCCACTAACAAGACCGCGATATAGCGAGCGAGATTCATCATCCGCTGCGGAATCTGGCAGCTTTTCAGCAGCGGTCAAGTGACGATTGCGCGAGGTTAGCGTTCTTGTTCCGGTGGATTAATCCAACAAACGTCATGGCGGCGATCAAGCGGGCGCTCGACCCGCAGAACATCATGAATCCGGGCAAGAT
>JBPCQM010000024.1:0-9745 GCA_050998115.1 Pseudolabrys sp. | reverse complement strand
TGCCATAGTGAACGGCGCGAAGGGAAAATCGCGATAGCGCGGATCGAATACCAGGCCAAGCGCTACCATGATTGCCAGAACGGTGAAGACGATCAGCACCAGACCATAGAGGCGCGCCAGCGGATCGCGCGTGCGCTGATTCGCTGGCCCGATAATGTCGGCAAAGCTGGGCGCGGTCATGCCGGAGGTGAGCGCCGCTGCTACCAGCGGCGGTGCCAGCAGTGCAGTCGCGGCGATGGCAAGCGAACGACCCCAGCCGGCGATCCCCAGACTCTCAATTGAGATGTTTTCGATTGTCCAGCCGACAAAAATTCCGCCGGCAAGAGCGCTGCCCGCCACCGCCAGCCAATCGCGTAGCGCCGGCGCGGTCCCTCGCGTACGGAACGCCACGCTGAAAATACCAACCGCGAAAATAATTCCACCGCCGGCTTGCCACAGCCAATGCGGATGGTCTGATACAGGCTCTCCCCACCGGAATTTCGGTTCGCGAGTTCTATCGTCAAGCAGTCCCCAGTGACCGCCGACCGTTCCCTCCAACGCGCGCTTCCACGGCTGGTCAAACGCCTCGATAATATTGACTTGGTAGTTGCCTAGCCGCGCCCGCGCCAGCACGTCCTGGATCACCCGCGCCTGATTAGCTGGCGACGGCAGCGCGCCTTCGCGCATGCGTCCGGCGCTCGGCCAGCCAAATTCGCCGATCAGGATATCTTTGCCGGCGATGGCACTCACGACCCGGGCGCGGATCGCGTCGACATGCGCGCCGGCATTTTTTGCGGCGATCGGGAAGTCCTCCCAATAAGGCAGAATATGAATGGTGACGAAGTCAGTCGCGGCGGCGACGTCGGGATTGCGCAACAAAAATTCCCACACATCGGCATAGCTGACGGGGGCGCTCACCCTCGCCTTCACCGCGCGGATCGTTTGCGCGAGCGTCTGCGCCGGCATTTCGCCGCGCAACAGCACCTCGTTGCCGACCACCACGGCGCGGATCACCTTGGGATAGCGATTGGCGAGCGCAATCGCGGTTTCGATCTGCGCGCGGTTCTTCTCGACGTCGCGAGACAACCAGAGCCCCTGAAGCACCGAAAGTCCGTGGCGCGCCGCAATCTCGGGAACTTGCTCGAGCCCGAAATCGGCCGAATAGGTCCGTACGCAATCGGTCATGGCCGCGAGCCTCGTCAGATCGTCCTCGATCTGAGCGGCCTCAATGTGGGTTGCCGGATTAAGCGGAGACTGACCGGCCCGGAATGGCGCGTAGGAAACGCAAAAAAGCTTGCCCGGCGGCCCGCGCGATGCTTCCGGCATGGCGACGGGCTGGCCAAGCCAAGCCCAAACGCCAGCGATGGCGACCGCCGAAACTGCGAAAAGTAGAAGCGCCAGCCGCATTGCCGCCGTTAGCTCGGTTGATCAAACCATCGGCTTATCCCGCACCCGACGGCCTGCCAAGGTCGCGGCGGGTTCGTTGAAGGATCAAGAGTTGTCCGCCGTTTAGCATTTCGGCGTCCCGTGCTGGACAAATGCAGGCAGGTGAGGCCACATCCGCAGCGAGAGGCGACGGATTGCATGCCGTATTAGTGACCCAATCCGCCGTCACACGAGGCCGGGACCTGTAAATCAGACAAAACGATGCGTTATTTCAGTTTGCGTAATTTGAGCGCCCTGGCGGGCGGAGCGGCCTTGCTGATCGCCCTTCACGCGTCGGCGATCGCTCAATCCGGCGAGCCAAAACCGCCGGAGCAGAAGCCGGCGGCCGACGCCGCCAAAGAAACCCAAAAAAAAATCGATGAAATTGCGGAAGCCGCCCGCCTGGTGACCGGTCCGGCTGGCAACCCCGAGTGCGTCTGGCTCGGCCGCCGCGTCGTCAGCCTGCTTTGGCGCGACGATCTCGATACTGCGTTCCGCCATCTCGACCTGTACGACCGGTTCGGCTGCCCGAGCGGCCACATCCAGGCGACCTTCCGCTGCCTGGTCAAGCAAGGAAATATCGATCCCAAGGCGCAGGAAAGTCTCAATGGCCGGGTGCACGCTTGCTGGATCGATCCGGCGCTGCCGCCGAGCCCGCCGGCCGCCGCGCAAGCTCCCGCCACCGGCACCGGAACCACGACGCGCTAACAACGTTGATTGACGAGGGCGATTTTCGTCAGCCGGTATGTTTGTGCCTCGGATTTGCCATGTCCGTTTCCTACTTGAGTCAACGCCTTAAGCCGAGTTACGCTGCACTGCCGCAGAGTGAGTTTCGGTCGAGCCCAGGGGACGGGTTCGGGGTTCTGAAATCCTGCCCCATTTGGTTTTGAGTATGCGTTCCGTCGCAGCCGTAATCGCCCTGGTGGCGTGCGTGCATGGCGGGGTGTGGGCCTTGACGCGCGAGCGAACCCCTGCCCTCGACTTCAATAATCAGTTGGCGAGCGTTTCTTACGCGCCGTTCGCGCGCTCGGCTAACCCCGAGTCCGGCGACCAGGCGCAGCCCAACCAAATCCGCGCCGATTTGCGCAAGATCGCGCCGCTGACGCACGCACTGCGCACTTATTCATCGACCGGCGGCGTCGAACAAGTGGCCGGCATCGCCAACGAGTTTAATCTGCGCGTGACGATTGGCGCCTGGATCGACAAAAACAAGGAGCGCAACGAGCGCGAGATCCGCTCCGCAATCGATGTCGCCAAGCGGCATAGCAACGTCAACGGCATCATCGTCGGCAATGAAACGATTTATCGCGGCGATCAAAAAGCCAGTGATCTCATCACGATGATTCAGCGCGTCAAGCGCTCGGCCGGCGGCGTGCCGGTTACCACCGGCGAAATCTGGAACGTCTGGATGGAACATCCGGAACTGGTGTCGGCGGTCGACTATATCGCTGCTCATATCCTGCCGTACTGGGAAGGTTTCCCGGAAAACCAAGCGGTCGATCAAGCCATCTTGATCTACGACAAGCTCCGCCAAGCCTATCCCGGCAAGCGCGTGGTGATCGCTGAGTTCGGCTGGCCAAGCGCTGGGTACAATCTCAAGAATGCCAATCCGGGCCGTCTCGAACAGGCGCATGTGTTGCGCGAGTTCGCGGCCAAGGCGGACAACTACGGCATCGACTACAACATCGTCGAAGCCATCGACCAGCCGTGGAAATTCAACGAAGGCGGCGTCGGTCCTTACTGGGGTCTGTTCGACGCCTCGCGGCAACCCAAATTCGCCTGGTCCGGCACTCTCACCGATCCCGATCATTGGAAACTCGCAGGCGTCGCGCTCTTGCTCGGCGTACTGCTTTCGCTTCCGATCTTGTCGATGAGCCGGGCCAGCGTTGGACAAGCATTGCTGCTTGCCGGCGCCGCCAATGGCGTCGGCGCCTGGCTCGCCATCATGTTCGGCTACTGGAATGGGCATTATTTCGTAGCCGGCGCTGCCTTCGCGCTTGGCCTTGGCACCTTGCTCCTGATCCCGCTCGTCATCATCGGCATGGCGCGCATTGAGGAGATCGCCGCAATCGCGTTCGGCCGCAAGCCGCGGCGGCTGATCAGTTCGCCGCCGCTGGCGCCGGAAGACTACGCGCCGAAAGTCTCGATTCATGTCCCGGCTCATAACGAGCCGGCGGACATGCTGCGTCAGACACTCGACGCGGTGTCGCGGCTCGATTATCCGAATTTCGAATGCATCGTGGTCGTCAACAATACGCCAGAACCGGCGTTGTGGCGTCCGATCGAAGAGCACTGTCTGGCGCTCGGGGCGCGGTTCAAATTCATCAACGCCGTGAACCTCTCCGGCTACAAGGCTGGCGCTCTGCGGCTTGCATTGTCGCACACGGCGCCAAATGCAGAGGTGATCGGTGTGCTCGACGCGGATTACGTCGTGCAGCCCGACTGGCTGAAGGACCTCGTCCCGCTGTTCGCAGATTCAAATGTCGGGCTGGTGCAGGCGCCGCAGGATCACCGCGACGGCGCCCGCAGCCTGATGCACCACGCGATGAACGCCGAATATACCGGCTTCTTCGACATCGGCATGGTACAGCGGAACGAGTTCAACGCCATCATCGTGCACGGCACGATGTGCCTGATCCGCCGCGCCGCGCTCGACGCCGCCGGCGGCTGGTCAAGCGACACGATCTGCGAGGACACCGATCTCGGCCTCTCGATCCTCGAACTTGGCTGGCAGGCGCATTACACCAACAAACGCTACGGCCATGGCCTGCTGCCCGACAGCTTTGAGGCCTACAAGAAGCAGCGTCATCGCTGGGCCTACGGCGGATTCCAGATCGTGAAAAAGCACTGGCGGCGCTTTCTGCCGGGCGCTAGTCGCCTGAGCCACGATCAGAAGCGCGAATTCGCGCTCGGCTGGCTCAATTGGCTGGGCGCCGAAGGTCTCGGCGTCGTGGTCGCGATGCTCAACATCCTTTGGGTGCCGGTCGTCGCCTTCCTTGATATCGCCGTGCCCGATAAAATCCTGACGCTGCCGATCATCGCGAGCTTCGTCGTTTCCGTGGCGCACTTTTTGACGCTGTATCGCCTGCGGGTGAAGATTCCCGCGCGGCATTTGTTCGGGGCAGTGTTTGCCGCGATGTCAGTGCAATGGACGGTGGCGCGCGCGGTCGGCTATGGCCTCGTCAAGGATCGTTTGCCCTTCACACGTACCTCCAAGGGCGGCATGCGCCGGGTCACCGACTTCCGCGCCCTGTGGGAAGCGGTGCTGGCCGCGCTGTTGATTGTCGGCGCCGTCGTGCTGGTGCAGACCAATGTCAGGGAAATCCGCGAGATCAATATTTTCGCGGTGGTGCTGTTGATTCAGAGCGTGCCGTTCCTGGCGGCGGCCGGATTGGCGTTGGTCGAGCGTACGCGGTTCAATGAATTCGCCACCTGGCGCGCGATCGATGCCAGGCTCGCCGAATTGCTGCCGCAGCGCGCCGCGGTCGCCAAGGTGCCTGCTTCGGCGCCGGCGCCGTCCAGCGAACAGCGCGAACTGGTGCCGTAACGGCGAGTTACGCCGGCAAC
The DNA here is from genome assembly GCA_050998115.1 of Pseudolabrys sp. Lineage (GTDB taxonomy): Bacteria > Pseudomonadota > Alphaproteobacteria > Rhizobiales > Xanthobacteraceae > Pseudolabrys. The sequence goes on along the minus strand of JBPCQM010000024.1, from coordinate 4,774 downwards.
GCGGTCTCGACCAGCTTCACCCAATACGATGTCCCGAACGGGATCGCCTCATCGTTGAAATTATAGGCCGGGTGATGCAAGCCCGCGCTGTCGCCATTGCCCACCCAGATGAAGGCGCCGGGTCTGGCATTGAGCATGAAGGAAAAATCCTCGGCGCCCATCATGGCCGGCAAGTCAGTGTCGACCTGCGCGTCGCCGGCGATTGACTTGGCCACGGACGCAGCAAAATCGGTTTCCTTCGGATGATTGGATAGCACCGGATAGTTGCGTTTGTAGGTGAGTTTGGCCTTGGCGCCGAGCGCCGACGCCGTCCCCTCCACCACCTCGTGCAGCCGCTTCTCGATCAGATCGCGAACGTCCGGATCGAAACTGCGCGCGGTGCCGCGCAATTGCACGGTTTGCGGCAGCACGTTGTCGGTATTGCCGCCCTGGAACATGCAAATCGAAATCACCGCCGATTTGAGCGGGTCAACGTTGCGCGCCACAATCGACTGGATGTTGGTGATGATCGCGGCGCCAACGACCACGGCATCGACCGCGATGTGCGGCCGCGCGGCGTGGCCGCCGCGCCCCTCGATATCGATGATGACGAAATCGGCCGCCGCCATCGTGGGGCCGGGGCGAATGCCGAAGCTGCCGACCGGCATGCCCGGATAATTATGCATGCCGAAAACCTGGTTGATGCCGAAGCGGTCGATCAGACCGTCCTCGATCATCGCCTTGGCCCCGGCGCCGCCCTCTTCGGCGGGCTGGAAGATCACAACCGCGGTGCCGGCGAAATTGCGGGTCTCGGCGAGATAGCGCGCGGCGCCGAGCAGCATGGCGGTATGGCCGTCATGGCCGCAGGCGTGCATTTTGCCGGGCACTGTCGACTTGTATGGCAGCCCGGTGGCTTCCTCGATCGGCAGCGCGTCCATGTCGGCGCGCAGCCCGATCACGGCGCCGGCGGCGCCCTTGCGGCCGCGGATCACGCCGACCACCCCGGTGCGCCCAATGCCGGAAACCACCTCGTCGCAGCCGAATGCCTTGAGCTTCTCGGCGACGCTCGCGGCGGTGCGGTGCACGTCATATTGCAGTTCCGGATGGGCGTGCAGATCGCGCCGCCACTGCGTAATGTCGTTGTGAAAATCAGCGACGCGATTGACGATTGGCATTCTCAAATCCTCGATGTCCGCATTTCAGCGTCTCGCAAATCCTGCATTACGGCAAGCGCCTATTGACCCGGTCTATAGGCGCCCCTACACAGCCCGCGGAACGAGCGCGTAGCTCAGCTGGTAGAGCACGTGACTTTTAATCACGGGGTCCCGGGTTCGAGCCCCGGCGCGCTCACCAATTAATTTCTCCACCGCCAACTGCTTTAACGATTGAGGCTGCGCGCCCGCCGTATCGTCACCACAGTTTCATCAATTGGTCTTTCGAGCGCCACGATGCCCGCTTACGAAGCGCGTCATGGGGGCGACCGATGAAAAGGAGACGACCATGCGGCTGGCAACCGAACAAACCGCATTCTCCGCCTTTTCGCGCTATTTTGCGTCGCGTCAACGCTGCCCGCACTGCAACGAGGCGCTGATCGCGCCTGAAGTGACCGAATTCATCGAGGGTGGCACCATTCAGCATTATTGGGCTTGCGACGCCTGCGGCCAGGAATCCCGCACCTTCGTCGAAGCGACGCATTAATCCGAATTGCCGCGGAATAGGCGGGGCGCTACGGTGTTTGCGCGATGAGGCTGTCCCACAGCCGATTTCAAGGAGGAGCCCTATGACATCTTTTCTCCGGTCCAGCATGACCGCCCTCGCCTGCGCTACCGCGCTGGCTATTGCGTCGCCGGCTATGGCGGCCATGGTCAACATGAAAGCCGACATGAAAGCTTCGAGCGAAGTGCCGCCGAACGACAGCAAAGGCAGCGGTGCTGTGACCGCGACTTTCGATAGCGCCAGCAAGAAGCTGACCTGGAAGGGCAACTATTCCGGTCTCAGCGGTCCCGCCACGGCGGCGCATTTCCATGCCGGCGAGCCGGGCAAGAACGGCGGCGTTGTGGTGCCGATCAGCCCGAATGCCAGTCCGTTCGAAGGCTCGGCCACCTTGACCGACGAACAGGCCGCCGATCTGATGGCCGGCAAGTGGTACGTCAACGTTCACACCGCCGCTAACAAAGGCGGTGAAATTCGCGGCCAGATGACCAAGTAATTTCAGCGTTAGCCCAATCCCCGACCCGCCGGTGCATAGCCGGCGGGTCTTTCTTTTGCCGGTCCCGTTACAACAGACTTGGCGCAGGGCGCCGCGGATTCTAGTCTGGCCGCCGCTTCTCAATCTGTCCCAGGGAAATTCATGGCCAAAGCGAATGGCGAGCGGCCGTTTATCGTCGCCGGCGGGGGCATTGGGGGCTTGGCCGCCGCTTACGCCCTGAGCCGGCAAGGCATTGCGGTTCGCGTGCTGGAGCAATCGCCTGAATTCCGCGAAGTCGGCGCCGGCATTCAGCTCGGACCGAATATTTTTCGCGTGCTCGAACGCATCGGTTTGAAAGACGCCGTGCTGGCCGACGCCCACACCCCGACCGGCATGGAAATGCGCGACGCCTTGACCGGCAAGCTGATCACCCGCATGCCGCTCGGCGACGACGCGCTCAAGCGCTTCAAGCAGCCCTACGCGGTCACGCATCGCGCCGACATCCACGGCGTGTTCCTGCGCGCATGTCAGGGCAGCAACTTAATCAAGCTGGAGAATAACCGGCAGGTTCAGGGCTACGAGGATCACGGCGACCATATCAGCGTCACACTAACCGACGGCGAGCGTGCCGAGGGCCAGGCGCTGATCGGCTGCGACGGCATGTGGTCGCAAATCCGCGAACGGATCGTCGGTGACGGCAAGCCGCGCGTGTCCGGCCATATCGCCTACCGCGCCGTGCTCAAGCGCGAGCAGGTGCCGCACGATCTGTGGCGGCCCGACATCGTGCTGTGGGCGGGGCCGCGCACCCATTTCGTGCATTACCCGCTGCGGCGCGGCGAGCTCTACAATCTGGTCGCGGTGTTTCATTCCGATCATTACGAGGAAGGCTGGAACACCGAAGGCAGCAAGGAACTGTTGTGGCAACATTTTGCCGGGCAGCGCCCGGAGGTGCTGCGGATGCTGGAGCGGATCGAGACCTGGCGGATGTGGGTGCTGTGCGACCGCGAGCCGGTCAAGACCTGGACCAAAGGCCGCGTCGCGCTGCTCGGCGACGCCGCGCATCCGATGCTGCAATATCTTGCGCAAGGCGCCTGCATGGCGACCGAGGACGCGGTGTGCCTCGCCGAAACGGTGGCCGCCTCACCCGAAGATATTCCGGCGGCGCTGCACGCCTACCAGCAGGCGCGCTACCTGCGCACCGCGCGGGTGCAGATCATGGCGCGGGTCTATGGCGAATTTTATCACGCCCGCGGGCCGACCGCCGAACTGCGCGACCAAATGCTGTCGTCGCGCACGCCGCAACAAGCGATGGACAGCGTCGCCTGGCTCTACGACGGCGCATAAGCGCCGTACGTCTCTGGTCGCCGCTTGAACGCCCGCTTCCCGGCACAATGAACGTCGAGCGCCGTCGCCTTGCCAGCCGTCAATGGCACCCGGTCATATCGCTGGCGTCGGCAGCATCGGGCCTTTCATATTTGGCCCGCCACAGATCGAGCACCGGTGACGCCACGCCCGAAGCTTGCGCCTGACGCAACGCTATTCGCACGCAGGCCTTTGAGAAACGATCATCGTCGTCGAGTTCGCCGGGGGGCTCGCGCCTTTCAATTGCGGCGGCGACACGCCTCTTCAGCGCGATCATCCGTGGATGGCCATAGCGATCAAGCAATGACTGAAACGTTTGGTGCCGCTCCTGTTCGAATAATTTTACGCTGCCATTTGCGTCTTTGGCGGGATGCGCCGGATAGACCGACAGACAGGGCACCCACCCCTCCGGGATCGGCTCGGTCGCTGCATGAGTGCGGTCGCGCGCCAGCAATTTTGGCAACACATGAGTATGCGGCCCCTCAGGGCTGCGGCCATCCGGTGGCGGGATTGGCTGATAGACTTCAACGCGCCCGCAACGGCTGATGAATACGCGATGCGGCGCGGCGACGAGGATAACGTGCATCACGTCATTTTCGGCTGCGAACACATTGCGGTCCACATAGCCTCGCAGTCGCATTGCGACCGCGGGGTCGTGAATACGAATGCAAGCATCGACGTGGGGAATACCCAGTCCGAGATCGAATAGAGTTGCGGCCTTATCGGCGGCACGCAACGCGTCAGTATCAAAGCCAAGCTCAGTCAAAGCCGCGCGACCGTTCATCGCCGCCGAATCTTGAGGCAAACAGAGCGCGATATTCTGATTCCAGCTTGCGCCAGCCGCCGTTTCAAACGCCGTAGCGCGCGCATCGACCGACGTATCGATTCGAATACCGCCGCGTGGCGTAATCGCCGAAAGCATCGGCCCGGTCAAATCGAGCGTCGCCGGTTCGCCGCGATCACGGGTAAATTCCGCAATGGCGCCGAAGCTGCCGAGTCCCCAGTGATTGTCTGGATCGGCAAGCTGTGATGCGAGGATACTCGAAAGGGTGTCGTCGCGGATGGTGGACATTTGCGTCCCTAAGGCGCGGCCCGATCGCCGCGAGTCCAATTGCCTTTTACCGCCGCACGATAGTTGGCAAATTGTCTGGCGTCGATTGCTTCCCGCATGCCGCGTATCAGGTCCTGGTAGTAAGCGAGATTGATCGTCGACAGCAGCACGGCGCCCAGCATCTCGTTGGCCTT
>JBPCQM010000018.1:0-7849 GCA_050998115.1 Pseudolabrys sp. | reverse complement strand
GGGTCAAAGATATGCATTCGCCGCTGGTTTCACTGATCGCCGACATTCTGCGACGCGGCGCAGCGAGCGGTGAACTGCGTAAGGGCATCGATCCGGTGCAGCTCTATATCTCCATCGCGGCGCTATCTTATTTTTATCAATCGAACAGCGCGACGCTCAGCGTCATCTTCGGCCGCGACCTTTTGTCCGAGCCGGCGAAGGCCAAACGCCTCGCCCATATGACGGATCTGGTGCTGGCGGCGCTGCGGCCAGCGGCAGCAGACGCGCTTGACGGCGATTTGCCGGGACGACTAGAATTTAACCAGAAGGTTAAAATCTAGCACCGTCGAAAAGATGGGCATTCGGGAGGAAGCGAATGGCCACGTCCAGGGCCAGTTTGTTGCAGCGCGTGGCACAGTCGGCTTGGGTGCGGCCGGTGTTGTTTCTCGTTCTGATCGTGATCTTATGGGACCTCGCGATCCGCGTCTTCCGCATTCCGCCCTACCAGATCCCCAAGCCGAAAGACGTATTGACCACGCTGTGGGCCGATGGCCCGCAACTGCTGATGCAGGCGGTGCCGACCACCGTCGCGACGGTGCAAGGCTTTCTGCTCTCCGCGGTGTTCGGCATCGGCATCGGCGTGCTGATCGTCGGCTCGCGCACCGTCGAGAGCTACATTTACCCGCTGCTGGTGTTCTCGCAGTCGATTCCAAAAATTGCGATCGCGCCGCTGTTCGTCGTGTGGTTTGGCTTCGGCATGTTTCCAAAGGTGCTGTCGGCTTTCATGCTCGGCTTCTTTCCGGTGGTCGTGTCGGCGGTGCAGGGATTCAAGTCGGTCGAGCCGGACATGCTCGATCTCGCGCGTGCAATGGAAGCCAACCGGCTTCAGATTTTCCGCATGGTACGCTTCCCGCACGCCATGCCGGCGATCTTCGCGGGACTAAAAGTCTCGATCACGCTCGCGGTGGTCGGCGCCGTGGTCGGCGAATTCGTCGGCTCCAACAATGGCCTCGGTTTCGTTCTCCAGCGCTCGATCGGCAATTTTGAACTGCCGACCATGTTCGCCGCGCTGGTCATTCTGTCGCTGATCGGCGTCGTTCTGTTCTGGATCCTCGACGTGATCGAACGGCTCGTCATTCCCTGGCACGCCAGTCAGCGCCAGGACATCGTCGTTACGGCCTGACAATCATCGAAACGAAAACGGGAGGAAACCATGTTGAGATCGATTTTCGCGGCGCTATTCGCGGTACTGCTCGCCGGCCCGGCCTTCGCGGCCGACAAGGTGACGCTGATGCTGAACTAGTACGTCTACGGCGAACACGCGCCATTCTATTACGGCAAGGAAAAGGGCTACTTCAAGGATGCCGGCATCGACCTCGATATTCAGGAAGGCCGCGGCTCCGGCACCGTGACGCAGGTTGTCGCCGCCAAGACCGTGCAGTTTGGCTATGTCGACGTACCAACCATGATGCGCGCCGCCGTCAAAGGCGCACCGGTGGAAGCCGTTGGCGTCGCGTTGCAGACCAATCCGATGTCGGCGATGGGATTCGCCGAGAAAAACATCAGGAAGCCGGAAGACATCAAGGGCAAGACTGTCGCTACCACGCCGGGCGATTCGATGTCGCAAATCTGGCCGCTGTTCCTGAAAAAGACCGGCCTCAAGGAAAGCGATTTCAAGACCGTGTCGGGCGACGCCACCACCAAGCTCAACGCGGTGATCAACGGCCAGGCTGATCTCTTGCTCGGCTACGTCATGGATCAAAGCATGAAGATCAAGGACGCTACCGGCAAAGACGTTTACCCGATCAAGTTCGCCGACTATGGCGTCAACTTGGTCTCCTCCGGCGTGATCGTGAATAAGGACTGGCTGAAGGACAATGGAGACCTGGTGAAGCGCTTCATGTCGGCGGCCACCAAGTCGCTGGAGGAAGCCTCCAAGCATCCGAAAGACGCCGCGCAGGCGATCCTCAATGCGAACCCCAAGGGCGGCAAGATCGACACGCTGACGCAAGGGTTCGAATTGACGATCCCCCTCTACAAGGACCCGTCCGGCAAGAAGAACCGGCCATTCAACGTGTCCGACGCCAACATGAAGGACACCGTGGACGTCATGGTCGAATATGGCGGTCTTGAAGCAAAGGCGAAGGACGAGTTGAAAAACTACTACACCAACTCCTACCTGCCGGGTGGCAGCGGTTCGTAAGGACGAGATGGCCGCGAGCAGCCTGAAAATCGTGGCCGACACGGATTCGAGACGCCCCGTCATTGAATTGCGGGGCGTCTCGAAAACCTATCGAACGGCCGATGGCGAGGTGCCTTCGCTGCGGCCGATCGATTTCACCATCGGCGACGGCGAATTCGTCGTCGTGGTCGGACCGTCCGGCTGCAGCAAGACCACGCTTCTGAAGATGATCGCCGGCCTGCTGCCGCCAAGTGACGGCGAAATCCGCGTCGAGGGGCACACCGTCACCAAGCCGCATGGCGGCGTCGGCATCGTGTTTCAGACTGCGATGCTGCTGCCGTGGCGCAGCGTGTTTCGCAACGTGATGATGCCGGTCGAAGTCAAAGGGCTGCCGCGGCAGGAATGTGAAGCACGTGCGCATGCGCTGCTGAAAATGGTTGGCCTGCGGGATTTCGAGAACAAATATCCCTGGCAATTGTCTGGCGGCATGCAACAGCGGGCCTCGATCTGCCGAGCGCTGGTTCATGACCCGAAAATCGTGCTGATGGACGAGCCGTTCGGCGCACTTGATGCCATGACGCGCGAACGAATGAACGTCGAGCTGCAACGCATTCAGCGCGAAACCAAAAAGACCGTGCTGCTCATTACACACTCAATCCCGGAGGCGGTGTTTCTCGCCGACCGTGTGATGGTGATGTCGGAGCGTCCCGGCAATATCGCGGCGGCTTACGAGGTGCCGTTGCGGCGGCCACGCGCGCTCGATGTTTTGGCAGACCCCGTCTTTGTCGCGCTGACGCAAACTATTCGCGCTCATTTCTCCGACGCCCATCTCGATTGATCCCATGCCGGCAAGTTCCGCACCTGATCTCATGGTGAAAAGCATCGAATTTTCCGAGCGGCGCACCGCGTTCCGTCATCCGTTCCGGTTTGGCGCGGTGACCGTCAACGAAGCGCCGCAGCTATTCGTGCACGTCGAGATCGAGGTTGACGGCAAGCACAGCGAAGGCGTCGCTGCCGAGCTGATGGTGCCGAAGTGGTTCAACAAGGACCCGAAACTCTCCGCGGATGAGACGGTCGACCAGCTCCGGCAATCCGCCGCCATAGCGCGCGAGTTCTATCTCGCGCAACGCGCACCCAATACGGCGTTTGGCTTACACGCCGCTTGCATCGGCCCGCAGGTGGCCGCCTGCGGCAAAGCCGGTATTCCGGCACTGGCGGCCGCCTACGGTCCCGCCGAAATCGACAAAGCGGTTCTCGACGCGCTACTGCGCGCGCGCAAAATCGACTTCTTTACCGGCATGCGCGCCAATATTGCCGGGCTCGACGCGCGACTGACCGGCGACCTCGACGATACGGGGATCGCGGCCTTTCTCGGCAGTCGGACGCCCTCGCCCCGCGTCGCGGTGCGTTACACGATCGGCATGCTCGACACGCTCGATAGCATTCGCAGCGCCGCGCGTGACTACCGCTATTTCAAGCTCAAGCTGTGCGGCGATCCGGTCAAGGACCGCGCGCGGCTTGTGGACATTACACACGCGCTGGGCGACACCGATTGCCGTGCCACCGCCGACGCCAACGAGCAATACCGGAGCCTCGCTGATCTGAGTGCACTGCTTGACGCAATAAAAACCGACAAGGCGCTGGCGTCCTTAGCGAAGCGCCTGCTCTATATCGAGCAGCCGTTCGCTCGCGAGAACACCTGGAATTTCGACCTCGGCGCCCTTGGCCGCGAGGTCGGCTTCATCATCGACGAGGCCGACGACAGTTACGACGCGTTCCCGCGCGCCAAGCGGCTCGGCTATCGCGGCGTATCCTCGAAATCCTGCAAGGGCATTTACAAATCGCTGCTCAACGGCGCGCGCGCCGCGCAATGGGGCGGTGACTACTTCATCACCGCCGAGGACCTCACCTGTCAGGCCGGGCTCGCCGTCCAGCAGGACACCGCGCTGGTGGCGTTCCATGGACTAAGCCACGCCGAGCGCAACGGCCATCATTATGTCGATGGCTTCGCCGACACGCCGTCCGCCGAAGCGTACGGCTTTCTCTCGGTGCATCCCGACCTGTACGAGCAATCCGGCGGCAGGATACGGCTAGCGATCCGCGATGGCGCGATCTCGACTCGCTCGCTGATGACGCCCGATTTCGCCTGCGGATTGCGTTCGAGCGAGATCGGCCTACGCGTCGAACAAAAACAACCGGTCAAGGAGTACGGCATGTGAGCACCAGGCGTCTCGGCATCATCATGAACGGCGTCACCGGCCGCATGGGCACCAACCAGCATCTGGTGCGTTCGGTGCTGGCGATCCGCGCGCAGGGCGGCGTCAAGCTCAAGAGCGGCGACGTGGTGATGCCGGACCCGATCCTGATCGGCCGCAACGCCGAAAAGACCGCGGCGCTCGCCAAACAGCACGGCATCGAACGCTGGTCGACCGACCTCACCAAGGCGCTGGCCAACAAGGATGATGAGCTGTTCTTCGACGCCGCGACGACGCTGATGCGGCCCAAGCTGCTCGAGCAGGCGATCGCCGCCGGCAAACACATTTACTGCGAGAAGCCGATCGCCACCACGTTCGCCGAGGCTTTGAAGGCTTGCGCGCTCGCCGAAAAGGCCGGCGTCAAGAACGGCGTCGTGCAGGACAAACTGTTTCTGCCGGGGCTGATGAAGCTCAAGGCGCTGCGCGACAAGGGCTTCTTCGGCCGCATGCTCGCGGTGCGCGGCGAGTTCGGCTACTGGGTGTTTCCCGGCGACGGCCAGCCGGCGCAGCGCCCGTCATGGAATTACAAGGCGGACGAGGGCGGCGGCATCATCCTCGACATGCTGTGCCACTGGCGTTACGTGCTCGACAATGTGTTCGGCGAGGTCAAAGCGGTGTCCTGCCTGGGCGTCACACATATCCCGCAGCGCTGGGACGAGAACAGCAAGCCGTACAAGGCTGACGCCGACGACGCCGCTTATGCGACGTTCCAGCTCGACGGCGGCGTGATCGCCCACGTCAATTCATCGTGGTGCGTGCGGCCGTATCGCGATGACCTCGTCACCTTCCAGGTGGACGGCACGCATGGCTCGGCGATTGCGGGCCTGCATGACTGCATGATGCAGCCTCGCGAGGCGACGCCGCGCCCGGTATGGAATCCCGATCAGAAGCAGACGCTCGACCTCTACGCGTCGTGGCAGCCGGTGGCCGATGGAAAGCACTACGACAACGGCTTCAAGGTGCAGTGGGAAATGCTCATCCGCCACATGATCGACGACGAACCTTACAAATACACGCTGCGCGAGGGCGCCAAGGGCCTGCAACTGGTCGAAGCCGCGACGCAAAGCTGGAAAGAACGACGCTGGGTCGACGTTCCGGCGCTGTGAGGTGATGCCATGAACAAACCGCAGAAGCCGTTGCAAGCACTGTCGATCAAGCTGCCACGCGCCGATCGCACAACGGAGGACTTTCATCTCTCCGAACCGAGGAATTTTCCAGAGCGCTCCCAAGGCAAGCTCAATCGCATCGCTTTTGCGGCCGCGCATGTCGTCGCCGATCCAAAGGCCGACAACAATCCATGGCTCGATTGCGATATCGATTGGGACCGCACCATAGCATTCCGCGAGCATCTGTGGGGCTTGGGCCTTGGCGTCGCCGAGGCGATGGACACCGCGCAGCGCGGCATGGGCGTCGACTGGCCGACCTCGCTGGAGCTGATCAAGCGCTCGGTCGCCGCCGCCAAAGCCTGCGGCGGCACGGTGTATTCCGGCTGCGGCACCGACCAGCTGGCCCCGCAGAATGCCAAGAGCATCGACGACGTGATCCGCGCCTATGAGGAGCAGATCGAGGCGATCGAAACCGCCGGCGGGCGCATCGTGCTGATGGCATCGCGGGCGCTGGCGCGGGTCGCCAAGTCACCGGACGACTACGCCAAGGTGTACGACCGCATTCTCGGCAGCCTACGCGAGCCGGCCATCGTCCACTGGCTCGGCGACATGTTCGATCCGGCGCTGGCCGGCTATTGGGGTGCGGCCGACCTCGACGCCGCGATGGATACTGCCGTCGACATCATCAACGATCACCACGACAAGATCGATGGCGTGAAGATTTCGCTGCTCGACAAGGGCAAGGAAATCGCCATGCGCCGCCGCCTGCGCCAGGGCGTGCTGATGTATACCGGCGACGACTTCAAATACGCCGAGCTGATCGCGGGCGACGACAAGGGCTACTCCCACGCCCTGCTCGGCATTTTCGATTCGATCGCGCCGGCAGCGTCCGCTGCACTGACCAGCCTCGCCGCCAACGACACTGCGACCTTCCACGACATCCTGGCGCCGACCGTGCCGCTGTCGCGGCATATCTTCCGCGCGCCGACGCGTTTCTACAAAACCGGCGTGGTGTTCATGGCCTACCTGAACGGCCACCAGGACCACGTAACGATGGTCGGCGGCCAGGAAAGCGCGCGTTCCAGCTTACATCTCGCCGACATTTTCCGCCTCGCCGACAAGGCCAGCCTGTTGCGCGACCCGGAGATGGCGGTATCGCGCATGCGCACCGTGCTTGCGGCGCGAGGCCTCGACGCCTAGTGCGCAACCTGTCGAAAGATCACCGCCTGCTGTCGCTCAACACGGCAACCGTGCGCACACAGGGCTCGTTGCTCGATATCATCGACGCATGCGCGCGCCACGGCATCCGCGCCATCGACCCGTGGCGCGACCAGGTCGCAGCCGTCGGACTCGATCGTGCGGTTAAGGCGGTACGTGACGCCAAGCTTGATCTGTCCGGCTATTGCCGGGGCGGCAAGTTCACCGCCGACGCCGTGCATGCAAAAGAGGCGCGCGACGACAACCGCCGCGCCGTCGACGAGGCTAAGACGCTCGGCGCGCCCTGCCTGGTTCTGGTGTGCGGCGGGCTGCCGCAATATTCGTGGCCCGGCAGCGCTCCGAGCAAGGACATCTGGGCGGCACAGCAGCAAGTCGAAGACAGCATCGCCGAGCTACTCGACTACGCCCGCACCGCCGACATGCCGCTCGCGATCGAACCGCTGCATCCGATGTTCGCTGCCGACCGCGCCTGCATCAGCACGATGCGGCAGGCACTCGACATTTGCGACCGCCTCGATCCGCAAAAGACCGGCGCGGTCGGCGTCGCGCTCGACGTCTATCATGTGTGGTGGGATTTCGAGCTGACGGCGCAGATCAAGCGCGCCGGCCGCGAGCGGCTACTGGCCTTTCACGTCTGCGACTGGCTGGTGCCGACCACCGACATGCTCAACGACCGCGGCATGATGGGCGACGGCGTGATCGACATCCCGCGCATTCGCCGCGAAGTCGAGGCGCGGGGCTTCAACGGCCATATTGAGGTCGAAATATTTTCCAGCCGCTGGTGGGGCTTGCCGATCGACGAGGTGATAGGCACTTGCATCGCACGATTGAAATCCGTGGTCTGATCTACGGTCTGGACCACTGGCGTTCCCGGACATTACATTGGCGGTTGAGCCTCGCTCTGCAAACCCAAGGTCACTTCGATAGTGATTCTGGGCGAAGGTTCAAACGGAATAACGATTTAAAAATGACTTAGAGCGGATTGACCTGCCACTGAACTTTCATCCAGCGGCAGTTAGAGCCTCGGCTGATGTTACGCCTTCCGGCGCGGTGAGTGTATTGGCATAGGCTGCCGGGGTCTTGTATCCGAGTGAGGAATGCGGCCTGGC
>JBPCQM010000244.1:0-9997 GCA_050998115.1 Pseudolabrys sp. | reverse complement strand
GTGTACATGCGCGCCATGAGCGAAAACAGGCTTGGCTCCAGCGTTCCGATTCAGACCGGCAAGGCGCCCGGCGACGCCTTTTGGCTGGCGCGCGCCAGCAAGGACGTCGCCCAAACGGATGCGCTGGAAACAACGCTGGCCGACGGCAAGGCGGTATTCCGCTGGCCGAGCGAGCCCGGCATCAAGCTCGAGCGCATCGACATTTACAGCGATGGAGAGGTGGTCAACGAGTTTCGCGAGCAGTCGGCCATCGAGTTTCGCGCCCGGTTGCGCTGCGAAGCCGACCAGGATCTTGCCTGCCGTTACCAGATCACGATCTTCACGCTCGACAGCAGGCGCATCACCCGCATCCGCAGCGAGACCGACAGCTTTCGCGCCAGGCCCGGCGTGCTGCGCGACGTGACGATGACGCTAAACCCGTGCCTGCTCGGCGCCGGACGCTATTACATCAGCTTCGCGGTGCTCACCAGTGACGAGCGCGATATCGGCGTGCCGCAGGGCCGCTACGATCTGGTCGCGCGCTTTCTCGATTTCGAAATCTACCGGACGCTGGATTACCGCGACGCCGCTGTGTTCTTCCACGACGCGAAGTGGCAGATCGGCCAACGTGATGACATTGGCGAAGACAAGGGCGAAGACGCGGTGGCGCCGGCAACAGCGCGGCGGATCGCGAGCGGACAATGAGTTTGGATCTAAGCAGGCTGGGAAAAATGACGAAGCTTGCCCGCAAGAAGGACGATCAGAGTCAAAGCGGTGAAGCCGCTCAGGTGCCGGCGCGCGCGCCGATCTTCAATGAGCCCGACTATGGCGGTGACCGCTCCTACGGCCTGACGTGGGACGCCCACCCGGCGGCCAAAATCGCCATCTTTGGCTTTCCGAAGTCGGGAAATAACTGGCTCAAGGCCGTGCTCACCGATTATTTCCAGATGCCGGGAATTAATTTGTTCAATCAGCGCGAGGCTCGCGGCATCGGGCTCACCCACATACCGTTCTCGCCCGAAATCGAGGCGCGCACCGACTTTATTCACGGCGTACTGATCGTGCGCGACCTGCGCGACGTGGTTGCGTCGTTTTACCACTACTCGCAAACGGCGCGCTACAAGAACGCCCGGCGCGATTTCCAGTATGACAGTCCCGAGGCGTTCTACTACGACTGGTTCCTGCCGATCACGACCCACCAGTTCCAGATCAACAGCTTCGCCGACGATTATGCGCGTCTCAGTGTTCCCGTGCTGCGTTACGAGCGTATGTGGGATCATCCGCTGGATGAGACAAGAAAGCTGGTCCTGCGCTGGGGCATGCCGTTCGACGTCGATCGCATGAAAGAAGCGATCAAGAACAATGCACTAGAGAATTTGAAAGTGTCGGGCAAGACGTTCGAAATCCACATCGAAGCGTCGCACTTCCGCAGGGGTGGCTATGGCAACTATAGCGAGGATCTTCCGCCGAAGATCGTGGCCGATATAAACGAGCGCTTCCGCGATCTGCAGCGCCGCTGGGGTTACGAGTAACGTTTATGGCCGCGCCGACCTCGACGGCTGCTGCCGCAATCGAGCCGAACGCGATCGAGCGCGCGCTGTTCGACGCGCTTGCCGATGCGCATGGCGCTGCGGAGGAGACGAACGCTGTTTTTATTCTGGGTGCACCGCGGACCGGCAGCACGTTGACCTATCAAGCGCTCTGCAGCCGTTTCGGTTTGCCCTACATCGCCAACATTACCAATGACCACTTTGCTTCGACGCCGATTGTCGGCCTTGCGTTGCAAAAATCGATGCCTGTCGATATCGCCTTTGCAAGCCGGTTTGGCAAAACCGACGGACCGTTTCAGCCATCCGAAGGTTCGGCGTTAATGATCCATTGGTTCGGGATGGGCAATCCGCCGGCATTAAAAAGCGCGGCCATCCGTTTCGGTTTCGAACAGCATTTCATCGATACGCTTCGTGCCACCGTCGCGTTATTTGCGGCACCCCTGGTCATCAAGAATGCCTGGAATTGCTTTCGCGTGCCTTATCTGGCGCAAGCCCTGCCGAAGGCCCGGTTTATCTGGACGAGACGCGATATCGCGGACGCGGCGAAATCGGACCTCGATGCGCGATACAAGACAAAAGGCGATCCGACAGCTTGGAATTCGGCTTCGCCAGCGAACATAGACCAACTCCAAGGATTGTCGCCCGGCGTGCAGGTAATCGAAAATCAGTACGCCTTTAACCGAGCTATTCATCAAAATCTTGAGCGTTACGCGCCGGGTCGGTGGCTGGAAATCTGGTACGAAGACATTCAAAAGAATCCTGACCGGGAGTTGAATCGTGTGGGGGCTATGCTCGGACGGGTGGCGCGTTCAGAAGCGCCGCAGATCAACTTGACGCCGAGCCGCCGTTGGAAAATTGATCAGGCCGAAGAGCGTGCGATTGATGACTTTCTTGCGAAGCATAGTGACCGGTTTGCGACGGATCGTTGTCCCGCTTGATCGCCTTTCGAAATAGTCCGTGCCAGTAGCTTCGATCAAAGCAAGTTCCGTCCGCGTCGTCTTTTTCGGCGACTCGATCTGTGTCGGGCAGGGCGTGTCGCTCTATCGCGGATGGGTGACGCGCGTCGCAGGCCGGCTCGACGAGCTCGCTGCCGGCTGGGGCCGCGAGATCATCGTCACCAACGCCTCGGTGAACGGCTCGACCACCCGGCAAGCATTGGAACGGATGCCCTACGACGTGCAATCGCACGGCGCCGATATCCTGATCGTGCAGTTCGGCTTGAACGACTGCAATTACTGGCTGACCGACAAGGGGCTGCCGCGCGTCAGTCCGGAAGGCTTCGCCGCCAATTTGAAGGAGATGGTGCGGCGCGGCGTCAAGTTCGGCGCCAGGACCGTGTTCCTGCACAACAACCATCCGACCACCCGCGACAGCCAAAAATTTCCGCATTCCGATGTCACCTATGACGCCAGCAACCGGCAATACAACGCCATCGTGCGCGAGGTTGCGCGCGGTCTTGGTCCGGCGGTGAATTTCATCGATATCGAGGCGGAGTTTGACCGTTTCGCCGGCGGACAGCGCGACCGGCTGGCGTCGCTGCTGCTGCCGGACGGTCTGCACCTGAGCGCGGCCGGCCACGCGCTCTATTTCGATCTGGTCTGCGACAAAATTGTCGGCGCGGCCAAGGCAATCGTTAGCCAAGGGTTGGGCCAAGGGTTTGGCGAAGGGTGATGGCGATCGCGATGTACGAGCGGCTATCCGAAAATCTCGTGCAGCCCGGCACGACGGCAAATCAGTTTTTTGCCGCGGACGCCGTGGCGGCGGCTGCCACGCGCAAGGGGCGTCGGCTCCGGGTGCTGCTGCTGGCCGACGACAAGCTGCCGATCGGCGCGGTGCGCGACCACATCGAAGCAATCCGGCGGCAATCCAGGCATCACATCATCGTCGTCAATCCGGTCGAGTTGCGGCTGGGTTGGTCGGTGAAATGGGCCGACGTCGACGCGATCATTATTCATTATTCGATTTCCATTCTTCACGAATATTATCTCCCGGCGCCAGTGAAGCAGTTGATACGAGAATTTCAGGGACCGAAGCTCCAGATCATCCAGGACGAATGTCGCTGGGTCGACCGCATGACTCAGGCGATGGCCGATCTCGGCGTCGGCGCGGTGTTTTCGTCGTTGTCGCTGGAAAACTTGCCACGCGTCTACCACCATTCTTATCTGCGCGACGTGCGTTTCTACAGCAGTCTGCCCGGTTACGTCGGCAAGCGTTACCTGCGCATCAGCTCGCCGTCGATCGCAGAGCGGTCACGCCATATCGTTTACCGCGGTCAGGAGCTGTCGCCTTGGTATGGCAAGGCAGCGAGGGAAAAACAGCAGATCGGGCATCACGCATTGCGGCTTGCGGATCGTAATGGTCTGACCGTCGACATCAAGACGCGCGAGGAAGATCGAATTTTCGGCAAGGACTGGATTCGTCACCTGACGTCGGGAAAGGCGGCTCTATCCGTCGAAGGCGGTGTTTCGGTTTTCGATTTTGATGACAGCGTTGAGACAGCGGCGAGGCAATACCAAGCTGCTCATCCGGATGCATCCTGGGATGAGATTTGGACCAAGACCGTTCAGCCTTATGAGGGAAATGTTGTCCACCGGACGATCACGCCGCGGATTTTTGAATCGATATTGTGCCGCACGGCGCTGGTCATGTATCCGGGGCACTTCCGCGGGGTGCTGGAGCCATGGAAGCATTATATTCCATTGGAGCGTGATGGTTCCAATGAGGCCGGGGTCGTCCAGCATCTCAAGGATGACAGGTATCTGCAGGAGCTAGTCGACCGGGCGCACGCGCACGTCGTCGGCAATCCCGCCTTGCGCTATTCGACCTATGTCAAAGCGATCGACGAGGCACTTCGCCAGTTGGCGGTCCGCGACCGTCAACCGGTGTCAAGATATTTGCTGAATAGTGTCAAGCGACTGCCGTGGGCCGGCGTGGAGGCGATCGTCCGGCTGGTGGAACAGGAAAACCTCAAGCCGCCCGAGACGAATCGGATCATTCGCGCAAAAAAAACATACGCCGAATTGCAAAAGCACTATGCAGCGGAATTTCAAAAGCACTATGCAAAGCTGCGCGCGCGTTACGGGTTGATCCATTATCGCGTTACATACTCCTGGCCGTCGATCATCGCGTACCGGTTCAGGCGGTCGCTTCTGCCGATTGTCAGAATGGTTCGATCGCGATTTCCATCATTTTATGCGCTGCCGCCGCGCATCGATGGCAATCGAAACCGCGCGGCCGGCGCGCTCAATATTCTGATTATCTGCGACTTCCTGGCCAATCGGGTCGGCACGGTGCGCGATCATCTCGGCGCTTTTGCCGATTTCAGCAGCAACAAATTCTGCTTCGTGGATGTCAGAACCTGTCGTGATTTCAATATCGATCTGAACGTCTTCGACTGCGTGGTCTTTCATTATTCGATCGTGATCTCCGGCAACTCCTACTTGCCGGATTCATTTGCCGAAAAACTGCGCCGTTATGCCGGATATAAGGTGCTTTTCATCCAGGACGAATATCGTTTCGTCGACCGCACCGCGGCGGCGATGGCTGATCTCGGGGTCGACGTGATCTATTCCGTGATCAACGAGGATGTCCGCGATCAAATCTATCGGCAGGATTGCATCAAGCATGTGCGCCGCAAGCCGACTTTGACCGGATTTGTGCCGGAACAATTGGCGCAGGTTCGGGTGCCCGACTACGAGGCGCGCACGATCGATGTTGGTTATCGCGCCCGGCGGCTGTTCGCATCGCTGGGAGCGCTCGGCCAGGAAAAGTGGCAGATCGGCGAGCGCTTCAAGCGCGACGTAAAGCGCCATTTGCTGAAGTGCGACATCGAGCACGAGGAAGGCCGCCGGATTTACGGTAAGAGGTGGATTTCCTTCGTCATGAATTGCAAGGCGGTGCTGGGCACCGAAAGCTGCGTCAGCTTCATCGACTTCGACGGCACCGTGGCGCCGAAGATGGACGCCTACGAGCAGCAGCACCCGAACGAGAGCGCGGCTGAAATCCAGGCGAAGTTCCTCGGTGAGCGGGACGGCGAGCTTGCCATCCGGGTGATTTCGCCGCGCTGTTTCGAGGCGGCGGCGCTGCGCACGCTGATGATCCTCTATCCCGGGCAATATTCGGGCTATCTGGAGCCCTGGCGGCACTCCGTGCCGCTCGATCGCGACCACGGCAATATCGACGAAGTGGTCGCTGTTTTGCGCGACCCGGCGAGAGCTAAGAAGATCATCGACAACGCCTATAACGAGGTTGCGCTCAACCCCGCTTACAGTTTTCGCCACATGGTGGAAGAGTTCGACCGGGATTTGGCCGACCACGCCCTGAAAAAGCTGTCTCGTGCCGCCCGCATCGCCGGTTCGGCGCTGCCGGCCAAGCCAAGCGTATTTGCGCGGGTGTCAAATCGGCTGTTGGCCCGCTATCAGCGGTGGTCGGTTTTCCTGTTCCTTAAGCACGATTTTTTATGGCTGCGTCCGCGAACGACCATTTTCAATTTCGTCATCTGGACCATTCGCAGCCTCTTTCCGAAAAAATATCAGAACCCTGTATTGTCTGCCGTCAAGTCGGTATTGTCTGCCGTCATTCATCCGAAACGCACGGCCTATCTAGCCTTAATTAAGACCTATCTGGTCTTAGAGGCATTGGCTCGGTTGATCGTGCCGAAAAAGCACCGGCCCGCGCTAAAAGCCCGGGTCAAGTCAATCGCTGTTCAATTCCGGTTGCTCAAGAGCCAAGCAAAGCAAGAAAACTGAGCGTAACAACGACAAAATGTGCGGCATAGCGGGAATCATCTCGATCGACGGCGGGCGAATCGCGCGAATCAATCGACAGCTCGAACTGATGAATCGGTTGATTCAGCATCGCGGGCCCGACGGCGAGGGCATTTGGGTCGACCCGAACGGGGTCGCCGGTCTCGCCCATCGCCGGCTGAGCATCATCGATCTGTCGCCCGGCGGCGCGCAGCCGATGATTGCCGACAACGGCACGGTGATCTCCTTTAACGGCGAGATTTACAATTACATCGAGCTACAGGAATCGCTGCGCGGGCACTGGACGTTCAAGAGCCGGTCCGACACCGAGACGATGCTCGCCGCCTACGACCGTTACGGTGAACAATGCCTCGCTCATTTGCGCGGCATGTTTGCTTTCGCGCTATGGGATCAGCGCAAGCGCCGCCTGCTGTGCGCGCGCGACCGCTTCGGCATCAAGCCGTTTTACTACGCCATTGTCGATGGCCGACTTTATTTCGCGTCGGAGGCCAAGGCGCTGGTGCCGTTCCTGCCGGCGATTGAAACCGATGCCGGCGCGCTCGCGGAATATTTGACGTTCCAATACACGATCGGCGAGCAAACGCTGTTCCGCGGCGTCAAGCAGCTGCTGCCCGGGCAGTTGCTGGTGGTGGAGAACGGCCGCGTCGAGGTGAAGCGATATTGGGACGTTGAGTACAATATCGACTTCGACCACACCCCGGAATATTTCGTGCGACGGCTGCAGGAACTGATGCGCGATTCGGTGGCCGTGCATCTGCGCTCGGACGTGCCGGTCGGCAGCTATCTTTCCGGTGGTATCGATTCCAGCCTGATGGCGCTGATGGCGGCGAAGATCAGCCCGGAAAACAATCAGTCGTTCCACGGCAAGTTCACGCAATATCCCGGCTACGATGAAAGCCAGTTCGCGCTGGTGGTCGCGCAACGCGCCGGCAACGCGCTGCATGAAGTCGACATCACCGCCGACGACTTTCGCAACAACATCGAAAAGGTCATCTACCACCTCGATTTCCCGGTGGCCGGGCCGGGCTCGTTCCCGCAATACATGGTGTCGCAACTCGCGGCTCAGCACGTCAAAGTCGTGCTGGGCGGCCAGGGCGGCGACGAGGTGTTTGGCGGCTACGCGCGCTATCTGCTGGCCTATTTCGAGCAATGCATCAAGGCGGCGGTCGACGGCAATTACCGGAACGGCCATTACGTGGTGACGATCGAATCGATCGTTCCCAATCTCGGCCTGCTGCGCGAATACAAGCCGCTGATGTCGCAGTTCTGGAGCGAGGGCCTGTTTGGCGAACTCGACGCCCGTTACTACCGGTTGGTCGACCGCTCAGCCGATATGAGCGAAGAAGTCGACTGGTCTTTGCTCGACAAGGGCAAGGTGTTTGAGGACTTCCGCACCATCTTTAACAACCCGTCAAATGTGCGCAAGGAAGCCTATTTCGATAAGATGACGCATTTCGATTTCAAGTGCCTGCTGCCGGCGCTGCTGCATGTAGAGGACCGCATGAGCATGGCGCACGGCCTGGAATCCCGCGTGCCGTTGCTCGATCATCCGCTGATCGAATTTGCCGCCACCGTGCCGGCCGACGTCAAATTCCGCGATGGGCAGATGAAACATCTTATCCGCACCGCGTTCGAGGACGTGCTGCCGGGCCAGCTGATGCAACGTCGCGACAAAATGGGTTTTCCGGTGCCATTGAAGGAATGGTTCGCCGGCGAACTGTCGGGTCTGCTGCAAGATGTGTTTCGCAGCGAAGCCGCGCGCGCACGGCAATTCATGAATTCCGAGAAAGTACTGGAGAATGTCGCCACAATGGGCGCATTTTCCCGCAAGATTTGGGGCTTACTCAGTCTCGAGTTGTGGCACCAGATGTTCCATGACCGGGCCTCCGAGTGGAAAGGGATGGCAAATGGCAAGCTCTAGCGCCGTCGAGACCGTCGACAAGCAGAACATCGCGTTCTGGAACGAGCTGTGCGGCACGGGATTGGCAAAAACCCTCGGTATTACCGACAACAGTGCCGAAAGCCTGAAAAAGTTCGACGACTGGTATTTCGATTTCTATCCCTATCTGTACGACCACATTCACTTCGATCGTGCCGGCGGCAAGAAGGTACTGGAAATCGGTCTTGGCTACGGCACCGTCGCGCAAAAATTGATGGAATCAGGCGCCAACTATCACGGACTGGATATTGCAAACGGCCCCGTCGAAATGGCGCAGCATCGCGCGCGACTGCTTGGCCGGGAGGCCGATGTCCATCAGGGCAGCGCGCTGGCGATCCCCTATCCGGATGAAACTTTCGACTATGTGGTGACCATTGGCTGCTTGCATCACACGGGGGATCTCGCGCGCGCCATGATTGAAGTCGCCCGAGTGCTCAAGAAGGGCGGCGAGGCGATGATCATGGTCTATAGCGCCGTGTCTTACCGGCACTGGAAGGCGGCGCCGGGCGACACGTTGCAAAGGCGGCTACGTCCGCAATTTGAGTGGACCAATGCCGACGTCAAACTGCGCAAGAACTACGATATGAACCAGGAGGGCAGCGCGGCGCCCGAAACCACCTTCATTTCCCCCGGCGAGGCCCGGCAGTTTCTCGGCCGCCATTTCCGTACCGTGCGGGTGACGCCGCGCAATATCGGCGGCGATTTCGCTCCGGCCCGCTTTATGTCGAGAGAGAAGCTCAACGCGGTATTCGAGCGCTGGGTCGGTCTCGATCTCTATATTGAGTGCGTCAAATAGCCGGCGCAGCGCTCTGCCAGAGTACAATCACAGGTCATATCGTCGTGCGCCGAGTCGTCACATATTTCGTGAACATTATCGGCCGGGCGCTCGGGCGCGACGGCCTGTGGATGTCGATGCAGGCGACCCGCCTGTCGCGCCGGCTAGAAGAAGCGGTTTGGGGCGTCGTCGAGTCGGTTGTGACGTTTCCGGCGCGCCGCAAGCTGGCGCCGGTCGTCAACCGCTCGCACTCAGCGCAAGCCAATGCGGTAGACCGCCACTGGCAGGCTCATACCATCCGTGGCCGTTTCTTTCTCAAGCGGCAGGATTCGCTGGATTATATCGAACTGCTGACCGATGGCCGGCCCTACAAGCGCCAGCTTCTGCGGCTGCACGGCCCGCATACCGGCAAGACCATCCTCGATTACGGTTGCGGGCCGGGCAACGATCTGGCGGGTTTTGCCGAGTTCTCCGGCGCGGCGCGGATCATCGGCATCGATATTTCGGAGCGCGCGCTCCGGCTGGCGCGCGCCCGCGTGAGCTGGCACACGCAGCAACGTGATCTCGTCGAATTCATCAAAATTCGCGATGGCGATACCGGCATTCCGCTCGCCGACCAGAGCGTCGACTATATCCAGTCGCTCGGCGTGATCCATCATACGTCGAGGCCGGACAAGATCTTCCAGGAGCTCGCCCGCGTGTTGAAGCCGGGCGGAGAGGTTCGCATCATGTTGTATAATGCGGACAGCGTTCATGTTCAGCTCACGATCGGCTATCAGCGCCTCATTGTTGCCGGCTTGCAATCCGGCCTCACGCCGGAACAGGCCTTTGAGAGATCGGCCGATCTTGAGGCGCCGATCGCGCATTGCGTGCGCCCGCCCGATGTCAGCAAATGGGTCGCAGATTCGGGGCTTGCCTGATGGTTTCTGGGCGGTTCTTTCGTGCCCGGCGAGCGAGAGGATTACCGCCGACTTGGGCCGGAAGCGCT
>JBPCQM010000211.1:0-9247 GCA_050998115.1 Pseudolabrys sp. | reverse complement strand
CGCATTGCGTGCGCCCGCCCGATGTCAGCAAATGGGTCGCCGATTCGGGGCTTGCCTGCTGGTTTCTGGGCGGTTATTTCGTGCCCGGCGAGCGGGAGGATTACCGCCAGCTTGGGCCGGAAGCGCTGGCAGACTCCCGATTGCCGGAGCGGCAACGCGCATTCCTGAGCAGCCTGACCGAAGACGCCGACGGTTTTCCGCTCTATCAGGGCAAGCCGGCCGGCCTAGGCGGCGTCTACCGGTTGACGCGGCAATAGCCGGGCGGCATTGACCGGTCAAACACGTCAAAACGAAAAAGGATGTTGGGAATGAAAGTATTTGTCTCAGGCGGCGCCGGTCAAATCGGGTCGCACGTCGTCGAGATGCTGCTCGAACGGGGCGACCGCGTGGTGGCGATCGATAATTATGCGACCGGCCGGCCGGAGCATCTTCCCAAGCATCAGAATTTCACCTTCATCGAGGGCTCGATCGCCGACAAGCCGCTGGTCGACCAATCGATCGGTGATTTCGCGCCGGATGTCCTCATTCACACCGCGGCGTCATACAAGGATCCAGACGACTGGTACTCTGACACGATGGCCAACGCTGTCGGCGGCGCCAACCTGATCAAGGCTGCAAAAGCCAATAAAGTCGGGCGGTTCATCTACTTCCAGACCGCGCTCTGCTACGGCGTGAAGCCGTTGCAAAACCCAATCCCGCTCGATCACCCGAAAAACCAAGCCAATTCCTCCTACGCCATCTCGAAGACGGTGACCGAGGACTATCTGACGATTTCCGGTTTGGACTACGTGACGTTCCGCCTCGCCAATGTGATCGGCCCGCGCAACGTCTCCGGCCCGCTGCCGATTTTCTTTCAGCGCCTGACCGAAGGGAAAAAGTGTTTTGTCACCAACGCGCGCCGCGACTTCGTTTTCGTCAAGGACCTGGCGCGCACGGTGATCAAGGCTGCGGACGGCAAGGGCCGCGGGCCTTATCATTTCTCGTCCGGCGGCGACATCGCGATCCGAACGCTCTACGACGCCATCGTCAAGGCGATGCGGCTCAACGAATATCCCGAACCCGAGGTGCGCGAGATCAGTCCGGACGATGCGCCGACAATTTTGCTCGATCCGACGCATACCTTCGAGGATTTTGGCGAGATCAAGTTCACGCCGCTTGACGAAACCGTGTCGTCCGCCATCGCCTACTACGAGAAATTCGGCGTGCACGGCGGCTACACCCACCTGCGTCACGACAAGAAATAGAAATGCGTATCCTGATCACCGGAGGGGCGGGCTGTCTCGGCGCGGCGCTGGTCGAGCATTTGTTGCCGGCCGGCCACCAGATTCTGGTGATCGACAATTTCACCACCGGCAAGCGCGGCAACCTGCCGGCACAGGCCGGCATTGATTTGGTGGAGGGCAGCGTCACCGATCAGCCGCTGGTCGATCGGGCGTTCGACGCGTTCAAGCCCACCCACGTCATCCATAGCGCGGCGTCCTACAAGGATCCGAATGACTGGGTGGAGGACGCGCGCACCAACATGGTCGGCACGATCCATGTGGTGAACGCGGCACGCCGCCACGGCGTCAAGCGTTTCCTCAATTTCCAGACCGCGCTGAGTTACGGGCGCACTGACCAGATACCCATTCCGGCCGATCATCCGCTGCGGCCGTTCACCAGCTACGGAATTTCGAAGGTTGCCGGTGAGCAAGTGGTGGCCGCCTCCGGCCTGTCTTACGCGTCACTGCGCATCGCCAATGTGACCGGGCCGCGGCTGGTGATCGGCCCGATTCCGACCTTTTATAAGCGGCTGAAGGCCGGGCAGAAATGCTTCTGCTCGGACACCGTGCGCGATTTTCTCGACATGGCGGATTTTCTCTCGATGATTGACCTCGCGCTATCCGATGATGCGCCGAGCGGCGTATTCAACGTGTCGTCGGGCGAGGGCCATTCGATCAAGCAAGTATTTGACATCGTCGTGGCTTATCTCGGCCTCAAGCTGGCCGAGCCGGTGCCGATTGTGCCCGCCGCCGCCGACGACGTGGCGACGGTGGTGCTGGACCGCGCAGAAACCGGGCGCGTGTTTGGCTGGCGGCCGTCGGTGCCGTTCGAACAGGCGGTGCGCGGCACGTTGGCCTGGTACGATAGGCATGGCGTCACCGACGTCTTCAGCCATCTCAAAGCGCCGGTCGCGCGCTGAATCTGGATCGACATGCCACAAACGCGCGATGTTGAGCTGTCGAGCGTCAAGGCGTTCTGGGACCAAAACCCGGTTGCGGCCGCGGCGATCGATGCCGATCGCGGAACGGCGGAATATTTCACCGCCTTCGATGCGCTGCGCGAGAGCGAGGATTGCGAACCGTACGCCTTTTCGGATTTCATTCACGGCTACAGCAGCGCCGCCGGACTTAAGGTACTCGATGTCGGCTGCGGCAACGGATACGTGCTGGCGCATTATGCCCGTAACGGCGCGGAAGTCTGCGGCGTCGACATCACGCCGACCGCGGTGCGGCTGAGCCAGCGGCGCTTCGAATTAGCCGGCCTCAACGGGCGGTTCGACATGATTGACGGCCAGCGTCTGCCTCATCCGGACGCGACCTTCGACATCGTCTGCTCGATGGGGGTGCTGCACCATATTTCCAACCCGGCGCCGCTGGTTGATGAAATTCACCGCGTGCTTAAGCCGGGCGGGCAACTGATCGCGATGCTCTATCACCGCCATAGCTGGAAAAATCTCGTGCTGCTGCGGCTGCTGCGTTATCTGCATCCGGTCTATCGCGGCAAGACCCAGCAGCAGGCGCTCAATATGAACGACGGCGTCGATTGCCCGCTAGCGCTGGTCTACAGCAGACGCGAAGCGGCGCGCCTGTTCGGCCGGTTCCGCGACTTCCGCTTCGATCTCAACCAACTCACCTGGCAGCAACTTTTCATCGTCAAACCCGTCGCGCGCCTGGCCGCCAGATTATTCGGCTCGCCGAACCGGTCGCTGCCGGCGCGGGTGCTGGGCTGGAGTCTTTATATCCGAGCCGTGAAGCCCTTTGGAGTCAACACAAGATGACGATGCAGTCTCAGTTCAAAGGCGCGCGCGTCGTTGTGGTTGGGGGCGCCGGTTTTGTCGGTTCGAATCTTGTCGAGCAATTGCTCGCGGCAAGTCCGTCGGAAGTGGTGATCGTTGACAACTTGCTCTCGGCCGACCGCATCAACGTGCCCGATCATCCGTCGGTGCGTTTCATCGAAGGTTCGATCGCCGACGACCGCATCCTGACTCAGCTCCCGCCATCCACCCATTATGTTTTTCATCTTGCCTGCTATCACGGCAATCAGTCTTCGATCGCCGATCCGTTGGCCGACCACGACAATAATCTGATCACCAGCCTCAAGCTGTTCCGGTACCTGAGCAAGGTCAAAGACCTTCGCAAGGTGGTTTATGCCGCCGCCGGTTGCGCGGTCGCGAAGAAAACCCGTGACGAGCCGGCGGCTACTTCGGAGGATGCGCCGGTAGAGCTGTTCCATGACAGCCCCTATTCGATCTCTAAGCTGGTCGGGGAGATGTACGGCAATTACTTCTTCCGCCGCGCGGGACTGCCGTTCGTCAAGGCGCGTTTCCAGAACGTCTATGGTCCGCGCGAAATTTTGGGCGCTGGGCGCTGGCGCGGCACGCCGCACACGGTCTGGCGCAACGTCACGCCGACCTTCGTGTTCAAGAGTCTGCACCGGGAAGCCTTGCCGCTGATCAATGGCGGGCAGGACGGCCGTGATTTCATTTACGTCGGCGATCTGTGCCGGGGGCTATTGCATTGCGCGGCGCTCGGCGAGCCGGGCGAAGCCTATAATCTGGCGACCGGTCTGGAAACCCGTATTATCGACCTCGCCACGACGATCAATGGGCTGACGAAAAATCCAACGCCGGCGGCTGTCGAGCCGCCGCGCGATTGGGACAATTCCGGCCGGCGCTATGGCGATCCGACCAAGTCGCGCGAAAAGCTCGGCTTCATTGCCGATACCGGCCTCGAGCAGGGGCTCGCGACGACCATCGACTGGACCAAGCGTAACCTCGATATCATCAAACAATGCATGGCGCGCCATGCCAACCGCGTTCCTGACGTCGCGCGCTATACATCGTGAAGACAATCCTCTCCGTCATCGGCGCGCGGCCCCAATTCATCAAGGCGGCGCCGCTGAGCCGTGCGCTGCGTCAGCGTCAAGGCTTGCGTGAAATTACAGCGCACACCGGTCAGCATTTCGACCGCGAAATGTCGGATGTGTTCTTCGAGGAGCTCGGCATCCCGCGCCCCGAACATCATCTCGACATTCACGGCGGCGCCCATGCCGAAATGACTGGGCGCATGATGATCGCGCTGGAAAAGCTTTCGTATGAAGTGAAGCCGGACGTCGTGCTCGTCTATGGCGACACCAATTCGACGCTGGCTGGCGCGCTGGTCGCCGCGAAAATGTTCGTTCCGATTGCGCACGTTGAGGCGGGCTTGCGCTCGTTTCGTCCGATGCCGGAAGAGATCAATCGCGTGCTGGCCGATCGCGTGAGCCGGTGGCTGTTCTGTCCGACGCCGGCGGCGGTCGATAATCTCGCCGCGGAAGGCATCCGGAAAGGCGTGCATTTGGTTGGTGATGTTATGTACGACACCACCCTCCTCATGGTCGAACGCGCGCGCGCACATTCGACAATTCTGGCGCGCCTCGGGCTCCAGCCCGGCAAATTCGACCTCGCCACTGTCCACCGCGCTGAGAACACCGACACCCCGGAAGCGCTGGCGGCGGTGGTCGCTTATCTGAGCGAGCAGGCGCGCGAATACCCGGTGATGCTGCCGATCCACCCCCGCACCCGCGCTGCCGCCGCCCGCAGCGGCATCGATCTTTCGGCACTGCGCATCATCGAGCCGGTCGGCTATCTCGATATGACCGCGCTGTTGGCCGGCTGCCGCCGCGTGCTGACGGATTCCGGCGGATTGCAAAAGGAGGCGTATTTTCACCGCAAGCCCTGCGTGACGCTGCGCGACGCCACCGAATGGGTTGAAACCGTGGAGGCTGGCTGGAACCGGCTGTGGCATGGCCCCGGCTATGCCGAACGCCGCGACATCGACGTCTACGGCGACGGGCACGCCGCCGATCTGATCGCGGATATTCTGGCTCGTGAAGCCTGATGCGCGAGAGCCGTATTCGCGTTCTCGCCTTGCACGCTCGTTACACCGACCAGATTTCCTATTTCGACGACTGGCTCGACGCTTTGAAGGCACATCCCGGCTTTGATGTGGCCGAATTCGATATTCTGAGATCGCCGCGCGACCTCAGCCGTCGTCTGCGCGAGACCGACGCAGTCATCGCGCTCCATTCGACCAACGGCGATACCACGATGCATCTGGAACGGCACGTAACCGCCCTGGCGAGTCGCCGCGTTCCGCTGATCACCTTTGTCGGCAACGAGCTCAACATGCCGGGCGGTTCGATTACGGCAAAGCGCCGGGTCTTTGGTCAAATCGCGCCGCAATGGATCGCGACCCAATTAATGCAGGAGGCGGGACAATTTTTGTTCGGCGATGTAGCGAGCGACGGGGTCATCTCGATTCCGCACGCCCTCAACGCTTCTGTGTTTCGTCCGCTTGCAGGTTCCAAAGACCGGTCGATCGATCTTGGCACGCGGGTGGCGCGTTATCTGCCGCATATCGGTGACGATGATCGCAATCGCATCGCCGATCGTTTCATTGCGATCGGGCGGGAGCGCCATCTCGTTACGGATATTTCTCACCAACGCTTCGATCGCGCCGGCTGGGTGGCGTTCTTGAACCGGTGCAAGGGCACGGTATCAAGCGAGGCTGGCAGTTGGTTCATCGAACGAGATGACGCCACGGTTAACGCCATCCGCAAATATCAGCGTGAACACACGGCCGGTGTCGCAATCGCCAATGATTCGCCAGTCATGCGGCTGGGTTACAAACTGCCGCGCTGGCTAAGGCGCGCGGCCTTGCGCGCGTTCAGTGCCGCCGGCGGCCGCTATGAATACCAGACAAATGCCGATCCGCGGCACTATCCTGACATTCATAATCGCTTCTTTGCCGGCAAAGCGCGGCCCGAAGTCTACGGTAAATGCATCAGTTCGCGACATTTCGAGGCCGCTGGCACCCTGACCTGCCAGATCATGTTCCGCGGCCGCTTCAATGATATTCTTGAAGCCGATCGTCATTACCTGGCGCTCGAATCCGATTTCAGCAATCTCGATGAGGTGTTGCGCCGCTTTTGCGACGACGGCGAGCGCGCCGTGGTGACCCGGGCGGCCCATTCACATGTGTTGGCCGGCCACACCTATGATCATCGCATGCGACAACTCGAAGACCTGATGCGGAGTGTGGGAACACGATGAGCGAAATCATCGGCGAGCGTGCTGCGCCGGAAGATTTGCGCTTCGGCTTTGGCGACAATTGGCGCCACTTTCTTTATCGGGTCGACGAACGCCGGCTTGCGGAGGCCGAGCAGTCCCTTAAAGCGCTGATCGGGCTCGACAACATGCAGGGACTGTCGTTTCTCGACATCGGCTCCGGTAGCGGGATTTTTTCACTGGCCGCGCGGCGTTTGGGCGCAAGCGTGCGTTCCTTCGATTACGACCCGGCCGCTGTCGAATGTGCGACTATCCTGCGGCGGCGGTATTTTCCCGACGACAAGCAGTGGATGGTAACGCGTGGGTCGATACTCGATTCCGGCTTTGTCGGTTCGCTCGGAACGTTCGATGTCGTTTATTCCTGGGGCGTGCTGCACCATACCGGTGCGATGCATGAAGCGATCGCCCAGGCGGCGTCGCGAGCAAAACCGAACGGGCTGTTCGCCTTCGCGCTCTATCGCAAGACACGTCTGTGCAGCCTTTGGACGCGGGAAAAGCGCTGGTATACGGGCGCATCGCGTTCGTCGCAGCGGGGCGCACGGGCCTTGTACACCGTGTTTCTGCGGCTCGCTTTTCTGCTGCAAGGCAAGAGCTTCAGGCGGCACCTTGCCGACTATCACAGCATGCGCGGCATGGATTATGAAACCGACCTGCACGACTGGATGGGCGGCTATCCTTATGAGTCAATCCGCCCCTCGCAGGTGCGCGAGCTGATGGCGCGGCTTGGTTTTTCCTACGTTCGCAGCAATACCAAGCCGTACTCGACCGGCATATTTGGGTCGGGTTGCGATGAATATGTTTATCGCCGCGGCGCGGCCACATGAGCGTAGTGCCAAGACTGCTGCCAGCGCACGGCTCCGCTCCTGGTCCTGAAATTTTGATGGTGATCGGATCGCTCGAGATCGGCGGCGCCGAGAAGCACCTCGTTGCCGTGGTGCCGGTAATGCGCGGAAAAGGCATGAACGCCACAGTCTATAGTCTGGCAGATGGGCCGCTGCGGCGCGACCTCGCCAGCAGCGGCGTTCCGGTTACAGTGTCGCCACGGCGGATCGGCCGCGGCCGCGGATTTTCCCTGCGCGCGTTACCGGCTCTCATCGTCGCAGCCGCTCATCTGTTCGGAGTATTGCTGTGGCGTCGCCCGCGCATCGTGCATTTCTTCCTGCCCGAGGCCTATCTAATCGGGGCGCCGCTGGCGGTTCTGGCAGCCGTACCGATCCGTGTGATGAGTCGCCGCAGCCTCAATGAATATCAGCGCGGTTACCCGCCTTTTGTCGCGCGCATCGAGCGGTCGCTGCACGGCGCCATGACGGCGATCCTTGGCAATTCTCTCAGCGTGGTGCGGCAATTGCATGAGCGCGAGGGCGTCTCCGAAAGGCGGCTTGGTCTCATCTACAACGGTCTCAACATCGCCGCCTTTGCCACCGGCGCCGCGCGCGAGAAAATCCGCCGGAGCATGCGAGATTCACTCAACTTGCCGGAGGCGGCACTGGTCTTGGTGATGGTTGCAAACCTCATCCCCTACAAGGGACACGCCGATTTATTGGCGGCGCTGGCGACAATTGCGCCGCGATTGCCGGACAATTGGCGCCTGCTTCTGGTCGGACATGATGGCGGCGCGCAAGCCGCGCTGCGCGCCCAAGCGCAACAGCTCGCAATCGCCAGCAACATCATGTTTCTTGACTCGCGGTCCGACGTTCCGAACCTGCTGGCGGCAGGGGATATCGGCATCCTTTGCTCGCATCAGGAAGGCTTTTCCAACGCGGTGCTCGAAGGCATGGCTGCGGGTTTGCCAATGGTCGTGACCGCGGTTGGCGGCAATCCCGAAGCGGTGCTCGATGGCGAAAACGGATACGTCGTCCCGCCGCGCAATCCAGCGCGACTGGGAGAGGCAATCCTGCGCCTCGCTGACGATCCGGGGTTGCGCGCCAGATTGGGCGCTGCCGCGCGTTCGCGCGTTATCGAAGAGTTTTCGCTCGAGCAGTGCGTCGGCCGCTATGACGAATTCTATCGGTCCTTGCTGGCCGGCGGCGTGCCGGCAGACTTGCCGCCAATCCGTGCTGCGATCTAGCGCATGTGTGGCATCGCAGGTCTAATTGCACCCTCGCTGGCCGGAAATGCAGCCGCATTGAACTCTCGCGCGCAAGCGATGGCCGACGCGATCGCCCATCGCGGGCCAGATGGCTCTGGTATCTGGGCCGACCCAAACGCCGGGCTCGCTTTGGCGCATCGCCGGCTGGCGGTGATCGATGTGACGCCGACCGGCGCGCAGCCGATGGCCTCCGCCGATGGCCGCTGGGTCATCACCTATAACGGTGAAGTCTATAATGCGGCTGAGCTTGCTCGTTTGCCGGAGCTCGC
This sequence comes from Pseudolabrys sp., assembly GCA_050998115.1. Classification (GTDB taxonomy): domain Bacteria; phylum Pseudomonadota; class Alphaproteobacteria; order Rhizobiales; family Xanthobacteraceae; genus Pseudolabrys. Next base: position 519 of record JBPCQM010000211.1, on the reverse strand, counting down.
CGGCAAGGCGTACCGAGGCACCTCTGATACGGAAATAATCCTGGAGTCGATCGCGGAGCGGGGCGTCGAGCGCACGCTGGCGAATCTCAACGGCATGTTTGCCTTCGCGCTGTGGGACCGCAAGGAGCAGGTTCTGCATCTGGTGCGCGACCGGCTCGGCATCAAGCCATTGTTCTATACGGTCGAGGGCGGCGCGGTGCGGTTCGCCTCGGAGCTAAAGGCGATGGCGGCGGCCGCGCCTTGCGGGCCGATCGATCCGGCGTCAATCGCGAGTTTTTTCCGATTCGGTTACGTCCCGGCGCCGCACACGATTTACGCCGGTATCCGCAAGCTGATGCCGGGCGAGATCATTTCGATCGATCGCGGTGGCCGCGAAACCAGACGTGCCTATTGGTCGCTCGCTGACGTCGCGCAGGGGACGCGAGTCGCGCCGTTTGATATGTCCGATGCCGAAGCGATCGAGCGACTCGACGGCCTGTTGGCCGACGCGGTGTCAGGCCAGATGATTTCCGATGTCCC
>JBPCQM010000194.1:0-3852 GCA_050998115.1 Pseudolabrys sp. | reverse complement strand
GACGTACCTCCGCCCCCTTCTGGCCACACTCTCTCCCGCCCCCCCCAAGTCCACGCGGCAACAGCACCCACCCCTGGTGCCGCATTGTTTGGCACGAGAGACCCGGATTACGCTGCGCTCCATTCGGGCTACGGTTGCTACATTGCGACCCGCGGCAGCACAGCATCACCACCATAGTACACAGTGGCTTTCACCATTGTTCGCGCGCTAAAGTGGCATATCCCAGTATGGGGGTTGAGTCAGATGTCGACGCTAGTATCAAGAGCCGCCAATGAAAAGTTTTGCACTGATTGCGGATCAGTTATCAGTGCAAGAGCGGAAATCTGTCCGAAATGCGGTGTCCGGCAATTGCCCGCGCCCGGCGTGATCGGCGTTACGACTCCTGGCGGCAAGAACAGAGTTGCCGCGGCGTTATTCGCCATTCTCCTGGGGGGCCTCGGAATTCATAAATTTTATTTGGGTCGCGTAGGCCAGGGAATACTTTATTTGATATTTTGCTGGACCTTCATTCCCGCGTTCATCGGATTTATAGAGGGAATTATTTATCTCACCATGAGCGATCAGGCTTTCGAAGCGAAGTACGGCTGAGCGTTAGGCGTCGCTCGAATCCGCAGCGAGCAAATTAGGTGCCACCTGGCACGAAGTTGCGCCGGTATCGGACCATCTGCGAATCTTATCCCGGATTTTGTGGAGCCTGTCATCGGGCCGGACGCGTTGGCTCCATCCGGGCTACGAGATTCTGCCCCGCAGATCCGGCGGCATTGCTTCCTCGGCCAGCATCTTGAGCGCCGCATCGAGCGGCATCACGTGTTGTTTCTCCTGGCCGAGACGGCGGATCGAAACGCTGCGTTCGGCTGCCTCCTTTTTGCCGACCACCAGCATCACCGGCACTTTGGCAAGCGAGTGCTCACGCACCTTGTAGCTGATCTTCTCGTTGCGCAGGTCGCTCTCGGCACGAAGGCCGAGCCGCACCGCCGCCGCGGTGACTTCGCTCGCATAGTCGTCGCCGTCCGAGGTGATGGTGGTGACGATGGCCTGCACCGGCGCAAGCCATAGCGGCAGGTGCCCCGCGTAGTGCTCGAGAACAACGCCGAGGAAGCGCTCCATCGAGCCGCAAATGGCGCGGTGGATCATCACCGGCGTCTTTTTCGATCCATCGGGCGCGATGTAGAAGGCCTCGAAACGCTCCGGCAAATTGAAATCGATTTGCGTGGTGCCGCATTGCCAGTCGCGGCCGATGGCGTCGCGCAACACATATTCGAATTTCGGCCCGTAAAAGGCGCCTTCACCTGGATTGATCGAAGTCTTGACGCGGTTGTGGCCTTGCGCCTCGATGCGCTTGAGTACGTCGCGCATGACGCCTTCGGCGTGATCCCATGCGGCGTCCGAGCCGACGCGCTTGTCCGGTCGCGTCGACAACTTGACGGTGAGGTCGCCCTCGAAGCCGAAATCGGCGTAAGTCGACAGGATCAGGTCGTTGATCTTGAGGCACTCGTCGGCCATCTGCGCTTCGGTGCAGAAAATGTGCGCGTCGTCCTGCGTGAAGGCGCGCACCCGCAGCAGGCCGTGCATGGCGCCGGACGGCTCGTAGCGATGCACGATGCCGAATTCGGCCATGCGCACCGGCAATTCGCGGTAGGAGCGCAGGCCGTGCTTGAAAATCTGGATATGGCCGGGGCAGTTCATCGGCTTAATCGCGTAGACGCGCTCATCCTCGGTGTCGTCGCCGGCCGAGGTCGCCTGGAACATGTTTTCGCGAAACCAGCCCCAATGGCCGGAGGTTTCCCATAGCGACTTGTCGAGTAACTGCGGCGCGTTGACTTCCGCGTAATCGCCTTTGAGGCGGCGGCGCATGTAGCTGACGATCGCCTGAAAGATGGTCCAGCCGTGCGCATGCCAGAACACCGTGCCGGGACCTTCTTCCTGAAAATGAAAAAGGTCCATGTCGCGGCCGAGCTTGCGGTGATCGCGCTTTTCGGCCTCTTCCATTTGATGCAGATAGCCGTCAAGTTCGTCCTGCCTGGCGAAGGCGGTGCCGTAGATGCGGGTCAGCATCGGGTTGTTGGCGTCGCCGCGCCAGTATGCGCCCGCGACCTTCATCAACTTGAAGGCATTGCCGACTTTGCCAGTCGAGGTCATGTGCGGGCCGCGGCACAGGTCGAACCAGTCGCCTTGCTTGTAAATCCTGATCGGTTCGTTGCCGGGGATGGCGTCGACCAGTTCGACCTTGAAGCTCTCGCCTTTATCGCGAAACACCTGCTTGGTTTTGTCGCGCGACCAGACTTCCTTGCTGAAGGGTTTGTCGCGCGCGATAATTTCCTTCATCTTTTTTTCAATCGCCGGGAAATCCTCCGGCGTGAACGGCTGGTTGCGGAAGAAGTCGTAATAAAACCCGTTCTCGATTACCGGGCCGATGGTGACTTGCGTTCCCGGCCACAGCGATTGCACGGCCTCGGCGAGCACATGCGCGGCGTCGTGCCGGATCAATTCCAGCGCGCGCGGATCGTCGCGGCTGACGAATTCAATTTTCGAATCGCGCTCAATGGAGTCGTTCAAGTCCGTGAGCACGTTGTCGAGCGTCATCGCCACGGTGCGCTTGGCCAGCGAGGGCGAGATGCCCTTGGCGATGTCGAGACCGGTGGTGCCTTGGGGATATTCGCGGCGTGCGCCGTCGGGAAAGGTCAGCGCGACAGTCTGCGCCATCGCAAAGTCTCCTTGCTCACTCGCTGCCTACGAATGCAGGTAAGCGTTATGGCACAGGGATATATCAGGGATTTTGAGCGCGCAAGCACAGGGAGGTCAGCGCGCCCGCCGGGAAAACAGCCGGGAAAACAGCCGGGAAAACAGCATTGCAAATATCCGGCCGTCAATGACGATCAAGGCGCTGCCGATGATGAAAGCGCCGGCAATCTCGCGAACGGTCAATGGCTCGCTGAGCACAAAGTAACTGAGCAGGATGGCGGCGACCGGAATGAGCAGCGTCACCAGCATCACATTGGTGGCGCCGGAGCGGCTCAGGATGTGAAAGAACACCAGGTAGGCCAGCGCGGTCGACAGCGAGGCAATGCCGAGCAACGACAGCCATGTGGCCGCGCTTGGCATCGGCAACAGCCACGGCCGGTCGACTGCCGAGGCGAGGACCAGCATGATGATGCTGGAGCAGATCAACTGGCAGGTCGCCGAGGTGACGGGCCGAACGCCGGTGAGCTTGCGCCGGCCCCACCGTCCGGAAAAACCGTAACTCAGCGTACCGCCGAGACACAGAAGGATGCCGATTGTCTGGTCGTGGCTCTGATCGAGCGACGGACCGCGCGACACGATGACGCCGAGCAGTCCGATCACGACACCGGCGATGCGGTACGCGGCGAGGCGCTCGTCGCCGAATGATGCCAATACCAAAACGGTGAACAGCGGCGTGGTCGCGTTGAGCACCGAAGCAAGTCCGCTGGAAATATAGGTCTGGCCGGCCACCAGCAGCGAGAACTGTATGACATTGTTGAGGATGCCCATGCCCAGAAACGGCATCCAGCCGGCGAAATTTTTCGGCAGCGCGCCGCCGAGGCTTTTGAGAAAGGGCAGCAGCAGCGCGGCGCCGAACATCACCGCGCCAGCACAACGGTAAGCGGCGGCAGCTCGCGCAACGCCACGCCGGTGAAAAAGAACGCGCCGCCCCACAGCACCGACAGCAGAAGCAACAGCAGCGCCGTCTGGCGGTCGATGGTCATCCGGGCAATAGGCACGAGGCCGCGCGATTTGCCACCCGAATTGCAAAATTTGCAGTCAGGGCGCCGATTGCGTGCCGCGCCAGCGGCCGTAGCGCCAAGGCAGGTACCAGCGCGCGTGCGCCGGCAC
>JBPCQM010000175.1:0-5719 GCA_050998115.1 Pseudolabrys sp. | reverse complement strand
CCGATTCTCATCATCGGCAACGCGGCCGACGCCGAGGTTTTTCTGCGGAGCATCGAGAGCGGGGCGATCCGCCAGATGCGGTCGGTTGGTATTCTTTCTCCCTCAAATGCCGATCAGAATCAGGCGCTGCGCGGCGTTCCAGTGTTAGGCCGTCCTGACGACATCGAGAGCGTGGTCAAGACGCTGGAGACGGCTGGCACGCGAGTGCTGCGCCTGGTCATGACGCCATCCGCGATGGAACCGAGCAATCACCCGGATGTCGTGGTGTTGCGGGCGCGCCGGCTGGGCATCGCCATCAACCGTATGCAGCCGCTGGCGGGGAGTGGTGAAACACCGCAACTTGCGCCGATTGATGTCGAAGACCTTTTACTGCGGCCGACGGCGACCATCGATTACGGCCGCCTGGAAGACTTCCTGCGCGGCAAATCGGTAGTTGTAACAGGCGGCGGCGGTTCAATCGGCGCGGAGATATGCGACCGCGCCATCACGTTCGGCGTGTCGCGCATACTTATTATTGAGAATTCTGAGCCGGCGCTGCATGCGGCGCTGGAACGGCTCGATGCCAAGGGATCAAAATCGATCATTGAGGGCCGCATCGCCGATGTGCGGGACCGCGAACGGATATTTCACCTGATCGGGGACTACAAACCCGATCTGGTGTTTCACGCCGCCGCGCTGAAACACGTACCGCTGTTGGAGAAGGATTGGGCGGAGGGCGTGAAAACCAATATTTTCGGTTCGGTCAACGTGGCCGACGCGGCAGTCAAGGCCCAGGCTGCGGCGATGGTCATGATTTCGACCGATAAGGCGATCGAGCCGGTTTCCGTGCTCGGTGCGACAAAACGCTTCGCCGAGATGTATTGCCAAGCGCTCGACGCCGATCTCGCGACGCATCGTCACGGGCAGCGGGCGCCGATCCGCATGGTCGCCGTTCGGTTTGGCAATGTGCTGGCGTCGAACGGATCGGTGGTGCCGAAATTCAAGGCCCAGATCGAAGCAGGCGGTCCGGTTACAGTGACCCATCCCGACATGGTTCGCTATTTCATGACGATCCGCGAAGCCTGCGACCTCGTGGTGACGGCCGCGGGTCACGCGCTTGGCCGGACCGCTTCGGATGTCGCGATTTACGTGCTCAACATGGGACAACCGGTGAAGATCGTAGATCTGGCCGAACGCATGATCCGGTTGGTTGGGCTCGAACCGCGCCGCGATATCGATATCGTTTTCACCGGGATTCGGCCGGGCGAGCGGCTCAATGAAATTCTTTTCGCCCGCGAAGAGCCGACCTTCGACATCGGTGTTTCGGGAATCGTCGCGGCGCGGCCGATGCAACCCTCTCTCGAAACCGTGCAGGCCAGGCTTGCGAAGCTACGTTCCGCGCTGCAATCAGGCGACCGCTCTGCGGTGTACGCCGTTCTCGCCGACGTCGCGCCGCCGCTCAAGACAAGCGAGACGTCGAAATCCAGCTAGCGTTTCGGCGGCCAGGGGGTTTCCGCGACTGGCGATAGCGGCGGCTCGCCGTTCACCCAGGCCAGCAGGTTGTCGACGACACGCTGATCCATGGCGTTGCGCGTCCACACCGACGCCGATCCGACATGCGGCAGCAATACGACATTGTCCATCGCGATGAGTTCGGCGGGGACCTCGGGCTCCTGGGCAAAAACGTCAAGACCGGCGGCAATGATGATCTTGTTCTTCAGCGCCTCGATCAGCGCCTTTTCGTCGACCACCGAGCCGCGCGCGATATTGATGACGATGCCGTTTGGGCCGAGCGCCGCCAGCACTTCCTGGTTGACCATGTTTTGGGTCGCCGCGCCGCCGGGCACAATGATGACCAGGGTATCGACATCGCGAGCCATATCGACGAGCTTTGGATAGTATTTGTAAGGTACGCCGCTTTGCGGCTTGCGGCTATGATAGAAAACCGGCACGCCGAACGCCTCCAGCCGCTTTGCAATGGCCTGTCCGATCCGCCCCATGCCGAGCATGCCGACGGTGCGATCGCGCAGCGTCGTTTTTGTCAACGGATAATTTGCCGCCGGCCATTTGCCGGCGCGCAGATAACGCTCCGACTGCGGCAATTCACGCACCGTAGACAACAGAAGCCCAAGCGTCGTATCGGCGACCTCTTCATTGAGGACATCGGGTGTGTTCGCCACCGTAATGCCGTGGGCACCGGCCCATTTCGCGTCGATGTGATCGTAGCCGACGCCGAAGCTCGAAATCATCTCGAGCTTGGGAAATTGTTGCATGAAAGCCGCGTCGATCTTCATGGCGCCGTGACCGGCGACAATCGCGCCCCTTATTTTGTCGGCAACGGTTTTGATAAAGGCATCTTGATCCGGCGCGTCGAACAGCACATGCAAATTCATCTTGTCTTGCAAAGTTTTCATGAAGATCGGCTTTTTGCCGCCAACCAGCAACACATCGGGCTTTTCAGAAGGCATCGTCATTTCCTACGTCAAAAATCAACAAAAGATCGGCGGCAAACTCGCGCGGCAGGCCGGATCGAGTCAACACTAAACAGTTATCGGCGTCGGCGCCGGCACTATGACCGGTAGTAGTCTCGATACCACGCAACGAAATGTTTCACCCCGTGCTCGATCGGGGTGTTCGGTTCGAAGCCGATATCGGCCTTGAGGTCGGTGACGTCGGCACAGGTCGCCGGGACGTCGCCCGGCTGCATCGGCAGCAGGTTTTTTCTGGCGGTCTTGCCCACCGCCTTTTCGATGCAGGCGATGTAATCCGTCAACTTCACCGGCGAGTGATTGCCGATATTGTAGATCCGGTAGGGCGCCGACGAGGTGGCGGGGTCCGGCTTGTCGCCTGACCAGGCGGCGTCGGGCGCCGCGATCCTGTCGCAGGCACGCACCACGCCCTGCACGACGTCATCGACATAGGTGAAGTCGCGGGAAAGATGGCCTTCATTGAAAACGTCGATCGGCTCCCCCTTGATGATCTTGTCAGTGAACAGGAACATCGACATGTCGGGCCGGCCCCACGGGCCATACACCGTGAAAAACCGCAGGCCCGTCACGGGCAGCCGATAAAGATGGGCGTAGGTATGCGCCATCAGTTCGTTGGCCTTCTTGGTCGCGGCATAGAGACTGAGAGGGTGATCGACGTTCTGGTGCACGCTGAACGGCATGTCGGTATTGGCGCCATACACCGAACTCGACGAAGCAAAGACTAGGTGCTCCACGCCGTTGTGCCGGCAGCCTTCGAGCACCTGCAAAAAGCCGACAATATTTGAATCGATATATTCGTGCGGATTGGTCAGCGAATAGCGAACCCCCGCCTGGGCCGCGAGGTGAATGACGCGCTGCGGCCTGTGCTCGGCAAATATCTTTGACATCGCCGCGCGATCTTCGAGATCGGCTTTGACGAAATGAAAGCCGTTGCGCGGCTTGAGTTGCGCGAGGCGAGCGTCCTTGAGAGCAGGATCGTAATAGGCGTTGAGATTATCGAGGCCAACTACCTCATCGCCGCGGTCGAGCAGAGTCTTGGCGGTATGGAAGCCGATAAAGCCCGCGGCCCCGGTCACCAGAAGTTTCATTCGCGTCCTCGTGCCGCCTAAAGTCGCGCGTGGCTAGCGGCGGCGGGCAAAATATTTTTGATGTCGTAGATCAGTCCGTCCGGCGTCAGCAAGTTCCGCACCGCAGCTTCGCCCATGCCGGCGATCTCGTCATGCTTGACCGCGAGAACGACGGCGTCGAACGGCCCGGGCGGCAACTTGTTGCTCAGCGTAATGCCGTATTCGTGTTGCGCCAGTGCGGCGTCCGCCACCGGATCGTAAACCGCGACCTCGGCAACGAAGCCTTTGAGTTCGCGCACCACATCTGCAACTTTGGTGTTGCGGGTGTCGGCACAATTTTCCTTGAAGGTGAATCCCATCATCAGCACGCGTGCGGTTTCGACCCGCTGCTTGCGCTTGAGCATGGTCTTGATCACATCGCCAGCGACATAAGACGCCATGCCGTCATTGATTCGGCGACCGGCCAGGATCATCTGCGGATGGAAGCCGACCGATTCCGCCTTGTGCGTCAGGTAGTAAGGATCGACGCCGATGCAGTGGCCCCCGACCAGGCCGGGACGAAACGGTTGGAAATTCCACTTGGTCCCTGCTGCCTCAAGGACTTCGCGCGTCTCAAGGCCGAGCTGCTTGAACAGCATCGCCAGTTCGTTGATGAGCGCAATATTGACGTCGCGCTGGATGTTTTCGATCACCTTGGCCGCTTCGGCGACTTTGATTGACGAGGCTTTATGCGTCCCGGCCGTGACGATTTGGCCATAAACGGAATTGACCAGTTCAGCCGCTTCCGGCGTCGAGCCCGAGGTGACCTTCACGATGTCGGGCAGGCGGTGTTTTTCATCGCCGGGGTTGATGCGCTCCGGCGAATAGCCGGCGTAAAAATCTCTGTTGAAGACTAGGCCCGACTCTCGCTCCAGCACCGGAACGCAGATTTCTTCGGTAACGCCCGGATAGACCGTCGATTCATAGACGACGACATTGCCCGTGCTGAGCGCTCCGCCGACGGTGCGGCTGGCGGCGATCAGCGCGCCAAGGTCGGGGCGCTTGGCGTCGTCAATTGGCGTCGGAACAGTGACAATGTAGAAATTGCAATCGGCGAGGGTCTTGGCGTCGGCGCTGTAAGCGATGTGCTTGGCGCCTGAGAATTCTTCGGCGGTAAGCTCCCGCGTGCGATCAATGCCTTTCCGCAATTGTTCGATGCGGGTCGCATCGGTATCAAATCCGACGACCGGAAAATGCCGCGCCAGATAGACCGCGAGCGGCAGGCCGACATAGCCGAGGCCGATCACCGCGATCTTCAAATTGTCGCGCGAAGGAAGCGTCATCGATAAGCCCGTCCCTGCCCTTGCTTTTAGCGCCCGAAATCTCAGCCGGGCTGCCGGAGGCGCCTAAGTCGCCAGACGTATAAAGAGATGCGCCGAACAGGCAAGACTGCCGCCAACTGATGAGCCGCACGCGGCGCGGTGTCGTTCACAGAAAATCCGTTATCACAATTGATTACCGTCGATCACGTCTGCGGCGCAGTCCTCATTCGACGCTTGATCGGTCGCCCTATGAGATGACATAACGGCCGCGAAAACCAATGGATAAGGGTTTCGGCTTATGCCCGGTCTTTCCGACCTGAAAGTCAAGATTTTTGCCGATGGCGCCGCCAAGGCGCAGGTCCTGGAAATGGCGGCGAAGCCCTGGATCGCCGGCTTTACCACCAATCCCTCGCTGCTGAAAAAAGCCGGCGTAAGCGACTACGCCGCGTTCGGCAAGGAACTCGTTACGGCTGTGCCGGACCGGCACATTTCGTTTGAGGTTTTCTCCGACGATATTTCTGAAATGGTCGCGCAAGCGCGCGTCATCGCGACCTGGGGCAAGAATGTTTACGTCAAACTGCCGGTTACAACGACGCGCGGTGAAGCGCTGTACGATGCGGTGCGCTCTCTCTCGGGTGAGGGCATCAAAATCAACGTCACCGCCGTTTTTACAGCCGAGCAGGTGCAGCGCTCGATCGAGGCGCTTGACGGCCGGGCGCCGGCTTGCGTTTCCGTATTCGCCGGCCGTCTCGCCGATTTCGGCTACGACTATCGGCCGCTGATGCAGGACTCGATTGCGCGCGCGCGCAAAAACGGCAAAGTCGAGAGCATTTGGGCGTCGACACGAGAAGTGGTCAATGTGGTGGAAGCTGAAACGATGATA
>JBPCQM010000154.1:0-3014 GCA_050998115.1 Pseudolabrys sp. | reverse complement strand
GCGCCTTGCCGGTTATCCCGAACCGCCGCAACGCCACCAAGAAAGCCTATTGTCCCAAGCGCTTCTACCGACGGCGACACAAAATTGAGAACTTCTTCTGCCGCATCAAGGATTGGCGGCGTATCGCGACCCGCTACGACAAGCTTGCCCGCAATTTCCTTGCCGCGATCACGCTCGTCGGCGTACTTTACTGGATCAAGTTGTGAGTCCAGACCCTAGTATGTTCGCCGGGGAGCGGCCGTGCTAGGCTGAGGCGAACCGGGAGCGTGATCGTGCGGCGCTCGATCGTTCTGACTTTTGTCATCGCCATGCTGGCCGCGGCCGGCAGCGCGCGGGCTCAAGATGCGAAACAGGCCAAGCAGGAGGGCAGCGATCCGGACCTCCTGGCGACGCGGCTGTTTGCCGGTCCCGTGTCACCTGACAAGAACTATGCTTGTTTCGTGCGCCGTTACGACAGCGCGCATCTGGCGCGGCATCCGCTGCAGAAAGTCAGCGCGATGAGGCTGCTGGTCGCCGCGGAAAAGTCCGAGAACGGCCCGAATTTGAGCTATTCGTTCCGGCTCGGGGTGAAATTCAGCAAACGGCCCGGCGATTTCGACTCCAGCGGATATTGCGGCACGCCCGGCATCGAAGCGCGGGCCGACAAGGTCGTGCTCAGTTGTGGCGTCGACTGCGACGGTGGCGGAATTTCGGCCGAGTTCAACAAGGAGAACAAGTTCGCCCTGATGCGGCTCGACCGCATCAGTATCTGGCGCAACAACAAGCCGGACGACGAGGGGCTCGATTTGTCGGGCGGCGCCGACGACAAGGTGTTCCGGCTCGACCGCGCGAAACTGGACATGTGCAAGTCGCTGATCACCGACCGCAAGGACTTGGCGGCGACCCGGACGTTGAAAAAGTAAGGAGCGAACGGTGCATCGACGCAACCTGTTGACCGCGGCGCTTGGCGCCCTCGGCGTTATGACGCCGGCCGCGATCAAGCGTGCCGGCGCCGCCGAGCGAGCCGCGCCTGACAGGCAGAAGGTAGTCTATCATCTGGCCGATCTCGACAAGGTTGCCTTCGTGCTTGGCAATATCCGCAATCATTTCGACGGCGCCGGCGGGCCGGAGCACGTCACCATCGCGCTGGTGGTGCACGGGCCGGCGCTCAAGGCGTTCCAGGCGTCGGGCGCCAACCCCGACATGGAAAAGCGCGTTGCGGAATTCTCCAGGGCCGGGCTGGAGATGAACGCCTGCGGCAACACCATGCGGGCCACTCACATCACGCTCGTCGATTTGCTGCCCGGTTTTATCGCCGCCGAGCAGGGCGGCGTGGTGCGCCTCGCGGAGTTGCAAGGGCGGGGTTACGTTTATCTGCGGCCGTAATCCGGATCGTCATCCCGAGGCGCACGCCGAAGGCGTGCCTCGAAGGATGATCCGGGCATTTCTTTTTGCCCGGGCCGTCGCCCTTCGAGGCGCGAAGACGCACACCTCAGGGTGACGGATTAACGCTTCTTTCGATTGGCCTTTGCCCGCTTCTCCGCGCGTTTTTTCTTGGCGTAAGCCTCTCGCCTCTTCAGCCTAAGACGCGCTTCGCGCTTATGCCTTGCCTTGCGGCGCAGGCAGCGCCTGCATTTGCAGTTCGACAGGCCGATCACGTTCTTGAGATAATCGCGGCCGTAGTCGTAGACGATTTCCTCGCCCGGCTTGATCCGCCGCACCGCGCGCAGGAACACCCGCAGCTTGACGACATAGGCCTCGGCGTTCGGATTGCACGAATGGTTGGCGTAACGCGCCACGTTGCGGCGCGAGGTGCCATCGATGGTCCAGCGGTTGTTGATCTCGAACAGATAGCGGTTGCCGGCGTTCTCGCGCCGCACCGCTTCCTTATGCGCCAGCAACGGCCCGCGATATTGCGCGATCCGCGCGCGCTTGCGAATCTCGGTGGTGGCGAACAGGCCGAGCCCGGTGCGGGCGCGCCCGATGCGGAAGGGTCTTCGGGACATTTCGGGGGTTGCGATTCCGGCGTGGAGCGTTGCGGATAAAGGATGAGGTGAAGAGGGTCAATCCGTCATTCGGCGTGCAATCGACCTATGTCGCGGCAGCCGATCTGGCGAAATGGGATCGCAAGGCGCTCCAATGCGAGCCGGGCGAGCCAGGCAAGGCGGGCGGTGTAGCTATTTGTCATGCCCGGCACTCGGGTCCGGCTTCGCCGGCCCGAGCATAAACCTTGTGCCGGGCATCCACGTCTTACTTTTAGTCGCGCGGCGTTAAGACGGGGATGGCCGGGACAAGCCCCGCCATGACGGCTTACAATTTCGCACGATAACTAAAAAAGAGAGCCCGCCCATGAACGCCCCCGTCAAAACGCCCGTTCCGCCTTACAAGCACACGCCGCTGTTTCCGCTCGGCCAGGACGACACGCAATATCGCCTCATCAGCAAAGACGGCGTGCGAATCGAAAAAGTGATGGGGCAGGACGTGCTGGTGGTCGAGCGCGAGGCGCTGCGCGCGCTGTCGGAGGCCGCCTTTACCGACATCAATCATCTGCTGCGCACCTCGCACCTCAAGCAGTTGCGCGCCATCCTCGACGACCCGGAAGCGTCGGCGAACGACAAATTCGTCGCCTATGACTTCCTCAAGAACGCCAATATCTCGGCCGGCGGCGTACTGCCAATGTGCCAGGACACCGGCACCGCGATCATCATGGGCAAGAAGGGCCGTCGCGTTTGGACCGATGGCCAGGACTCCAATAGCGACGAGGGCGCGCTGGCCGAAGGCGCGCGCGACGCCTACCTGCGGCGCAATCTGCGCTACTCGCAGTTGGCGCCGATCTCGATGTTCGAGGAGAAGAACACCAAGTCGAACATGCCGGCGCAGGTCGAGATCTATGCCGAGGGTGATGACAGCTACAAATTGCTGTTCCTCGCAAAAGGCGGCGGCTCGGCCAAAAAAGCGTTCTTATTCCAGGCGACGCCGTCAATTTTGACGCACGACCGCATGGTCGCGTTCCTCAAGGAGAGGGTGCTGACGCT
>JBPCQM010000152.1:0-3363 GCA_050998115.1 Pseudolabrys sp. | reverse complement strand
TGGCCGGTATTGGCCGACGCGCAGCGTAGGTTGCGCCGGCCGGATCACGTGGCGCGACATCCAGATCGGCATAACCCGCCGCGTCAAGCGCGCGGCGCACGGTGCCCGACTGCTTCGCCCGTTCGAGGAAATCGCTGACCAGCTTAAGCGCGCGCGGACGGCCTTTCGGCACCGCGATGGCGACGCCGACCTGCTGGAAATTGCCTTCGAGCACGCGGGCCCCGGGCAGTTGCGGCAGCAGCGTCGCGAAAGCGTCGCGCGACAGTGCGAACAGGTCGCCGTCGCCGATTTTCGCTTTCGCCACCATGTCGTCGACGCCGCGCACGTCTTCGACACTGCCGTTGGTGAGAAATTTGCGGGCGCTGCGGCCCGTCGTGGTGCCGGCAATCGCGATGGCGCGCGCGCCGGGAAAATTCGCTTCCAATAATTGCCGCAGCTTCGAGCCGGCCGGCACCAGGAAGGTACTCTCGATCATCAGATAGGCCGGGCCGAAATCGACCTTGTTCATGCGCTCGGCGTCCTGCGGCATGAAGGCGACGTCGCACTCGCTCGACGCCACCGCCTCGGTCACCTCGCCGGAATTCGGAAACACTACCAGCTCAAACGGGCACTCAAGCTCGGCGGCCAACGCCCGCATCAGATCGACGGTGACGCCCTTGAGCGCGCCGCCCTGCCCGACCGCGAAAAACGCCGACGCCACCGGCGCCGTGACGATGCCGCCGCGCAACGTTCCGCGCGGCGCAAGCTCCTTGAGATCGGCCTTTTCCATCGCCTATGGCTTGCCCGGCTCGAAGCGCTGGTTGGCGAACGGATTGCTCGCCGGCCGCTGGATCACCACGAAACCGTTGCCAGCCGCCTGGTGGCAGGAATTACACGCGGTGACGAGGTTGTCATAGCCGGCCATGAATTTTTTGCCGTCCTTGGCGTCCAACGCCTTTTCGAGTTCGGCGATCGGCCCGGTGATTACCGCGTCGAGCATATCGGCGAACGGCAGGTCCTTGAATTTCGGATAAAGCTCCTGCACGTCGCCCATGATTTCCTTGATCTCGCCGAGCTGGTAGGCGGCAAGCTCCCAATTATTCGCGCGCGCGGCAAACCACAGTTTCAAATGCTCGCCCTGGATCAGGTTCATGAATTGCTCGATGCCCGGGATAAAGTTCTTGCCGGCGGCCGGCTTGTCATTATCGGCCTCGGGTTTTTTGGCTTCCTGCGCCATCAAATAACTGGCGTAGAGCGCGGCGGCGCAAACAGCGGCGGCGATGGTGCGAATACGCATGGCGGACCTCGAATTTTCTGACGTTCGTCCCAGCAGTGTCACCGCGTTGCCGCCGACGCAAGCCACCATGACAATATTGGAATGGGTCTAATCGACCCGTAGCGGGCCGCCGGCATGACCACGCTGGACGCTAGAACTTCTCGACCCAGGGCCGCAGTTCGATCTCCCAGCTCCAGGCGCTGCGCGGCTGCTGGATCAGATGCCAATAGCTTTGCGCGATGGCGTCGGGATCGAGCATCGCGTCGGACTTCGCCGGATCGTTCGGGCGGCGCGCGCTCTTGATGCCGCCGTCGATCACCACATGGCCGACGTGGACGCCTTGCGGCGACAATTCGCGCGCCATGCTTTGCGCCAGCCCGCGCAGCGCAAACTTTCCCATCGCGAAGGGCGCCGACTGCGGATAGCCCTTCACGCCGGCCGACGCGCCGGTGAACACGATGACGCCCTCGCCTTTCGGCACCATGCGCCGCGCGGCCTGTTGCGCCACCAGAAAGGCGCCGAACGCCGTGATGGCGATCGACTTCTCGACCTCGGCCGGATCGAGATCGATCAGCGGCCCGCGCACCCGGTAGCTCGGATTGTAGATCACGATATCCGGCGTCAGTTTGGCGGCGTCGAGGTCGGTGAATAGTTTTTCGACGTCGGCGCGCTTCGCCGCATCGCAGGTGAAGGTCCTGGCACCAGTTTCCCCAGCCAGCGCCGCCAGTTTGTCGGCCGAGCGCGCCGCCAGCGCGACGGCCGTGCCTTCCTTGGCCAATAGCCGCGTCAGCGAGGCGGATAGTCCGGCGCCGGCGCCGACGATCAGGGCGGATTTGTAAGTCATGGTGTTCTCAGTGTCTTTGCGGGGCGCAAGTCATTCCGAAAAATACTCTTCGTCAATTACATTTATTTCGTACACGTCTTTAGTTCGGACCCCGATTTTGTGCTTTATTAGAAGTCGGCTGAGATCTTCGACATCAATTAGAACAACGCGCTTTGAAACCTTCTGAATGTATTCGGTAGCGCTCGCGGGAAATGAGGACGTCGTTACAAATACACCTTTTGAGACCCTATACCCCTCAAGACTTCCGACAAAATCTCGGATGGTGCTGATAGGCACCGTGTTATTCGCTGCGTATCGCTTGGCTTGAATGTAAACAACATCGAGCCCTAATGCGTCCTCGTTAATCACCCCGTCGACACCGCCATCACCGGATCGGCCAAGAGCCTTACCGGCTTCCGCTCGACCACCCCCGTATCCCATCGCGACCAGCAGATCGACTATAAGACGCTCAAAGAAAACTGCAGGCGCTTTTCGTACTCGATCAATTACGTCTGCAGCTAACGCCTCTTGGGTCTTTCTGTATCCGGCCGCAATTTGATCGTCCGGACTTCCCTCTTCTAAGTCGGCATTTTGAACGAACTGAGTTGGCGCACCCCCAGCGCTGATCTTTTTCCATTCAACAAACTCAGGAAATTTAGCAAGAACAGAGTTGTCAATGCGCGAGGGCCCTTCCTTAAGTAACGATTCTCCCCTTGAGGTGACTTTGAAATAGCCATGCCTAGTGCTTTCTATCAGGCCCGCACGTTGCATGTATGACTTCGCCCAGTGGAGGCGATTTAACAGCAGCGTCTGACCGCCGCTTGGAATTAGGGCCGCCAGTTCTTCTGTTGTAAGCTTAAGCTCATTCCCAATTTCGTCGACGAGCGCGCCAACGTGCGTTTCCCCGCCCTTGGCTCTGGCGTGATGAAGCAACGGTAGCATTAGCGTTTGATAGTCGGGGACTGCCATGCCTCACATGAATCTTTCTTTGGCGAGCAGCCGCGCCAGCGAGGCGGACAAGCCGGCCCCAGCGCCGACGATGAGGGAGGATTTAAAGGTCATGAAATGTCATGCCCGGCCTTGTGCCGGGCATCCACGTCTTGTTGCTGGCGCACTGTAAAGACTTGGATGGCCGGGACAAGCCCGGCCATGACGCAGGGCAGTTTACATCCTGAACACGCCGAACTTGGTCTCCGGCACCGGCGCGTTGAGCGCGGCGGAAAACGCCAAAGCCAGAACACGGCGCGTCTCCGACGGCGCGATGATGCCGTCGTCCCACAGCCGC
>JBPCQM010000108.1:0-5228 GCA_050998115.1 Pseudolabrys sp. | reverse complement strand
CTCGACGTGGGAATAAGAACCGCGCCGCTCTTCGATCTTGCGCTTCAGCGGCGCCAGCTTGATGCCTCGCGCTTTCGCAGGGCGATCCGATTTCCTGGCAATCTCCTGAGCGCGAAATTTCACCGCGTCGTTCCATTTCGACAGCGGCACCGCCTCATCGACCAGTTTCCATTCCACCGCCTTGACGCCGCGAATGCCCTCCTCGGTCGAGCAGAAGAAATCGGCCCGGTCGCGCCGCACTTTACGCTTGTCGGTGACGCGGGTCAGCCCGCCGGTGCCGGGCAGCACCGCCAGCAGCGGCGTCTCCGGCAGCGACACCGTGGAGCGGCGGTCATCGACCAGCATGATGTGCTCGGTGGCGAGCGCCAGTTCGTAACCGCCGCCGGCGCAACTGCCGTTCACGGCCGTCAAATAAATCTGTTTGGAGTTCTCGCTGGCGTCCTCGATCGCAAGCCGCGTCTCGTTGGTAAACTTGCAGAAATTGACCTTATGACCGTGGGTTGCCTTGCCGAGCATGCGGATATTGGCGCCGGCGCAGAACACCTTGTCTTTGCCGGACTTGATGACCACGGCATGGACTTCCGGGTGCTCGAAGCGCAGCCGCTGCACCGCATCGTTCAATTCGATATCGACGCCGAGGTCGTAGGAGTTGAGCTTCAGCTCGTAGCCGTCAAACAGCCCGCCCTGCGGATCGACGTCCATGATCAAGGAAGCGACGTCGCCGTCGATCTCGATGCGCCAATGCTTGTAGCGCGACGGATCGGTCTGAAAATCGATCATAAAACGCGCGGGCCGCGACGCCCGTCCCGACATGTATTATCTTGCAGATTAATCTACCATCTGGTGACAAAGTTGGCAATAGCTCAATAAATCTATTGCGCGCGTGGGCATTATAATACATTTTAGCGCCATGATCGTGAAACACGCGCATCCCGCCGCCAAAACCCACCCGGTCGCCGAGGTTAGCGCCTATCTTGACCGGCTTGGCGAGCGGGTGCGCCGGCTGCGCAGCCAGCGCGGCATGACGCGCAAGGCGCTGGCCCAGTACGCCGAAGTGTCCGAGCGCTATCTGGCGCAGCTCGAATCGGGTGAGGGCAATATTTCGATCGTGCTGCTGCGCAGGATCGCCCGCGCGATGGGAACGCAACTCTCGCATCTCGTCTCGGAGCAATCCGATCCGCCGCTCGATGCGGTGCTGTTTTCTCAATTCATCGAACGGCTTTCGCCGCGGGCCGCCAAGCAAGCGCGCGAATTGGTAATGCGGCATTTCGGCGGCGTGCATGGTGATGAGCGGCGCTCGCGTATCGCCTTGATCGGACTTCGCGGCAGTGGCAAGTCGACGCTCGGCAAGCTGCTCGCCGACAAGCGTAGCGTTCCTTTCATAGAGCTCGACCGCGAGATCGAAAAACTCACCGGCGCCTCGCTGCCGGAAATCTTCGACATGTTTGGTCAGGATACCTTTCGCCGAGCCGAACGCGAGGCGCTCAACGACATTTTGTCGCTACACGACCATTTCGTGATGGCAACTTCGGGCAGCATCGTCACGGATCCGGCGACGCTCGAATTATTGTTGTCATCCTGCTTTACGGTCTGGATGCGCGCCGATCCGCAAGCACACATGAGCCGCGTCGTGGCGCAGGGCGACCTGCGGCCGATGAGCAGCAACCCGCGCGCGATGGACGATCTGATGTCGATTCTGCAGAGCCGCGAGCCGCTCTACGCCAAAGCCGAAGCCACGCTCGACACCACGGGGCGCTCGCCGCAACAAAGCCTCGCCGAGCTCGTCAAACTCACGCAATAAAGGCGGTCATGCACGATACCGACACTAAAACCGCCGACCAGAAGGCAATCCGCGCCATGCCGAAAATCACCTATATCGAGCATGACGGCACGATTCACACCGTCGAGGCGGACGTCGGCTCGACCGTGATGGAGACCGCGATCAAGAACGATATATCCAGCATCGTCGCGGAATGCGGCGGCGGCTGCACCTGCGCCACCTGCGTCGTGCATGTCGATAATGCGTGGAGCGCCATCGTCGGCCCGCCGTCCGAAGACGAGGAATACATGCTCGACGGCGCCTTCGAGGTGAAGCCGACCTCGCGGCTGTCCTGCCAGATCCGGATCACGGAAAAGCTTGACGGGTTGATCGTGCGCACGCCGGCCTATCAGGGCCGCTAGGCCTCAATAAATCCCCAGATGCTGATGCAGGTCGATGCCTTGGCGGGTCAACTCCGCGCCCGCTACCGCGAAAACCAGAACTTCGACAAACACCGTCAGGGTTGCTGACTTGTTATCCCCGGACTTAACAGCGGCACAAATCATTCGCTTGCCTCGCGCGGAGAGGCGCGTAGGATTTTGCCAGATCGTTGATGTTCGGTTCGCCGGATGTGAATGATCGCCATGGCCAGGATGGCCGGGGCGGAAACGCTGGCAACGGTGATTTCGCTCCAGGTAGCCAGGCTCTGGCTCTCAGTAACTGGGTACTGAAGCGGCGGGCTCACGCCCAAAGCGGCAGACATGGATCCGAGAGCTTGTGACGGGCGCACGACGGTGTGCCCGTTATGGTTTTTGGGGCATCCAATTGCCTGCTCATTGCCGGCTCACATGCTGGCGCCGTCGAACTTCTTGACCTTGAACTGGTCCGGATCGACGCCGTCCAGGCAGCGGATGTTAACCATCACCATTTCGGCACCACCCGGCCCCGTGCCTCGCGCAAACGGTTGAATTCCGCAGGTCGCGCAAAACAGGTGATCGATGACGTGCTTGTTGAATTTGTAGACCGTCATCGCGCCGTCACCGGACCCCAACTTGAATTTGTCCTTCGAGGTGCCGGACAGCAGCGATCCCACCTTGGCGCATCGCGAGCAGTTGCACGAAATGACTTCCTTGATCTCCATGTCCACTTCGAAGCGGACTTTGCCGCACTGACAGCCGCCAGAATATTTCGTCATCGTTTCCCCCTTAGCCGAACGTAAAGGCGTCGTGGTAGGCGCCCTGCACCTGGCCGCCCGGCACCGGGCCGCCGCCCGGCACGTGCACCATGTTGCCGATCACCGCGGCCGTCGCGCCGTGCAGGCCGTGGCGCGGCAACGCCATCGGCGCCAGTTGCTCCCAACGATCGGTCGTCGGATCATAGGCCTCGTTGGTGCCGAACACCTTGCCGGTCGCCTCGCCGCCGAACACCACGATCTTACCGTTGATGTAGACGCAAGACGGCCCGCTGCGCGGCGTCGGCAGCGGCGCGCGGAAGCTCCAGCCGTCGGTCTTCGGATCGTAGACGGCATTGAGTCCGGTGTTGAAATCGTAGCTGTCCATGCGGCCGGCAATAGCGTGGATTTTTCCATCCACCACCGCGACGCCCATGTGGTCACGCTGGCCGACGAACGGCTGCGTGCCGGTCGAGCCACGCATCCCGCCCAGGATTTGATATTTGTCGGTGGCCGGATCGTAAATCTCGTGCCATTCAACCGAGCGCACGTCGCGGCCGCCGAGCAGATGAATTTTTCCGTCGAGCACGATCGCAGAAATGGCGCCGCGCGGGCGGGCCAGGCCGGCGATCGGCGTCCATTTGTCCGACGCGGGGTCGTACATGAAGCATTTCGAATGCGGGCAGCGGTTCTGCTCGATGAAACCGCCAAACGTGTAGATTTTTCCGTTCAACGACACGCCGGCGACGTGATTGCAGCGGATCGGAAATTCGGCCTTGAGCGACCAGGTTTTCGCTTTCGCGTCGTAGACCTGATGGAAATTGCCCTCGACGCGATGCCGCGCGTAGCCCGCAATGATGTGAATATTGCCGTTGCATTCGATGACGGCGTGCTCGCCGGTGGCGATCGGCAGCCGCGGCATCTCGACCCATTTACCCTGGTCCGCCGCCTTCGGCGCCACGCTGGTCATGTAGCGCTGCTTGTCGACCGTGGCCGGCACTGCGGTGATCGAGCGGTCGTTGAGTCCGACGAACAGCGTGTCGTTGAACGTCTCTGCCATGGCCTGCCTCAATTCTTGCTGTGCGCCAGCGCGTCGTCGATGAGACGACGCGTCAACTCGACACCTTCGCGCGCGACCTCGTAGGGCGAGCGCGCCCATAATTCCGGGTTTGGCGCCTCGTAGCTCAGGTATCCGGTGTAGCCCTTTTCCGCCAGCAGGCCGAGCATCTCGCGCCATTGCACGACGCCCTTGCCCGGCGCCAGACGATCGGTCGGCCGGCGCACGCCGTCTGGAACCGCCTGCGCCGGAACGTCGCTGTACTGGAACACATAAATCTTCTCGCCCGGGATGCTTTCGAAGCCGCGGCCGCCGGCGCCGCTCCGCGTTGCATGATAGGCGTCGATCAGATAGCCGCAGTTCGGCTTGTTAGCGCCCTCGATCAGTTCGCGCTGCACGAGGAGCGAGTTAAGCACGTCGTGCTGCGAGTTGAACTCTATCGCCAGCTTCAATTTATATTCCGCGGCGATGTCGCCCGCACGCTTGAGATACTTGATCGACTCGCTGATCGGGCCTTGCACCTGCCCCGGCGCGCTCATCAACATGTCGCAATTGAGCGCCACGGCATTCTCGCAGCTCTCGCGAAACACCCCGAACAACCGTTCGCTCTCCGCGCCGGTCGCAAACAGCCAACCATATTCGACGCCCAGAATGCCGACCGGAATGCCTGCCTTTCTGATGAGGTCAAGCACCTGCGCATTCGTCATGCCGGCCTCGACGCAGCGCTTGAAATCGGTGCGGCGCAATTCGACCGCGTCATAGCCGGCTTGTTTGGCGGCATCGAGCGCGGTGGCAAGCGGCGTCGTGTCCACCGTCCACATATGGAGCGCAAGGCGTCCAAACCTACCGGCCACGTTAGCGTCCCTCGTATTGGAGGATGTAAAGTCCGGCATTGGTGTCGGTCAGATACATGACGCCGTTTCTATCGACAAACACGTCGCAGGATTGGATGATTTTGGCGGGGTTCGGGCGCTGGTCGACGATTTTCTCTGGCGGTCCCGGCACGAAATAACCGGCTTCTTTCGGCCGGAACGGATCGCGCAGATCGTAAATGCGCAGGCCGGCATTGTGATAGGTCGCGAAGACAAGATCCTCGCTCACCATCGAGCCCGGCCGGTTCTCGTGTAGATTGTGCGGACCGACTTTTGCGCCTTTCTTGCAGAAATCCTCTTCCGCTGGCGTCGGCAGCGTCGCGCTCGCAACCGGGTTGGCCGGATCGCGCACGTCGATCAGCCAGCTAT
>JBPCQM010000069.1:0-7816 GCA_050998115.1 Pseudolabrys sp. | reverse complement strand
ACCCTCCCCTTTCAGGGGAGGGATAAGCGTCTTCCGTTACACCAGATTCTTCACGATATCGATCGCCCGGCGCAGCAGCGTCTCGGACGCCTCCGGCGTGCGGAAGGCGGCGTGCGCCGACAGCGTCACGTTCTCCAGCTTCGCCAGTTCGTGATCCTTCGGCAGCGGCTCGTTGTGGAACACGTCTAGCCCGGCGCGGCGGATGTGGCCGCTCTTGAGCGCGGCGATCAGCGCCGCCTCATCGGCCAGCGCGCCGCGCGCGGTGTTGACGTAAATGACGCCCTTTTTCATGCGGTCGATCCGCTCGGCGGACAGGAAGCCGCGGGTCTCGTCGCTGAGCGACAGGTTCATCGAGATGACGTCGGCGCGCGACAGCAACGTGTCGATGTCAACTTGCTCGACGCCGGTCTCCGGGCGCGGCGTCCGGTTCCAGCCGATCACGCTCATGCCCATGCCTTTGCCGATCCGCGCCACCTCGCGGCCGATGCCGCCGAGCCCGATCACCCCGAGCGTCCTGCCGAGCAGCTGCACGCCTTCATGCGGCGTCCACACACCGCGGCGCACCTCGCGGTCCATCCGCGCCAGATCGCGTGAGCAAGCCCATAGCAGTGCAATCGAATGCTCGGCCACCGCGGTGTCGCCGTAGCCCTTGATGATATGTACCTTGACGTTGCGCGCATCGAGCTCGCTGATATTCATGTAGCTCGACGCCCCGGTGCCGAGAAAAACAATGTGCTTGAGCTGCGATGACTGCGCCACCAGATTGGTCGGCATGTAGGAGTGGTCGTCGATCGCGATGTCGTAGCCGGCGATCACGCTTGGCAGTTCGTCGCGCGCGAAGCCCTTGCGGTTAACGTCGATCGGCGGATCATCCGGCTTGAACACGCGCGCCCATACCGGCGCCAACTGATCGTTGCAATCGATGAAGATGGTTTTCATGGGGACTTTTTGAGGAACCGGTTGGCCTTTGGTCGCTTTACTTTATGGCGCATTGCCTCCTACATCCAGCCGGGATGCGAACGATGGACGAGCAACGCCGTGCCGCGTGCGTGATCGGCTGGCCGGTGGGACATTCCCGCTCGCCGCTGATCCACAATTATTGGATCAAGCAGCACAAGCTCAACGCAGAATACCGCGCCGAGGAAGTCGCCACCGACCGGCTGGGGGAATTCATCAAGACCCTGCGCCAGCGCGGCTATGTCGGCTGCAACGTCACGGTGCCGCACAAGGAAGCCGTTCTTGCGCTTGCCAAGCCGGATGACCGCGCCGCCGGCGTCGGCGCCGCCAATACGCTGTGGTTCGATAGCGTTGTGCTGCGCTCGACCAATACCGACGTCGAGGGCTTTCTCGGCAATCTCGATGCGGTCGCGCCAGCTTGGGATCGCGGGCTCGAGACCGCCGTGGTGCTCGGCGCCGGCGGCGCCGGCCTTGCCGTGGTCTATGCGCTGCTGGCGCGCGATGTCGAGCGCGTTCATGTCGTCAACCGCAACGCCGCGCGGGCGAAGCTGCTGCAAAAGCGCTTCGGCAACCGGATTCATCTGGCGCAGTGGGAAGAGATGGGCGGCTTGCTCGGCGGGGCCGGCATTCTGGTCAACACCACGACGCTCGGCATGACCGGCCATTACAAGCTGGACGTCAATTTACGCTGTCCCGCCTCGCTGGTGGTCGCCGACCTGGTTTACGACCCGCTGGAAACCCCGCTGCTGAAGACGGCACGCGCGCGTGATCTGCGCACTGCCGACGGCCTCGGCATGCTGTTGCATCAGGCGGTGCGTGGTTTCGAACTGTGGTTCGGCGTGCGGCCGCAGGTGACGCCGGAGCTTCGCGCGCTGGTCGAGGCCGATCTCAAGCAGAAAAAGCCCGGGAATTAAGGCCGCGTGCTCGGCACCGTCGAGCGGGCCGATGGCGACATTCTCACTGTCAAATCGCGCGAGGGAGAGACGCTGAAGGTGATGTTGGCCGACGGCGCCAGAATCGTGGCAATGGTTCCGACCTCGCTCGTCGACATCAAGCCGGAGTCCTTCGTCGGAGCCACGGCGATGCCGGAAGATGAAGATAATGGCGGGTGGAAAGCGTCGAGGTGCACATTTTCCCGGAAGCACAGCGCGGCACCGGGGAGGGCGACCGCGCCTTCGACTACCGGCCGAAAAGCACCATGACCAACGGCACGGTCAGCGCGGTAGCGCCAAGCCGGATGGGCGGCGCGGTGGAAAAGACCGAAGGCACGACGCTGACGTTGCGATTCAAGGAAGGCGAGAAAAAAATCAACGTTACGCCGGAGACAGTGATCTACACTTATGCGCCGGGCAATAAAGATGAGTTGAAAACCGGCGCTATGGTTTTCATCTTGGCGGCCACGCGGCAAAGCGACGGCACGCTGATGACCGGACGGATCAATGTCGCCCGCGGCGTCGTGCCGCCAATGTAGGCCTCTGTCATTTTAGGGCGCCGTCACACGCTACGGCCCCCAGGACCCCAGGATCGGGCCGGCCGAAGCGCCCGAGGCGATGTTGTGGTCGGCGCGATGAGCTAGCCTCCATCGAGCATCGCCCGCCCGCGCGGCGTTAGAGCCACGTGCGCGTCACGCATGCTGGCGCCGCCTTCCAGTCGCACCAGGCCGTCGCTGATGGCATCCTCCCAGATCGTCAGATGCGGACAGCTTCGCCGCCACGCTTCGGCGTCGGCATAGCTGCGCGGGGCCTCCGCCACCCAGGCGAGGAACTGCTGCGTCAGCGCCGGTGCTGCCTTGTGCATGACATGTCGAAATTACCCCGAATCCGTCAGCCGCGCATCAGTGGCGTTAGCGCTTTCTTCAGCGCGTCCGGCAGCGCCACCGGTCTATTGCTGGCGCGCTCGACATAAACATGCACGAAGTGGCCTTGCGCGGCAGCGCTGTCATCGCCGTTGCGAAATACCGCGACCCGGTAGCGCACGCTGCTGTTGCCGAGATGCGCCACGGCGAGCGCCGCGGTCACGCGGTCGGGATAGGCGATCGGCGCGAAGTAGCTGCATTGCGTCTCGACCACGAGGCCGACCACGGCGCCTTTCCTGAAATCGAGCGCGCCGTTGTCGATCAGGTAGCGGTTCACCACGGTGTCGAAGAACGAATAATAGACCACGTTGTTGACGTGGCCGTAGACGTCATTGTCCATCCAGCGCGTCGTGATATCGAGGAAATACGCAAACGCCGCGCGCCTCAGCGGAGTTTCTCGCGTCATCCGCGCCGTTTCGGCTTCGCCGCTGTTTTGGTTTTGCGGCGCGGCCGCTGCGTGAACGGCGGATCGACCAGCACGTTCGGCCCGATCTCGGCGATGCTGCTGACGCCGCACAGCGCCATCGTGACATCGAGCTCCTTTTTCAGAATCTCGATGGCTTTGCTGACGCCGGCCTGACCACCGGCGCCGAGGCCGTAAACGTAAGACCGGCCGATCAGGCAGCTCTTGGCGCCGAGCGCCAACGCGCGCATCAGGTCCTGCCCGGAACGGATGCCGCCATCAAACATCACTTCGATGTCGTCGCCGACCGCGTCGACCACTTTCGGCAGCACCGAAATCGACGATGGCGCGCCGTCAAGCTGGCGTCCGCCGTGATTGGAAACCACTAGCGCGCTGGCCCCGGTCTTGGCGGCGAGCCGCGCGTCCTCGACGTCGGCGATGCCCTTGATGATCAGCTTGCCGGGCCAGATGTCGCGGATCCACTCGATATCTTTCCAGTTCAGCCGCGGGTCGAACTGCTCGTTGGTCCACTGCGCCAGCGATGCGACATCGTCCATGTTCTTTACGTGACCGGCCAGGTTGCCGAAGGTCTTGCGCTTGCCTTTGAGAATGGAAAGCGCCCAGCGCGGCTTGGTCGCGACATCGATCAGATTGTCGAGCGTGATCTTCGGCGGAACCGTCATGCCGTTTTTCAGGTCGCGATGGCGCTGCCCAAGCACCTGCAGATCGACCGTGAGCACCAGCGCGCTGCAATTTGCCGCGGCCGCGCGCTCGATCAACTCCTTGATGAAGCCGCGATCGCGCATGACGTAGACCTGGAACCAGAACGGCTTGTCGACCGCGGCGGCGACGTCCTCGATCGAGCAAATCGACATGGTGGAGAGCGTGAAGGGAATGCCGGCTTGTTGCGCGGCGCGGCAGGCGAGAATTTCGCCGTCGCCGTGCTGCATGCCCAGCAGCCCGATGGTCGACAGCGCGATCGGCGCCGACACCTTCTCACCGAGCATGGTGGTTGAGGTGTCGCGATTGTCGACATCGACCAGCACGCGCTGGCGCAGCTTGATGGCTTCCAGATCAGAACGATTGGCGCGCAGCGTTTCCTCGGCATAAGAGCCGTGATCGGCATACTCGAAAAAAGCGCGCGGCACCCTGCGGCGGGCGAGTTCGCGCAAGTCCGCGATGGAGGTGATCGTTTTCATGGGACGGTTATCTGGGATAACGACATTGATACCGGAAGCCTCAGCTAGCATGCCGGGCCGCCGGGCGAAAACCCATACAAAAGCATGGCGGCTGGCCGGTTTGCGTCAGTTACCGGGGGTTAACGGCTTCTGGTAAGGAAACCTCACAATATTTGAAGTAGAACCAGCCAGCCGTCTTACTATAAGGCCGGGGCGCGGCCAGGTGTCGCTACATGTGCCGGCACGTGTGCCGCTACACATGGGCCACTTGCCAATCACTAAAAATCCGGGGTTTCGAGGGGAATTCATGGTTCGCAAGTATTTTGGCACCGACGGCATTCGCGGCCGGGCCAATGGTGTCATCACGCCGGAGCTGGCGCTCAAGGTCGGGCAAGCCGCCGGGCTGATCTTCAGGCGCGGCGACCACCGCCATCGGGTCGTGATCGGCAAGGACACCCGGCTCTCCGGCTACATGATCGAAACCGCGCTGGTTGCGGGCTTCACCTCGGTCGGCATGGACGTGCTGCTGCTCGGCCCGATGCCGACGCCGGCGGTCGGCATGCTGACACGTTCGATGCGCGCCGACCTCGGCGTGATGATTTCCGCTTCGCATAATCCGTACGATGACAACGGCATCAAGCTGTTCGGGCCGGACGGCTTCAAGCTGCGCGACGCGCTGGAGAAACAAATCGAGGCGCTGATCGACGGCGACATGGGCAAGCAACTTGCCAAAAGCGCCGATCTCGGACGCGCCAAACGCATCGACGGCGTGCACGACCGCTACATCGAATTTGCCAAGCGCACGTTGCCGAAGACGCTCAACCTTGACGGCATGCGCATCGTCGCTGACTGCGCGAATGGCGCCGCCTACCGCGTGGTGCCTGCCGCGCTGTGGGAGCTCGGCGCCGACGTCATATCAATCGGAGTCGATCCGGACGGTTTCAACATCAACAAGGAATGCGGGTCGACCGATCTTGCTGCCATCTCGGCCAAGGTGCGCGAAATGCGCGCCGATATCGGCATCGCGCTCGACGGCGATGCCGACCGCGTCATCATCATCGATGAGCGCGGCCATGTGGTGGACGGCGACCAGTTGCTCGCGGTGATTGCGGAAAGCTGGAAGGAAGACGGCCGGCTGACCAAACCCGGTGTCGTCGCAACGGTGATGTCGAATCTCGGGCTCGAGCGACATCTAGCCGGCGTCGGCATTGAACTGGTGCGCACGCCGGTCGGCGACCGTTACGTGCTCGAGCAGATGCGCGAGCATGGCTACAATGTCGGCGGCGAACAGTCCGGCCACATTATTCTGTCCGATTTTTCGACCACCGGCGACGGCTTCGTCGCCGCGTTGCAGGTACTGGCGGTGGTCCGCCGCCGGGGCAAGCCGGTGTCGGAGGTCTGCCACCGCTTCGAGCCGCTGCCGCAAATTCTCAAGAACGTCAAAGTCGCCAAGGGCACCACGCTGGAAAATGCGCGGGTGCGCTCGGCCATTTCCGCCGCGGAGGCCAAGCTCGGCCGCGGCGGACGGCTGATTGTGCGCTCGTCCGGCACCGAACCGGTGATCCGCGTGATGGGCGAAGGCGACGACAAGAGCCTGGTCGAGGCGGCGGTGGACGATGTCTGCGAGGCGCTGACGCAGGCCGCGGCGTAAGCGTCTAGGCGATCCGCTCTGGTAAACGAGTTGTTAATTCGGCGCCGCTCTCCGCGGCGCCTTTGCTTTTGCGGGCGCCGCGCGCCTGCATGGTCGACGCATCGTTAAAAAACGTCGTTAAAAAACACGGTTAAGGGCCACTTAACGTTTTGCTGCCATCGTCCGCTTCATTCCGGTTCGCCGTGTGCGCACGGCTCGGCCGGCCCGATGCAAAAGGACGCGAGCGATGGGTATTACGCGTTTCTGGCTTTTGCCAGCCATAGCGGTCTTGAGCTGCACTGCGACCGGCGCATACGCTGCCGACTACGCACCGCCGCAGTGTTACGACTCCGCGATCATCGCGTCCGGCCGCGCGCCGCCTGGCGCCGTGCCGTGCTACGTGCCGCCGCCGCCGCCGGTAATCGAGGAATTCTCGGCTTGGTATTTGCGCGGCGATATCGGCTTCACCAATCAACGGGTTCGCGACCTGACGAATATCCAGGACGTGAACAATTCGGTGCAGAATGTCGGCCTGGGATTCGACGCTTCGCCGTTGTTCGGCATCGGCGTCGGCAACAATTTCAACGATTGGCTGCGCTTTGACCTGACCGGCGAATATCGCTCAAAAGCGAATTTCCACGGCACGCAGGTTATCACCTCCACCTGCTTTGTCGGCTGCGGCACCATCACCGACGAATACGCCGCCAGCAAGTCCGAATGGCTGTTCCTGGCCAATGCTTATGTCGATCTCGGTACCTGGAACGGATGGACGCCGTTCGTCGGCGCCGGCATCGGCACCGCGCGCGTTACCATTCATGACCTGCGTGACGTCTGCACCGTCTGCCCCGGCGGCGGCGTCGCGTTCGGCGACACCGTATCGAAATGGAATCTGGCCTGGGCGGTTCATGCCGGGCTTGCCTACAAGGTCACCAAGAATTTCACCGTCGAGTTTGCCTATCGCTACGTCAACCTCGGCGATGCGGAATCCGGCGACCTTCGTACTTATCTGGGCCAGAACAACATCTTCAACCCGATGGAGTTCAAACGTCTGAGCTCGCACGATTTCAAGCTGGGGCTTCGGTTCAATCTCGACGGCTTTGCCGAGCGCGCGAGGCCGATCGTCTACGCGCCGCCGGCGCCGGTTTATGCGCCGCCGCAGTACGCGCCACCTCCGCCGCAATATTACTCGCCGCCGCCGGTCTATACGCCGCCGCTGCGTAGCCGCGGCTAGCGCGGCGTGACCTTGTTCGCGTTGGTGTTTGTGAAAGGAAACCGGGTATGGGCCGTTTGAGAGCGTTGATAGCCGCCGGTGCGATGGCGGCGTCGGCGACGGCCGCGATGGCTGCCGACTGGCCGGGCGCCCGGCCGTTGCCACCGCCGGTTGAACAGCAGACGATCGTCGAGAAACTTTACAGCGGTTGGTATCTGCGCGGCGACCTCGGCTATCGCGGGGGCACGCTCACCGGCGCGCAATCTGCAGCTCCTTTTGCGAGTCCGGTCGAAAACCACCTCGGTACGGCGGTCAGCGGTACCCTCGGCGCCGGCATCAAGAGCGATTGGCTGCGAACCGACCTGACGCTCGATTACGCAACGCCGCAAAAATATCGCGGCGCCATTGTGGCGCCGGGCGATGTCACTGCGAAGATCCAAAACACGTCGCTGCTTTTCAACGGGTATCTCGATCTCGGCGCCTGGTGGGGTTTCACTCCTTATATCGGCGCCGGCGCCGGCGCGTCTCGGGTGCGGGCGTACGACTCCGGCAGTGCGGTCGCGCCGCCACTTGCCACGCCGAA
>JBPCQM010000265.1:0-8533 GCA_050998115.1 Pseudolabrys sp. | reverse complement strand
GCGCTGGCGCGCAGCTTGGTCACCAGCTCGGCCTGTGCCTTGCGTGCAACAAAGGTTTCGATCTGCGGCTTGACCTCGTCGAAGCTCGGCACCGGCTTGTTACGCTTGTCCTCGACCTTAATGACGTGCCAGCCGAATTGCGTCTTTACCGGCTCCGACACCTTGCCCTTGTCGAGCTTGAAGGCGACATCGGCGAACTCCGGCACCATCTGCTCTTTGGTGAAAAAGCCGAGATCGCCGCCATTGGCCTTGCCGGAAGGATCTTCGGTGAGTTCGGTGGCGAGCTTGGCAAAATCCTCGCCCTTGTTCAGGCGCTCAATCACCGCCTTGGTTTTATCCTCGGCTTCCTTGCTCGCCTTGTCGTCGCCGGCCGGCGCCCAAAACAGGATGTGGCGCACATGCACCTCTTCCTCCGGCGTCATCTGCTTGACGGCCTCGTCGTAAACCTTGTGCATCTCGGCGTCGGTCAGCGCCGCCTTGCCGACCGATTCCAGCAGCGCGCTCATCAGGAGCTTGTTGCGGGTGAAAGCCACCTTGCGGCGGAAGTCGGCGCTATCGCCAAGCTTGCGGTTCTCGGCTTCTTTCGACACGGTGATCATGTCGATCAGAAAGGAGACCAGATATTCCTGCTTGGCCTCCGGCGCCATCGGGGGCAGTTGACCGGCCTCTTCCTCGGCGGTCGCGAGATCGCTCTGATGGATTTCCACGCCGTTGACCTTGGCGAGCAGCTTGTCATCGGCGGCCGGCTTGTCCTGAGCAAATAGGGGGCTCACGGCGGCGATCAGCAAAACGGCGGCAAACCTGCCCGCGCGCGCGCGCGCAGCCGACAATCCGGCGAAACGGGAAAAGCACATGTCATCGTCCTTGGAAGCCGCGGGTCCGCCCAGATGATGTAGCGGCTGGCGCCGGACTTTTCGCCCAACCATCATGGCATTGCAATGGCGGACGGCCGCAGGGTTTTGACGTTCGCGTGAGCCAAATGCGCCAATTGACAACAAATCGGCGCTTTCCTATCTGCCTGTCAACCCTGCCCAGCAGGCACCTTAACTGTCCGTGTGTTTTGCCAGAAAAGTGCCGCATTTCCGGAGCGCCGGAGGGTATAAACCGGCGCCGCGCCCGCTTGTCGGGTGCGATGCGCGAAATTAGGACCTGCCCATGATCGGCGCCGTCGCCCGCAAGCTGTTCGGCTCCGCCAACGACCGGCGGATCAAGAGCTATCAGCCGCGGGTCGATGCCATCAATGCGATGGAAGCGGAGGTCGCCGCGC
The DNA here is from genome assembly GCA_050998115.1 of Pseudolabrys sp. Taxonomy (GTDB): domain Bacteria; phylum Pseudomonadota; class Alphaproteobacteria; order Rhizobiales; family Xanthobacteraceae; genus Pseudolabrys. The sequence continues at coordinate 7,266 of JBPCQM010000265.1, read as the reverse complement.
TTTCCGACGAGGCGCTGCAGGCACGCACCGCCGAGCTCAAAAAGCGGGTTGCCGAGGGCGCTTCGCTCGACGACGTGCTGGAGCCGGCGTTTGCGACCGTGCGCGAGGCGGCCAAGCGCACAATCGGCCAGCGCCATTTCGACGTGCAGTTGATCGGCGGCATGATCCTGCACGAGGGCAAGATTTCCGAGATGAAGACCGGCGAAGGCAAGACGCTGGTCGCCACGCTGCCGGTTTATCTCAACGCGCTGTCGGGGCGCGGCGTTCACGTCGTCACCGTCAACGATTATCTCGCCAAGCGCGACGCCGAGTGGATGGGCCAGATCTATAGCTTCCTCGGCCTGTCGGTTGGCGTGATCGTGCACGGCATGGACGACGCCGAGCGCAAGGATGCTTACGCGCGCGACGTCACCTACGGCACCAATAACGAGCTCGGCTTCGACTATCTGCGCGACAACATGAAATACCGGCTGGAGGACATGGTCCAGCGGGGCCACGTCTTCGCCATCGTCGACGAAGTCGACTCGATCCTGATCGACGAAGCGCGTACGCCGCTGATTATTTCCGGCCCACTCGACGACCGCTCCGATTTCTACAACACGATCGACAGTTACATTCCCGCGCTCGAGAAGACCGACTACGAGGTCGACGAGAAGCAACGCACGGTGACGCTGACCGAAGCCGGCATGGAAAAGCTCGAGCAGCGGCTGCGCGACACCGGCCAGCTCAAGGGCGTCTCGCTTTACGACATCGAGAATGTCTCGGTCGTGCATCACGTCAACCAGGCGTTGCGCGCACACAAGCTTTTTCAGCGCGACAAAGACTACATCGTGCGCAACGACGAGGTCGTGATCATCGACGAGTTCACCGGCCGCATGATGCCGGGCCGCCGTTATTCTGAAGGCCTGCATCAGGCGCTCGAAGCCAAAGAGCACCAGACCATCCAGCCGGAAAACCAGACGCTGGCCTCGATCACATTCCAGAATTACTTCCGCATGTACGAGAAGCTGGCCGGCATGACCGGCACCGCTTTGACGGAAGCCGACGAATTCATGGACATCTATAATCTCGAAGTTCTGGAAGTGCCGACCAACATGCCGCTGGTGCGGCTCGACGATGACGACGAGGTCTATCGCACCAACGCGGAAAAATACCGCTCGATCATCACGCTGATCGAGGATTGCAAGCTGCGCGGCCAGCCGGTGCTGGTCGGCACCACGTCGATCGAGAAATCCGAACAGCTCGCGGAGATGCTGCGCCAGGCCGGCTGGGAGGCGCATGATTTCACCGATCCCAACGCCTTCGCCGCGCTTTATTCCGGCGACGACGGCGCCACCAAGACCAAGGTGTTCGCCATCCTCAACGCGCGCTATCACGAGCAGGAAGCCTATATCGTGTCGCAGGCCGGCGTTCCCGGCGCCATCACCATCGCCACCAACATGGCCGGCCGCGGCACCGACATTCAACTCGGCGGCAATGCCGACATGCGCATCCGTCAGGAGATCACCGACATCGAGGATCCGCGGGCCCGCGAGAAGAGCCCGCAGGCCGACGAAATTCGCAAGCAGATCGCGCGACTCAAGGAGAAGGCGCTCGCCGCCGGCGGCCTGTTCGTGCTCGGCACCGAGCGTCACGAGAGCCGGCGCATCGACAATCAGTTGCGCGGCCGCTCCGGCCGCCAGGGCGATCCCGGCCATTCCAAGTTTTTCCTGTCGCTCGAAGACGACCTGATGCGCATCTTCGGTTCTGACAAGCTCGGCGGCATGCTGACCAAATTGTGCCTCAAGGAAAACGAAGCGATCGTCCATCCGTGGATCAACAAGGCGCTGGAAAAGGCGCAGCAGAAGGTCGAGGCGCGCAACTTCGACATCCGCAAGAATCTGCTGAAGTACGACAACGTCTCGAACGACCAGCGCAAGGTCATCTTCGAGCAGCGGCTCGAACTGATGCGCGACGAGGATGTTGACGAAACGGTGCGCGATATGCGCCACAACGTCGTCGATGACCTGGTCGCGAAATACATCCCGGAAAACGCCTATCCCGAGCAGTGGAACGTCACCGAGCTCGACACTGCGCTGCGCGAGGTGCTCACGCTCGATCTGCCGGTGAAGGATTGGGCCAAGGAAGAGGGCATCGCCGGCGAGGACGTGCGCGCGCGCGTCGAGCGCCGCGCCGATGAGTTCATGGCGGCCAAGGCGGCCAAGTGGGGCCCCGAGGTGATGCGCTATGTCGAGAAGTCGGTGCTGTTGCAGACGCTCGACCAACTATGGCGCGAGCATCTCATCGTGCTTGAGCATCTGCGCCAGGTGATCGGGCTGCGTGGCTACGGCCAGCGCGATCCGCTCAACGAATATAAGGCCGAGGCCTTCACCTTGTTCGAGACGATGATTGCGCGGCTGCGCGAGGCGGTCACCGCGCAGCTGATGCGGGTCGAGATCGTGCAGGCGCCGACGCCGGACGAGGCCGCGCAGCTTCCTTACATGGAAGCGCACAAAGTCGATCCCGACACCGGCGAGGACGAATTCGCGCGGCCGGAAATGGCGCTGGTCGGCGCCGGCGCCGCCGCGGTGGCGCCCGAGTTACGCAATCCGAAGGATCCATCGAGCTGGGGCAAGGTCGGCCGCAACGAGGCCTGCCCGTGCGGCTCCGGCAAGAAATACAAGCACTGCCACGGCAAGTTCGTCTGAGCGGCGAATGCTTCGTCGTCGCTTCTTGCGCAACACATAGCCGATGTTAGCGTGCCGTCCCCGCTGAGGTGAACGGGACGGCATGAAATTTCAGGACACCGACACCTTCGACTACATCATCGTCGGCGCCGGCAGCGCGGGTTGCGTGCTGGCGAATCGGCTGAGCGCGTCGGGATGGCACAGTGTCTTGCTGCTCGAGGCCGGCGGCGCCGATCGCAATGTCTGGATTCATATCCCGCTTGGCTACGGCAAGCTGTTCAGCGATGCGCGCTTCAACTGGCTCTATAAATCCGAGCCGGAGCCCGAGCTTAACAACCGCAATGTCATCCAGCCGCGCGGCAAGGTGCTGGGCGGCTCGAGTTCGATCAACGGACTGCTCTACGTCCGCGGTCAGGCCGAAGACTTCGATCATTGGCGCCAGCTCGGCAACACCGGCTGGAGCTACGACGACGTGCTACCGTTTTTCCGCGCGGCCGAGGATCAGCAGCGCGGCGACGACGAGCTGCACGGCGCTGGCGGCCCGCTCGCCGTCTCCGACGTCGCTCCGCATCCGCTGTGCGAGGCCTTCATCAAAGCGGCGCAGCAGGCCGGTTTCCCCCGCAATGATGATTTCAACGGGCCGGAGCAGGAGGGCGCGGGTTATTTCCAGTTGACCGCCCGCAACGGCCGCCGCTGCTCGACCGCGCGGGGCTACCTCAAGCCAGCCCGCCGCCGCGCCAAATTGAAAGTCATATCGAGCGCATTGGCGACGCGCATCCTGTTCGAAGGTCGACGCGCGGTCGGCGTCGAATACCGGCAAGGTGGCACCCTGCGCACCGCGCGGGCCGCCGGCGAAGTGATCGTGGCGGGCGGCGCATTCAACTCGCCGCAGCTTCTGCAACTGTCCGGCCTTGGACCCGCTGCATTGCTGCGCTCGTTCGGCATCGACGTAGTCGCCGACATGCCGAGCGTCGGCGAAGACTTGCAGGATCATTTTCAGGTTCGGTTCAATTATCGCTGCACCGAGCCGATTACCATCAACGACGCGATGGCGAGCCTGCGCGGCAAGATTACCGCCGGGCTGCAATATGCCTTGTACCGCCAGGGGCCGCTGAGCATCGGCGCCGGCTACGCTGGCGGGTTTTTCAAGACCGACCCGGCGCTGCCGTCGCCCGACGTGCAAATGCATTTCATTTTGTTCAGCGCCGACGCCGTTGGGCAAAAGCTTCACACGTTTCCCGGCTTCCTCGCCTCGGTCTGCCAGTTGCGGCCGCAAAGCCGCGGTTATGTGCGGATCAAGTCGGTGGATCCGGCGCAGCCGCCGGCCATCGCGCCGCGCTATCTCTCGGCGCCGGCCGATCGCGAGGTCATTCTCGAAGGCATGAAGCTGACGCGGCGGATCATGGCGAAGCCCGCGATCGCGCGCTACATCGCAGAAGAACTGAATCCGGGCGCGCCATGCACCAGCGACGCGGACTTGATGGCTTTTGCGCGGGACAAAGGAACCACGGTTTTCCATCCGACCAGCAGCTGCCGGATGGGGCCGGACGCCAGGTCGGTGGTCGATGAGCGCCTGCGCGTGCGCGGCATCGACAGGCTGCGGGTGATCGACGGCTCCATCATGCCGACGGTGGTGTCGGGAAACACCAACGCCGCCGTCATCATGATTGCGGAGAAGGGCGCCGCCATGATTTTGAAAGACGCGCAGGCGGCTCGGCCAGTCGCTGCGGCTTAACCGAATTCCGCAACTGCTGATTATGAAAAATGCCAAGTTAATTCCGGCCCTTTTTCCCGGCTCGCAGGCTCACTTGTCCCCGGCGGGTGCGGACGGAGTGACGCAATTTTTACCCGTCCAAGGTCAAATCCCCTTGGGGGAGACCTGGGATGCGCACCATCGACGTGGCAATTGTTGGCGGCGGCCTGACCGGCTCGCTGGCGGCCGCGATGCTCGGGCGTCGCGGCAGTTCCGTCACGCTGATCGACCCTAACGAAAAATACCGGCCGGACTTCCGCTGTGAAAAGCTGGAGCCGCATCATGTCGAAGCGCTGCGCAGCACCGGCCTCGCTGATGAAGTGCTTCCCGCTGCGCGCTGCTATCAGGGCATCTGGGTCGCGCGGCTCGGCCGGCTGTGCGAACGCAACCCGACCGAGGAATATGGCATCGACTACAGCGCGCTGGTGAACGCGGTGCGCGCGCTCGTGCCAAAGGATTGCATGCTCCGCGACACCGTCCGGCACATTGCTGTCACGCCCGGCCGCCAGACGCTTACATTGGCGAGCGGCGACACCGTTTCAGCGCGTCTGGTCATCGCCGCCAATGGATTGAACGCCGCAGTGCTCGGCAAGCTCAGCATGAACCGCCGGGAGATCAGCCGTTGCCATTCGATCGCGCTGGGCTTCGACGTCGAGCCCTCGCCGTCGCCGCGATTCCCGTTCAATGCCCTGACCTATTTCGGCGAGGCCCCCGAACATCGCGTCAGCTATCTTACGCTGTTCCCGCTCGGTGCTGGGATGCGCGCGAATCTGTTTGTCTATCGCGAACTTGGCGATCCGTGGCTGCAGCGATTTCGGGACGATGCCGCGGCGGCTCTTGCGCAATCTCTGCCGCGGCTGAAGCGCCTCACCGGCGATTTCAAGGTCGTCGGTCAGACCAAACTTCGTCCGACCGATCTTTATGTCACGGATAATGTGTGCCAGCCCGGCATTGCGCTGGTCGGCGATGCTTACGCCACCGCTTGCCCGGCCAGTGGCACCGGCGCCAGCAAAGGCATCAGCGATGTCGCGCGTCTTTGCAATGTCCATGTGCCGGCCTGGCTGGCGACGCCGGGCATGACGGCCGACAAAATCGCCGCATTCTATGCCGATCCGCTAAAGGTCCGGACCGACGCGCATTCGCTCGAGACTTCGCTGTTCGCCAGGCGGCTTGCCGTGGCGCCGGGCCTGCAATGGACGGCGTATCGGCTTGCACGTTTCATGGGCGCGGCGGGGTGGAACACCTTGCGCCGGCCGCTGCAGGCGGGTTCGCGGCTGACGCTTGCGGGGTCGCGATGAGCCAGGTGGCGGCCGAAGACGGAAGGACGGCGCGACAAGCTCCAGCGTCGGGGCTTTTCTGGCGCGGCTTCGAGGTCACGGTCGGCGCCGACCGGCGCGCCATCGAGCTTGAATGGAAGGCCCTCGAATCTTTGAACACCGCATCGGTTTTTCAAAGCTACACGTTTGTCGATGCCTGGTGCTAAACCGCCGCGGCCGCGGAAGGCGAAACCCCGCTGATCGTCACCGGCCGGCAGCATGGAATGTTGCGGTTCATTCTGCCGCTAGCGCTTGCGCGCCGCAGCGGTCTGACCGTCATGACATGGCTTGCGCAGAGCCATGCGAACTACGGCATGGGCCTGTTCGATCGAGATACGCTCGTCGCGCTGGATCCGGCGCAGGCTGAGAATTTGATGGAGGAGATTGCACGGCATTGCGGCGCTGATGTCGTTCATCTCGACAACCAGCCGATGCGTTGGGCGGGCCAGCCGAACCCCTTTGCGCTCGGCCGCTCGGCCCGGCTGACCGCGAACGACACATTCATTGTCGCGCTGGCGGATGATTTTGAGGCGCAGTATCGCGGGCTTTTCTCAAGCCGCACGAGGTCCGGCTTAAAGCGCAAGCAGCGGCGGTTCGAAGAAACCGGGTCGGTCAGTTTCGATCCGCCGGCTACCCGCGAGGAGCGGCTCGGCGCCATCGAATGGTTTATCGTTGAAAAGCGCAGGAGTTTGGCCGAAGCGGGCCAACGCAGCGTGTTCGACCGCCAGGCGATCGCCGGCCTGTACCGGCATTTGGCTGCCAACGCGGTTGAATTCGACATCGACCGTTTGGCAGTAAACGGTATGCCGGTCGCCGTCGCGCTTACGATCCGCGGCGGCGGCTTCGCCTATTTTCTCAATACCGCCTTTTGTGGCGCGGATTTCGCCCGCTTCTCGCCGGGCGCGCTTGTGCTGCACCGTCACGTGGCATCGGTGCATGCAAAGGGAGCCCGTACATTTGACTTCGGGCCCGGTGCGCTGCCCTACAAACACGACTGGCAGCCGGAAACAATTCCACTGATTGCTTCGAGCTTCAATGTCTCGGCGCGCGGCCGCCCGCTGGCGCTGTTGCTGGGACTCGGCGTGTCGACAAAATGCGCGGTCAAGCGCAACGACCGTCTGCGCGAAATGGCTTTCGCGATGCGGCGGATCGCTGGCTCGCGCATCGCCAAAGCCAAATAGCAATAGATAGCTGGCCGGCCTTACTTCTTCATGCCGCTGTTCGCGTTGCCTGAACTGGCCGAGCCAGTGGTCCGGCTTTTCGGGTTCCGGCCGCAAGTGTCGCCATTTCCTACCTTCGACTTGACGCATTGCGCCATCGAATCGAACGTACAATTGGTCGCGCCACCCCGCGATTCTTTCAGGCAGAAGGCGCCTTTTTTGGTCGGCGGCACCGTGCCGGCCGGAGCCTGAGCCGATGCGGCGGTCGCGACAAATGAAACAGCAAGCGCCGTCGCCAGAACAACTGCAAAACGCATGATCACCTCCATGATTTATTATGGAGAAACGATGCGACGCGCTGAGTGTTCCGG
>JBPCQM010000228.1:0-37968 GCA_050998115.1 Pseudolabrys sp. | reverse complement strand
CTCGTCTCGCTAGCCGAGTTGCTGCCTCAGGTCCTGCCGCGGCTCACCGCGGCGCGCCAGCAGGCGGCGCCATTCGAGCTCGAGGAGATCAACATCGTGCATGTGAGCGTCGCCGGCCTGTCGGTCGCGGCGCTGATCGGCATCGTCTTGTTGGCGCGGCGATGGCGTGTCCCGCCACCGGCGGCGGCACTCGCCGCAGTGGTGCTGGTGGCGCTTATCGGCAATGCCGCGATCTGCGGAATCTTCTCCAACCCGGTCGACCGCTATCAAAGCCGGCTGGTCTGGCTGGCGCCGCTTGCGCTCGGGGTGGCGGTTCTTGCAAGATCGCGCCGAACAACTGACCCTCGGTCATGAATCCTGACAAAATCAAGGCGGAACTGACACCGACCGGAAAGCTGCGGGTCGCGAGCGCGATCGCACCGGCGCCCTCCGCGCAATTCGCCATCATGGACGAGCGCGGCCAATACAAGGGTGTCGCCGTGACGCTCGGCGCCGCGCTCGCGAAAAAGCTCGGCGTCGCGGTCGAATACATCGCCCACAAGGGCTCCGGCGAGGTGCAGGCCTCGGCGGCCGACAACAAATGGGACGTCGCTTTCATGCCGGTCGACGAGGAACGCAAGAAATTCGTCGATTTCGGCAACGCCTTTCACGTGCTGCAAAGCACCTATCTAGTGGCGCCTGGCTCGAAGATTCAACAAGTGGCGGATGCCAACGCGGCGGGTGTGCGGATCGGCGGCATCGGCGGCACCGCGACGTTTCGCGCCTCCAACAAGACCGCGCCGGACGCCACCCACGTCACCTTCGACAACGTCGATTCCACCGTGAACGCGCTCAAGGACGGCAGGGTCGATATGATCGCGTTCTCGCGCGAATCGCTCGGCGGATTGAAGAAGCAAGTGCCGGGCTCGCGCATTCTTGACGGCGGCTTCATGAATTCCTCGACCTCGGTCGCGGTGCCGAAAAACCGGCCGCAGGCGCTGGCCTACGTCACGCAGTTCATCGAGGAAGCCAAGGCATCCGGCCTGGTGCGCCAGGCGCTCGATGAGATGGGCCTGCAATCCTCGCAGGTCGCGCCGGCCGGGATGAGGCTTTAGCAATCACAGCCGTCGTCGTGCCCGGCACTCGGGTCCGGCCTGACGTCACGAGATCTCCGGCGTGCGGATGTGCTCGGGCCGCACGCCGAGCGCGATCATGCGGCCGGGGATGCGCCGCAGCAGCGGCCACTGCAGCATTTTCATGACAAGCGGCGCTTGCGGCCGCGCCCCTGTGTTTTGCAGGGCGGGGCCGATCAGATTGTTTTGCAGCAGAAGTTGAAGCCGCTGCGTCACCCGGGTCGGGAATTCCCGGCGCTGCTGCACGTCGTTGAGGGTGTCCACTGTCACCGCGCCGCGCCTTAACTGCTCAGCGAGGATATTGGCGGCCGCCACCGCGTCCTGCACCGCGAGATTGATGCCAACGCCGGCAATCGGCGACATCGCATGCGCGGCATCGCCGATGCAGAGCAGGCCGGGCTTATACCAGCGGCGCAGAATATCCACCGTGACCGTCAGCAATTTTACGTCGTCCCAGCTCTTGATTTCACCGAGCCGCGCTTTCACGTCGAACGGCGGCATCTCGCCAATGGTCGCGCGGAATTGGTCGAGACCGCCGCTTTTGATTTTGTCGGCGCTGCCTTTCGGAATGACAAAGGCGCATTGCCAATAATCGCCGCGGTTGAGCATCACCAGCATGCGGCCGCTTTCGATATGGCCGACCACTTCCCCTCGCCGTCGCCGGCCTGGCGAGGCAGGCGAAACCACAAGACGTCCATCGGCGCGCCGAAGTCGTCCGATCTGAGGCCGGCTTTGTCGCGGATCGTTGAGTGCCGCCCGTCACAGCCAACCACCAGATCGGCACGGATATCGAGCGCGCCTTGATCCGTCTTGGCGCGCAGGCCGACGACGCGGCCGCCTTCCTCGATCAAGCCGGTCGCCTCCGCGCGCATACGCAAATCGAAGGTCCTGTATTTCTTGCCATGCGCGGCGAGGAAATTGAGAAAATCCCACTGCGGCATGAACACGATATATTTGCAGACGGTCGGCAGCCCGATGAGAGCGATTTTGACGATATCCTCACCGATCTGCATGGTGAAGTGATCGACTTTGGAATGCGGCAGCTTGAGGAATTCGTCGAGCAGGCCGAGCTCGTGCATCATTTCGAGCGTCGAGGGATGCACGGTGTCGCCGCGGAAGTCGCGCAGGAAATCCTTGTGTTTTTCCAGGATGACGACCGGAATGCCGGCGCGCGCCAGCAGGAAGCCGAGCATCATCCCGGCCGGGCCGCCGCCGGCGATGCAACAGGTGGTTTTGATGGTGCTTAGGCTCATGGCGCCCTCTTTTATATCTCCCCCCAAAGAGGAAGGTGGCGGCAGCGAGCAGTCGGGTGGAGTTTGTTGTTGAACCCCACCCAGCTCGCCATTGCGCGTCAAAAGACGCACGTAAACGCGCTTAAGGCTCGCCACCTCCCCCGCAAGCGGGGAGGGATAAAACACCGTCAGCTGACGCCAAGCTTCTTCTGCAAGCTGGTCGACGACGTCGTGTACTGAAACACGATCTTCTTGTCCGGAAACACATAATGCGCGGCCTTGCGCGACATCAGCGCCGCCTCGTGGAAGCCGGACAAAATCAGCTTGAGCTTGCCGGCGTAGGTATTGATATCGCCGATCGCGAAGATGCCCGGCACATTGGTCTCGAAGGCCGCGGTTTCGACCGGGATCAGCTCTTCATGCAGACTGAGGCCCCAGTTGGCGACCGGGCCGAGCTTCATGGTGAGGCCGAAGAACGGCAGGATGGCATCGCACGCGATCTCGAAATTCGAGCCGTCGTTGCGCTTGACGAGCACTTTCTCGACCTCGCCGTCTTTTCCTTCGATTGAAGACGCCTGCCCCATCACGAAATCGATCTTACCCTCGCCGACCAGCGCCATCATCTTGTTGACGCTGTCCGGCGCGGCGCGAAATTCGGATCGGCGATGCAACAGCGTCAAATGGCTGGCGATCGGCGCCAGATTGAGCGTCCAGTCGAGCGCGCTGTCGCCGCCGCCGGCGATCAGCACGCGTTTGCCGCGGAACTGGTCCATTTTGCGCACGGCGTAATGCACCGACTTCGCCTCGTAAGCCTCGATACCGGGGATCGGCGGGCGTTTGGGCTGGAACGAACCGCCGCCGGCCGCGATCACTAGCACCTTGGCCTCGAAAACATTGCCGCCACTGGTGACGACGCGGAATCCGGGGTCGCCGATCTTCTCGACGCTCTCGACCATCTCGTTGAGATGAAATTGCGGATTGAACGGCTTGATCTGCGCCATCAGCGCATCGACCAGCCCCTGTGCCGTCACCAGCGGCATGCCGGGAATGTCGTAGATCGGCTTTTCCGGATAAAGCTCGGCGCACTGGCCGCCCACCTTGTCGAGAATGTCGACCAGGTGCGCCTTGACGTCGACCAGGCCGAGCTCGAACACCGCGAACAGGCCGACCGGCCCTGCGCCGACGATTAATGCGTCAGTTTTGATGACATCTGCCATCGTCTTTAGCCCTGCCGCTCCGGCGTTGTGACCTTGAGCCCGTCGAGTTCGCCGGTGACCTTGATCTGGCACGACAGCCGCGAATTCGGCCGCACTTCGTAGCCGAAATCCAGCATGTCCTCTTCCATCGGCGAAGGCTCGCCGACCTTCTCGCGCCACGCCTCGTCGACATAGACGTGACACGTCGCGCAGGCGCAGGCGCCACCGCATTCCGCCTCGATGCCGGGGATGTTGTTGCGGATGGCGTTCTCCATCACCGTCGAGCCGTTTTCGGCATCGACGGTGCGGCTTTCTCCGCTGGCATCGGTATAGGTGATTTTTGGCATCGGGCGGGCGTAAGGAGGAAGGCAGCCGCCCCTATATAGGGTCTGCGCCAGTCAATCCAGCCGCCACGTCGGTGTTAAGCGGCCAGCAATACCGCGATCTGCGCCCGGGCATCGGCGACTGCCGCGGCCAGCACACGCAGAACGCCAGCATAGGCGGAAGGCGCGCCGGCGCTGAAACGCTCGACTGCGTCCGCGGCTTCGGCCACAGTGAAGGCGCCGATCCCGCGCGCCGAGCCCTTGAGGGCATGCGCCAGCGGGGCGATCGCGGCAACCTCGGCGTGGCGCATGCGTTCGATCAGCAGTTCGGCCTGCCGATCGAACAGCCGTAGCACTTCCTGCTCGAGGCTGTGGTCGCCGAGCGCCATCGCGCGCAAGCGCTGGCAATCGATCGGCGGCTTGGCATCTTTGGGCTCCGCATCTACCGTCGAAACCGCATGCTGCGACATGAACCCTCTCGCGCCGGACGAAAAGCCGAACCGCAAACTGCTGCCGCGCGGAGTATCGCCCAGGGCCACCAACAAGCGGTAAACCCGCCTGAAATGGCCGCGGCAAACGCCGCTATGGTTATTGCCGCTTTACTGCGCCACCAACGAGCGCGCAGCGTATGGTTAATGAGAAGTTAACGATGATCAAAAGCTCGTGCCGGAGCCGGTTTCCATTGCAATGCCAAGCCGATAGGATGACCGGCTGGTGGAAAACCGCGCCAAAAACGCGTTTGGGCGGGAGCCCTGCTGCCAGCCGATAGCCCGCATTTCGTGCGCGGCCTTTCGGAAAGCGAAGGTTCGAGCCGCGATCATGGTCCGGCGTAACGACGAGGCGACGAATGGCGAATAACCCGCGGCAGTCGAAGGACGCGACGGAAGAAGCGATCTCCGCCATTCAGGAAGCGCTCAGCGTCCGGGAAAACGGGGTCTCCCCCGCCGACGACCGGCGCCGCAGCAGCCCCGCGACGGCCGACCTGTTCCACGACGGTCCGCCGGCGGCCGACTGGAGCGACGAAAACGCCCCGGTTCGCCGGCCCGCTAATGATGACCGCGCCGCGATCGGCAAGATCCTGCAGACGCTGCAACGACGCCCGGGCCGGCTGCCTTACGCCGCCGCCACGATTCTATCCGGCCTGTGGATCGCCGCCGCCGCAGTTCTGATTATCATCTTCAAGAACGAACTGCTGGCTTTGGCCGGCCAGCCCGACATCGGGATCCCCGCCGTTGCGGCGGCCGTGCTCGCGGTCGCTATTCCGGTCACGTTGTTCTACGCAATCGCCCACATCATCCGCCGCACCCACGACTTGCGCCTCGTGGTGCAGACCATGGCCGAAGTCGCGATGCGGCTCGCCGAGCCGGAAACCGCGGCGCGGGAATCCATCGTCAACGTCGGCCAGGCGATCCGCCGCGAAGTCGCAGCGATGGGCGACGGCGTCGAGCGCGCTCTGGCGCGCGCCGCCGAGCTTGAGGCGCTGGTGCACAACGAAGTCTCGGCGCTCGAGCGCGCCTATAACGACAACGAAGTTCGTATCCGCGACTTGCTCGCCGAATTGACCACGCAGCGCGACACCCTGGTCGGTCAGGCCGAGCAGGTCCGCAATGCCATCGCCAGCGTGCACCTCGATCTCTCCCACGACATCACTTCGGTCGGCGACCTCGTCGCCGAGAAGGTCAATGACGTGGCGCAGCGCGTCACCCGCTCGCTGACCGAGAAAGGCGAGCACATCACGCTGGCGCTCGGCCATGCCGGCGACTCGATGATCGATACGCTGTCCGAGCGCGGCAGCGGCTTGCTGCAGCGGCTGGAAACCACCAGCGACCGCGCCACTACCGCGATTTCCTCGGCCAGCGACCGCCTGAGCGCCAGCCTCAATTTCAAGACCGACCATATCCACGACGAATTCGCCGACCTGAGCACGCGGCTGCAACAAATGATGGCGTCACGCCTCGATCAGGTCACGCAGAACTTCGCGCAGAAATCTTCCGCCGTGATCGAGCAGATGGCGAGCCGTTCGCAACAGGCCACCGAAGCATTGACCTCGACGGGGGCGCAACTTTCGGAATCAATCGCGGCCCGCACCGAAGAGGTCAACAATACGCTGCGCGCCACCGGCGATTCGCTGGTGCTCGACCTCAGCCTGCGCGGCGGCGCCGTCGTCTCCCAGATGGAGCAGACCGGCTCGCGCATCACCGACACCATCGTCGCGCGCAGCAACAAGGTCGCCGAGACTTTCCAGACCAATGCCGAGGCGCTCGCCAGCTCGATCGGCACCCATGGCGACGGCATCAAGGACACGCTGAATGCCCGCCTGCAGGCGTTCGAGGACATGTTCACCCATAGCGGCACCGAACTGACCGAAAAAATCTCACGCGGCTCGAACACGCTCGGCAACCTGATCATTCGCCATATGGGCGAATTCGACCGCACCGTGAAGGTCTACGGCGGCGAACTGGTCGAGCGGCTTGGGGCGCGCACCCAGGACGTTTCCGAGGCGATGAAAACTTACGTCGACACCTTCGACGAGCGCGTCAACAGCCGTTCGCTGGAAATCAGCGGCACGCTCGACCAGCGGCTTTCGCAGTTTGAACGCCTGATGGGTTCGCATGTCAGCGGGCTTGCCGACACGCTGTCGGCCGGCGGGCGTGAGGTGGTTGCCTCGATCGACAAGCGCATCAGCGAGGCCGGCGACACAATAAACCAGCGCGGCGGCGAAGTGGCCGCTTCGATCGGCGCCAAGATCGAGCAGATCGATACCACGCTGGGCGCCCGCGCCACGCAGGTCGCCGAAAGTCTTGACGGCCGGATCGGCCGCTTCGAGGAGCTGCTGGCCGGACGCGTCGAAACCGTCACCACCCAGGTCGAGGTTCGCAGCAAGGCCGCCGCCGACGCGCTCAACGCGCGGATGGAAGAGCTCAGCCAGTCGATCAAGGTCAATGCCGGCGATGCCGAGCGCTCGCTCGCCGCGCTGTCTGCCAATGTCAGCGGCTCGCTCAAGCAGGACGCCGAAGCGGTCGAGCGCCGTCTGGTCGGTGTCGGCGAGGAAGTCGCCAGGAGCTTCACCGGCAAGGCCGACGAGATCGCCTCGGCGGTATCCCGCCAGACCGCAGACCTTACCAATCTGCTGTCCGACAAGAGCGGCGGCGTCCTCGCCGCGCTCACCGAAAAGAGCGCGCAGTTCGCCCAGGACATCACCACGGCGACCGAAAACGCCGTCAAATCGATCGACGAGCGCGGCTTCACGTTCAGCCATGCGATGATGAGCAACAGCGAGGAGCTGGCCCGCATCATCAATGTCGCCGGCGAGACCGCCACCAGCGCGGTGACCCGCACCTTGAACGACCTGCAGCACACCACGCAAAGCGCCATCGAGCAGTCGAAGCAGACCGCCGCCGCCACCGTCTCCGAGATGCTGGAGACGCACGGCATGTTGCGCTCGGATTCGACCGCGCTGTTCGAGCGTCTGCGCGAAGCCAATATCATGCTGCAGGAAGTGCTTTCGGGCGCCCACGAGAACATGAGCGCGCTGGAGAACACCCTGATGCTGCGGGTGTCCGATTTCGTAACGGCGATGAACGACGTGACCGCGTCGACCGGTTTTGCAACCTCGCGCGTCGAGAACAATATCGGCGCGTTCCGCGAAGCCTCGGCCCGCGTACTGACCGAGCTCGGCCAGCTCGCCGTGCAGTTCGATTCGCACGGCCGCGAACTGGCGCGCGCCGCCGAGCAGATCGACCGCAGCAATTTGCGCACCGAGGACGCCGTCAACGAGCGCCGCGTCGCGCTCGACTCGCTGATCTCAACCCTCGACATCCGCACCGAGGATCTCGACCAGCGGCTCAAGCGCTTCTCCGGCCTGCTCGACGAGTCGCTTGAGACCGCCGGCGTTCGCGCTCGCGAGATTTCCCGCGTCGTGTCGGAAACCAGCGTCGAGAACGCGCATGTGATCGCCGACCAGTTTGAGCGCATGCGTTCGACCGCCGAAGAAGAGCGCCGCCGCACCAGCGAAACGATGCGATCGATCTACGAACAGTCGACCGGCGAGAGCCACACTCTGCTGCAACAGGCGACCGAGCGCTTCGGCGAGCTGATGCAGGGCATGAAGCAGATGTCGGCCGAAATGCAGCGCGAGCTCGATGCGACCCGCACCGAAATGCGCAAGGGTATCCTCGAACTGCCGCAGGAAACCGCCGAAAGCGCCGCCCAGATGCGTCGCGTATTGGTTGACCAAATCGAGGCGCTCGCCGAACTCAACCGTATCGTCGCGCGTCACGGCCGCAATCTCGATGCCACCGAGCCGGTGCGCCGGCCGGTCCGCGAAGACGCCCCGCTGGCCGGCAGCCGCGCTGATGCGCCGCTTCGCACCGCCGCGCGCTCCCTCGAGGTCGGCAGTTTCGCACCGCCGTCGCCCCGCACCGAGCCCGCGGCCTATGCGCCGCAGGCGACCCGGACTCGAACCGCCGAGGCCGCGCCGGCAAACCCGGCGCAGCCGAATAACAAAGGCTGGCTCAACGACCTGTTGACCCGCGCCTCGCGCGACGAGGGTGAGCAACCCGCGCGCACGCCGTCGCAAGCAGCAGCGCGTGAGGCGCCGCGCGCCGATGAGCGCACCGCCCGCCACAGCATCGAGTCGCTTGATTCGCTGTCGGTCGACATCGCCCGCATGATCGACCATGACGCCGCCGCCGATCTTTGGGATCGCTACAAGCGCGGCGAGCGCAACGTCTTCACGCGCAGGCTTTATACGCTGCAGGGCCAGAAGGCGTTCGACGATATCCGCGTCAAGTATCGCGCCGACCGCGAGTTCAAGCAGACCGTCGACCGTTACATTGCGGAGTTCGAGCGCCTGCTCGAGGAAGTCTCGCGCGACGATCGCGGCCAGGTGGTGGCGCGCACTTATCTCACCTCGGAAACCGGCAAGGTTTACACCATGCTGGCGCATGCGGCCGGCCGCTTCGACTGAGCCAACCGCGCCGCAGATAAAACCGCCCGTCAGGCCTCGGCGTGTTCCGCGCGGGCCGCGCTGTACACCGCGCGGGCCGCGTCGGCATTCATCGCCGCGATGCCAAGCCCGACGATAAGGTCCGGCCAAGCCGAAGGCATGTAAGCGGTAGTGAGGCCGGCGCCGATGATCGCTACGTTGGCGAGCGCGTCATTGCGGGCGGAAAGGAACGCCGCCTTTGTCAGACTGCCAGCGTGATGCCGATGTTGCGCCAACAGGAACGCACAGGAAAGGTTCACGCCGAGCGCGCCGGCGCCTGTGAGGGTCAGCGGCAACGGCGCGGGCGCGACCGGGATATTGAACTTAACCCACGCGGTCCAGAGCGTCGCGATACCGGGCGCCAGCAAGATACCGGCAAGCGCCATTCCCAGCCGGGCGCGGTTGCGCGCCGTCCAGCCGAGCGCCAGCAGGATTAGTAGATTGATGGAGGCGTCTTCCAGGAAATCGACACTGTCCGCCAGCAGCGATACCGAACCTATTGTCAGCGCAACCGCGAATTCAACGCCAAAATAACCCAGGTTAAGCGCGGCGACGAGCCGAACGGTTTTGCGCAATATACCGGTCGAAGCTTCAGGCATTTACACGCCATGCCCTGCGGGTTCTAAATTCGTGAGGCTTTGGCTTTTCCGTTGGCGCTTGCGGGCCTCGCCGTTTAGCGCGGCGTGCTACTTCTTGCCGCCGAACAGCAGCGAACTTGGATTGTCGCCGATCTGCTTCACCGTACGCTCGACCTGACCCATCATCTGGTGGGCGTCGCGGCCGACGATCTCAAGTTGCCTGGTGCCGGTCGCGGTAAACTTGTTGATGCCATGGCTGATTTCTTCGGTCCTGGTGTCGAGATGTTCGGCCAGTTTACGCACCGTGCGAGCTAGTTCGTTGACCTCCCCACCGTTGCCGTCGGCGCCGCCGGTCAGGTTTTCCAGGCCGGCGGTAACGTGGTCGATGCGTTCGGCATTGCGCGCCAGCGCCTCGGTGAAGCTATCGATATTTTTGAGCGCGCTGGCGAAAATCGCCTGGTTGTCGGCGATGAAGCTGTCGAGCCGCTGCAACACCTGGCGCGCGCCTTGGGTGAGGTCCTGCGTCATCGCCCGATTGCCGTTAATGGTCGGCGGGTTGTCCTTGTCGCCGACCAGCGGCGGCTCGCTGGGCGTGCCGCCGGTCAGGCCCACCGCGGCGATGCCGGTCAAGCCCTGGAATTCGATGCTGACCTGGGTGTCGGGGCGAACCGCCACCGACTTCTCAACCGCAATGATCGCGACGACCTCGTCCGGCTTTTCCGTATTGAGCCGCAGCTTGCTGACTTCGCCGACGCGAATGCCGTTGAACAAAACGGCGCCGCCGGTGCGAAGCCCGGACACCGAGCCCTCGAACACAACGCGGTAGAACGCGCGCTCGGTGTGGCCGCCGAGGCTCTGGAACCAGTAAATAAAGCCGAACACGCCGGCAAGGATCGCCATGGTGAACAGCCCGATTAACGTGTAGTTGGCTCTGGTTTCCATGTGCGTGTCCTGACCTAACTCATTACCTTTTGCGGTTGTCCAAGCCCCCGCGCGCGCTTGCCGCGGAAATACGCCTTCAGCCACGGATGCTCTGAGGCAAGCATGGTATCCATGGTGCCGGCGGCGATCACCTTGCCGTCGGCCAGCACCGCGATCCGGTCGCACACCGTATGCAGGCTATCTAGATCGTGGGTCACCATATAGACGGTAAGCCCCAAGGTGCGCTGAAGCGTCGCAACAAGTTCGTCGAATGCACCGGCGCCGATCGGATCGAGGCCTGATGTCGGCTCGTCGAGAAACACGATTTCGGGATCAAGCGCCAAGGCACGCGCCAAGGCGACGCGCTTGGTCATGCCGCCCGAAAGCTCAGAGGGAAATTTGTCCCGCACGTCGGGCTTTAAGCCCACCATTTCCAGCTTGGCAATCACCAGTTCATCCATCAGCCGTTCCGGCAGATGCAGATATTCGCGGACCGGAAATTGCAGATTTTCGCGCACCGTCAACGAGGAAAACAGCGCGCCGTTCTGAAACAGGATGCCCCAGCGCCGTTCCACGTCGCGCCGCGTGTCGTCGTCGGCATGGACCATGTCCACGCCGAACACGTCGATCGAACCCTCACGCAGCGGCAACAATCCGAGAATAGTGCGCATCAGCACCGACTTGCCGGCGCCCGAGCCGCCAACAAAACCGAGAATCTCGCCGCGATAAACATCGAGGTCGAGGTGGTCGAGGATCGGCTCGTCCTCGAAGCCGACCAGGATATCGCGCGCCCGAATGACCACTTCTTTGCTTGCCGTTGCCATCGCTCACATTCCGATCGAAGCAAAGAAGATGGCGAAAATGCCGTCGAGCACGATCACCAGAAAGATCGATTCCACGACGGATTCCGTAGTCTGCAAGCCGAGCGATTCCGCGCTGCCCTTGACCTCGAACCCCGACACGCAGGCCACGATGCCGATCACCACCGCCATGAACGGCGCCTTGATCATGCCGACCTTGAAGTGATCGAGCGTGATGGCTTCCTTGAGGCGTTGCAGAAACACGTCCGGGTCGATGCCGCCGTAAAGCCAGCACACCAGCCCGCCGCCATAGAGCGCGGCCATCGAACCGATAAAGGCGAGGATTGGTAGCGCGATCGTCAGAGCCAGGATGCGCGGCAACACCAACACCTCGACCGGGTCGAAGCCCATGGTGCGCAGCGCATCGACCTCTTCGCGCATCTTCATGGACCCAAGTTCGGCGGTATAGGCGCTGCCGGAGCGGCCGGCCACCATGATGGCGACGATCAGCACGCCGATCTCGCGCAAAATCAGGATGCCGACCATGTCGACCACGTAGGTCTCGGCGCCAAACCGGCGGAAATGGAAAATGCCCTGCTGGGCGATGATGCAGCCGATCAGGAATGTGATCAGCAAGATGATCGACACCGCGCGCCAGCCGACATTGTCGAGGTGGTGCACCATCGAGGTGAGGCGAAAATCGCGCGGGTGCCGCAGCACCCGCAGGAAAGCGGCGATGATGGCGCCCAGCATATTGAGATTGGCCGTCATCGAATGGGCGACCGAAGCCAGCGTCATTCCGATCGAGCCGACCATGCGTTTGGATGCGCGGGCGCGTCCCGGCAGCGGCGCCGGCTCTGCGAGATTGACGTTGCGTACCTCATCGATCAGCGGCTGATAGTCGGTGGCAAGCCGCACGATCTGCGTGTCGGCGCCGCGCGCGCGCCAGGCCCGCACCAGGCGCTCCAACAGCCAGGCGCCGAACGTGTCGAGGCGCTCGATCGCGCCCATGTCGATATCGACGCGCCGCACCGTGTCGTTGCCGGCCGTGGCGGCCTCGACCAGTCCTTCGAGCTCGAGGGCATTTGGCGCGATCCACGCGCCGCCGCCAGCAAAAACCAGCCGGTCGCCTTCGGCACGGGCCCGCAATAAAATCTGGTTATCTTCGCTCACGCTGCCACACTCATGCTGCTACCGCATCCGGCACTCGTCCTTCATACTTAATAACGTAAACAGCGCCGAAACGCTTACAATCGTTAATAAAACCGTTAAGGAACATGGTTAACAGTCGGTTGACATCCCTCACCGTCAGAACCGAACGCTGGCCGATCGCCGGCAGCTTTATCATCAGCCGGGGCGCCAAAACCGAGGCTGTGGTGGTGGTGGTGGAACTATCGGAAGGACGCCACCGCGGCCGCGGCGAATGCGTGCCTTATGCGCGCTATGGCGAGAGCGTGGACAACGTGATCGCCGCCATTGAAGCGATGCGCGGCAAAATTACGCAGCGGCCCGATCACGCCATCTTGCAGTCGATGATGCCTGCCGGAGCCGCCCGCAACGCGCTCGATTGCGCGCTATGGGATCTCGCCGCCAAGCAAGCCGGCAAGCCGGCTTACGAACTCGCCGGCCTCGGCGCGCCAGCGGCGCTCGTTACCGCTTTTACGATTTCGCTGGGGACGCCTGATGATATGGCGGCCGCCGCGCACAAGGTTGCGGACCGGGAATTGCTCAAGGTGAAGCTCGGCGGCGGCGGCCAAGCTGGAGATTCTGGTGGTGATTGTGCCCGCATCGCGGCGGTGCGGAAAGCCGCGCCGCAAGCCCGCTTGATCGTCGACGCCAACGAGGGTTGGTCGGCGCAAAATCTGGGTGCCAATCTGGCCGCTTGCGCCAACGCTGGTGTCGAACTGGTCGAGCAGCCGTTGCCTGCCGGCAATGACGATGCCCTTGCCTCGCTCAAGCGGCCGATCGCGGTTTGCGCCGACGAAAGCGTGCATGGCCCGGCGTCGTTGGCCGCGCTGAAAGGCAAATACGACGCGGTCAATATCAAGCTCGACAAAACCGGTGGTCTGACCGAAGCGCAGACGATGGCGGCGGAGGCGGAGCGGATGGGCTTTGCCGTGATGGCGGGCTGCATGGTGGCGACCTCGCTTGCGATGGCGCCGGCAATTCTGCTGGCGCAGCGGGCGCGCTATGTTGATCTCGACGGGCCACTATTGCTCGCCCGCGATCGCCCGGATGGCCTGCGTTATGACGGCAGCCTGGTTTACCCGCCGGAACCCGCGTTGTGGGGCTGAGCCGGTTGTGCCATTTTGGGAACAGCTCGATCCGTTCATGGCTTGTGCCCAGCTATTTGGTTAACAAAACCTTTCCGGCTTTAACCATAGTGCGGTAAGCTTCCTCCCTAAGCGGCGCCAAAAGCCGCGGGCGAAGTTGATGACGGGGATGGGGGTCATGGCTTTACGCGGCCTTGTGGCGGGCAGCCTGTTGTTGCTGTGCGGCGCGTCATCAGCGTCGGCGGCCATGCTCATTTCCGAAGACCGCGGCGGCCAGATCGGCCATTACCTGCAAACTTTCGCAATGCTGCGCTCGTCCGGCGAGCGCGTCGTCATCGACGGCAATTGCCTATCCGCCTGCACGCTGGTGCTCGGCCTCATTCCGCGCGAGCGCATCTGCGCGACATCGCGGGCGCGGCTCGGTTTCCATGCCGCCTGGATGCCGGATGAAAGCGGCCGCCCGGTGACCTCGCCGATGGGCACGCAGGCGCTCTGGAATATTTATCCCGGCCAAGTGCAGCACTGGATCAGCCGCCACGGCGGGTTGTCGCGCAAGATGATCTTCCTGCAAGGCCGCGAACTCGCGCACATGGTGCCGGCGTGCGGCGAGCGCGCGCCGCCCGCCATCGTGCGCTCAACGCGGCGCGTCGCGCCCGAGCTTGTTCGCTACCAGGGCGCCAACGCCTCCGGCCGCCGCAACTAGCGCCATCGCCGCGTAGCTGAGATTTCCAAAGCTGCCATAGAGCCAGCCCGACAGGCCCATCGAGCCTGCCATCACGATGCCGAGCGCGCTCGCAAGATGACCGTGCACAGCCGCCGCCTGCCCGGGCTGGGCGCGGCGCGCGACAAACCCGAGCGCGCCGAGATGGGTCGCGCCGAACGACAGGCCATGCAGCAGTTGCAACAGCGGCAACAGCAAAGCCGGCGGATCGAACGCCATCGCCAGCCAGCGCAACACGGCGCCGCCGCCGCCGAGCGCCAGCAAGATCACCGGCGTGAACGGCAAGCGGCCCTGCAGCGCGAATAGCACGATTTCGGCGATGACGCCGAGCGCCCACAACGCGGCAATCGTCGTGCCGTCCAGCCCGGCCCGGCTCCAGCCCAAGGTCGAAAAGCCGTAATAGACCGCATGGCTCGCCTGAATCAGGCTGGCGGCCAGCAGCACCACGGCGAACCCAGGATCGCGGAGCAGGCTTTTGCCCGGCTTGCCATGCGGCGTGTCGGCGGCTGTGACTGAGACCGGCTCGAGCGCAAAGGCCGCCGCGGCATTGAGCAGCACGGCAACGAGGATCAGCCAGATCAGATCGCGTGCCGGCAACAGATCGGCGGCGAGGCCGGCGGCGAAAGTGCCGAGCACAAAGGCCGCCGAGCCCCATAGCCGCACCGGCCCGTAGACGCCGCCCCGCGCGGCAAGGCCGCGCAGCGCATAAGTTTCGGCCAGCGGCATGATCGGCGTGTAGGCCGCCGAGGCCAGCGCAAAGCTGAGGAAAATCGCGATCACACCATGCGACAGACCAAGCAGCACGTAGCCGATCGCCGTCGCCAGCGAACACAGGATGATCGCGTTGCGCAACGCATCGCGGCGGTCGGCAAACCGTGAGGCGACGGGGATAGCGGCGACCCGCACCAGCATCGGCACCGCCAGCACGAGGCCGATGGTTTGCGCGTCGAGCCCTTTCGCCTTCAGCCACAGCGGGAAAAACGGCAGTTGCACGCCGATAACGGCGCACAGGGCGGCGTAAAACACCGCGACCCGCGCGGCAAAGCCGGAGGGCAAAGGCACCGAGAGGTGGAAAAATCGCATAATCCCCTCTGATCTCGCCCGAATCACCGCGGCTGATTGATAAGCTGGCACAGGACGGATTGCATATGGCACAGGACCTGCCGGCGCTGCGTCAAGAATCCGTGCAAAGTCACGCACTTGATCCCGCGGTTGTTTCTGCGCAGCCGGGCGAAACCGACTACGATTTTTTCTGCGCCACCGTGATGGCGACCACGCGTGGCCGCGGCTTCCTCGCCGAATATGTCCGCCGCCACCGCAACGCCGACACGCAGGCGGTGCTCGCGGCGCTGCGCCGGATCGAAAACATGGTGCGCGCCGCGCCGGCGGCGCCGCCGTTGGCGCGCGTGCAGGGCGAATTGCGCGCACTCGCCGCGATCTTGCGCGAGGCGCGGCACGACCTGCGCGGCAATGGCGGTGCACTTTCCAGCGCCAGCAAGGTGATGGCGCTGCTCGATCTGCTCGAAGCGCGCATCGTCAGCATGCTGGAGGCGGGTGCCGCACCAACGGCGGCGGTCGCGCTGCCGCCGAGCCGGATCGAAAACAAAGTGGAACTCGGCCGCCTGCATCTGAGTGTCGTGCCGCCGCCGCCCGAGCCAGCCGCGTCGTCACCGTCGGCGGCGCTGCTGCCGCCGCTAATGGCCGGCGAAGGCGGCGCACCCTTGGTCGTCATCGCGCGCCGGCCGCTGCCGGAGGTGGCGCCACGGACGCCGTCGCAAAGCCAGAAGCCGGCGTTGCCGCCGCCCGCCGCAACAGAACCGGTCAAGCCATTGAAGGATCGCTTCGCCGACGTAATGGCATTGTCGGAGGAAGAACGGATCGCGCTGTTTACGTAGCACCGGTCATCGCCGGGCATAGCCGTCCAAGGACGGCGTCGCTTCGCTCGCCTATGTCCCGGCCATCCACGCCTTCGCAAAAATAAGAAAGCTAAGACGTGGATGCCCGGCATAAAGCCGGGCATGACGGTTTAGATTTAAGCGGCGATCAATTTATTGAACAAATCGGTGTCGACATTGCCGCCCGACAGCACGGCGGCAAACACCTTGCCTTTGCCGTCGACCTTGCCGGCCAGCAGCGCGGCAAGCCCGATGGCGCCGCCGGGCTCGACCACCAGCTTCAATTCCCGGTAGGCGAACGCCACCGCGCGGCCAACTTCTTCGTCATTGGCCGAAACACCGGCGCCGATCAACCTGCTGTTGATCGGCCACGTCACCTCACCGGGCGTCTGCGTCATCAGCGCGTCGCAGATCGTGCCGCTCATCTTCGCATTGGCTTCGCGCCGCCCGCTTTTGAGCGAGCGCGCGGTGTCGTCGAAGCCTTCCGGCTCGGCGCTATAAATCTTTATACCCGGCACCATCGCCTTCATCGCCAGCGAGGTGCCGGCCGCCAGCCCGCCGCCCGAGGCGCCGATCACCAGAATATCCGGCTGCAATCCCAGCGCCGCGAGGTCTTCCACAATCTCGCGGCCGATGGTGCCCTGCCCGGCGATGATCATCGGGTCGTCGTACGGCGGCACGATCGTCGCGCCGCGCTCGCTGGCGATCTTGTGGGCAATGCCGGCGCGGTCCTCGGTCTCGCGGTTATAGAGGACGACTTCGGCGCCGAGCGCGGCGGTGCGCTCGCGCTTGGCGGCAGGCGCGTCGGACGGCATCACGATGGTGGCGCGCATGCCGAGCAATTTTGCCGCAGCGGCGACGCCTTGCGCGTGATTGCCCGACGAATAGGCCACCACGCCGGCGGCGCGGCCGGCCTCCGGGATTTGCGACAGCCTGTTATAGGCGCCGCGGAATTTAAACGAGCCGGTGCGCTGCAGCGTCTCGCATTTGAGAAAAACGCGGGCGCCGATGGCGGCGTCGAGCACGTTCGAATTGATCAGCGGCGTCCGCACCGCCACACCGGCGAGCCGCTTAGCGGCGGCGTCGATGTCGGCGGCGGTCGGCGGGATCGCGGATGGACTCATGCGGCCGACGGTAGACCCGCGGTGCCGGGCGCGGCAAGCGCCAACCGGCCACGTCTTGACGCTCCGGTCCGGACAATGACACTTGAAGAAGTAACGCCCCAAAGAGCCGTTAAGGAGCAGCCATGGATCTCGGAATTTCCGGCCGCAAGGCCATCGTCTGCGCCTCCAGCAAGGGGCTCGGCAAAGGCTGCGCCATGGCGCTTGCGGCGGCCGGCTGCGAGGTCGTCATCAACGGCCGCGATGAAAAAACGCTGGCCGCCACCGCCGCCGAAATGAGCAAGGCGACCAAATCGAAAATCATCCCGGTCGCCGCCGACGTCTGCACCCCGGAAGGCCAGGCCAAATTGTTCGCCGCCTGCCCCTCGCCGGACATTCTGGTCAACAACAATGGCGGGCCGCCGTTTCGCGATTTCCGCGAGCTCACCCGCCAGCAAATGATTGACGGCGTGATCGCCAACATGATCGTGGCGATCGAGCTTATTCAGAAGGTGATCGACCCGATGGCGAAGCGCGGCTTCGGCCGCATCGTCAACATCACCTCCTCCTCGGTGAAGGCGCCGCTCGCCGGGCTCGACCTGTCGTCCGGTGCGCGCGCCGGGCTCACCGCGTTTCTCGCCGGGGTGGCGCGCACCGTCGCCGACAAGAACGTCACCATCAACAATATTTTGCCGGGCCCGTTCGATACCGACCGGCTGCGCTCCAACATCAAGACCACGGCGCAGAAAACCGGCAAGAGCGAGGAAGAGGCCGCCAAGGCGCGGATAGCGACCGTGCCCGCCAAGCGGTTCGGCACGCCGGAGGAAT
This sequence comes from Pseudolabrys sp., assembly GCA_050998115.1. GTDB lineage: Bacteria > Pseudomonadota > Alphaproteobacteria > Rhizobiales > Xanthobacteraceae > Pseudolabrys. The sequence goes on along the minus strand of JBPCQM010000228.1, from coordinate 20,002 downwards.
TCGGCGCGGCCTGCGCGTTTTTATGCTCGACCCAGGCCGGCTACATCACCGGGCAGAATTTGTTGCTCGACGGCGGGATTTTTCCAGCGGCGTTTTGATTCTCTTGTAATCCAACGCGAGCGTTAGGCCACCCGAAACTCGACGCCGAGCCGGGTCTGGGTGCGCCAGATCACGCGGCAATTTTGCCTGAGATGGTCGCCCGCGATCACCAGCACGAAATCGTCAGGAATGCCGAACGGGCTCGCCACGTCGAGACAGGCGCCGGCGGGCGACAGATTGCGTACCCGGCAGTCGATGACGGCGCTGCGGTTGAATGAGATGCGGCCGGCTTTCAGCGTGCGATGGCGCAGTGTTTGGCGGCGTTCCTGGGCTTGCATCTGAAGTTCGCTTGGCATTTTCGTCCTCCTGCTTCGCCGGCGTCGCCTCCTTCAATGTGTTGCCGGCATCGAGCGTTGCTTCGATCTGACGCAGATTGTGAACGATAAGTTTTGCCGAAGCCTCAAAATGATCGCAGAAAGACGGGGCATCGGTTTGCGATTTGCTAACCAAGTGCGCCGCGACGGCCCTCCGCACCGCGTTATCTCCTTCGGACGGCTGCCAACGTAAATCGCCCTAGCGTCGCTCAAAGAGCCGCGTTACGATAATCGTATGCGGCGTTTCCTTCGCAAAATCGTAACTTTCGCGATTGTGGCCGGTCTGGCCCTGGGCGGCAACGCTTCGCACTCTTATGCAAAAATCACGGCGATGAGTTCTGCTGCAGCCGCGCTGCACGAATCACACGGTGTGCAGCATTACGCGGACCTTGCCATCGAGGCCGATGACGACTGCCCTCACGCCCGCATCGACGCTTCGCCGCAGCATTCGCATGACGAGCGATCGTGCAAGGAATGCTGCGCGGCCTGTATGGGCGCCAGCTTGTTACCAAGCCCGCCGCTTTCCGGGCTGATGTTATCCGGCGGTCGTCAAGCATTTTCAGCGCTTCATAACACGCTGGTGGCGCATTCCGTGCCGACCGACCCCGGCATACCCAAGACTCTCTGACCTGAGCGACGCCATCGCCGCATTCCAAGCGGCAATCGGTCCCTTTCAATCAGAGGTTTTCATGCTTACCCCTTCTTTCCCGCGCGCATCATTTGCCGTCTATATCTGCTTCGTCGTCTTTTCAAATTCGTGCTTGGCTTCCGAGGGCAATCCGGATCGCGGTCAACGTGTTTTCGGCGCCTGTGCGGCGTGCCATTCGCTCGAACCGAATCGAAACATGACCGGGCCGAGTCTCGCGAGAATTTGGGATAAAAAGGCCGGCTCGGTCAGCAGTTTCTCGCGGTATTCGCCGGCCCTTAAATCGGCAGATGTAATATGGAACGATCAAACGCTGGACGCGTGGGTTACCGATCCGCAGCATGTCATCCCGGGAAATCTAATGACTTTTCCTGGTATCAAGGAACCCCAGCAACGCCTCGATCTGCTCGCATTTCTCAAACAGGCGACACAGTCCGGAAATTCACGTATGGCCCAGTCGCCTCGAATGGGCGGCATGATGGGCGGCGGTTCGGTGCCTAATCTTAAAACCCTTTCTGCTGAAGAGCGCGTTCAATCCGTGTCCTATTGTCGCGACACCTACACGGTTGCTACCGGCGACGGAAAGACCCGGCAATTCTGGGAGCGAAACCTCCGGCTTAAAACGGATTCCAGCCAGGATGGGCCAAACGCCGGGTTTCCCGCATTGGTTCAAGCGGGAATGATGGGTGACCGAGCGGACATTATTTTCGCCTCGCCAGACGAGATCGGCAAGTTTGTCGTTAAATCTTGCTAGGCGACGACATGAACCCGCCGCCGCAAAGAATGCGGGCACAACTGCGCCCGCTGAATACCGGCGATGCGGCACACCACCTTGCCCCTATCCCCGCCCCGTCGCATGATCGCTTTTAGCCTGCCAATCCAACCAAAAACCATGTGGGAGTAACTTCATGAAGCTCGTGCGTTACGGGGCGCCCGGCAAGGAAAAGCCCGGAATCATCGATGCCGACGGCAAGATCCGCGACCTGTCGCGCGTCGTCCCCGACATCGATTCCGACATGCTCAAATCCGGCGGGCTCTCGACGATCCGGAAGGCCGATCTCAAGAAGCTCAATGTCGTGCCCGGCAGGCCGCGGCTCGGCCCGTGCGTCGGCAAGGTCGGCAATTTCATTTGCATCGGGCTGAATTATTCCGACCACGCCGCCGAATCCGGCATGGCGATCCCGAAAGAGCCGATCATTTTCAACAAGCCGGTGACCGCGATCTGCGGGCCGAACGACGACACCATCATCCCGAAAGATTCAAGCAAGCTCGACTGGGAAGTCGAGATCGGCATCGTGATCGGCAAACGCGCCCGCTATCTCGCCAAGGACAAGGCGAAGGACGCCATCGCCGGCTATTTCGTCGGCAACGATGTCTCCGAACGGGTATTCCAGATCGAGCGCTCCGGCGGCCAATGGAACAAAGGCAAAGGTTGCGAGACCTTCGGGCCGATCGGGCCGTGGTTCGTCACCAAAGACGAGATCAACGACGTGCAGAAGCTCGACATGTGGCTCGACGTCAACGGCGAAAAGCGCCAGCGCGGCAACACCCGCACCATGATTTTCAACTGCGAATATCTGGTCTGGTACTGCTCACAGTTCTTTGTGATGCAGCCGGGGGATGTCATGATCACCGGTACGCCGCCCGGCGTCGGGCTCGGCATGAAGCCGCCGCAGTTTCTCAAGGCGGGCGACGTGGTGACCCTCGGCATTGCCGGACTGGGCGAACAGCGCCAGAAGGTCGTCGCCGGCAAATATTAAGCGGTGATGCGACCAAAAGAAAAAGCCCCGGGTTTTTGCCCGGGGCTTTGCTTTCAGCCGTCGTGTTTGCGATCAGAACCGGTAGTTCAAGCCGGCTCGCAGGATATTGGCCTTGAAGGTGACGTTGTCCGGCGAAACGCCGCCGCACGATACGCCGCAATCGAATTTGCCGAGATTGACATAGAGGTACTCGCCCTTGAGGCTCCAGTTGCTGTAGAGCATGTATTCGATGCCGGCGCCCAGCGCATAGCCGAACTTGCTGTCGCTGGCCGAGCCCAGCGCGCTGTTGGTGGCTTTGAGGCCGCCATAGGCGCCGCCGCCGGTAATGTAGGGCATGAAATTGGTCCAGCCGGCATAGCCGAGCCGGCCGCGCGCGGTGGCAAGCCAGTTGTTCCTGGTTTCGCAGGTGCCGAGCCCGCAATCGACGGTGCTCTTCATGCCGGAATAGTCAAAGTCGCCTTCTAGGCCCCAGACCCAGATGCCGGTCTGATAATTGTATCCAAGCGTGCCGCCGGCCAGGAACCCCTTCGGCTTCGGATTGACGGTCGGAACGTCCCAGGTTGAATTACCGAAGCCGTAGCCGGCATTGACGCCGACGTAGAAGCCCGACCAGGTCGAATAGCTCGGCGCGACATAGGCCGGTGCTTTGTAGCTTGGCCTCGGAAGATCAGCGGCGTTCGCCGCGAACGGCAGGGCGAGGACCGCCGCCGCCAAAATACCGGATCGGATCAGTTTGAAATTCATAGTTCGGCCCTTCCGCCAGTGAAGCGAGCAACGGGCGATCACGCAGGACCAACCCGGGCGCATATGTTTCGTCCGTGCACGCGAATGCGCGCAGGCAGACACTGGCATCGGCATGGTTAAAGCCGGGTTAACTATAAAAACCGGCGAAACAGTGAGGCTTTTTAGCCACGCCCGGCCAGTACGGCCTCGATCGAGATATGCGACCAGGCGGCGGTCCGCTCGCGAAACGCCAGATACGAGTCGTGGACTCTGCGGCTGATCGCGTCGCGTGCCGCCAGTTCGCCCAGCACCTCGCCGGATTGCCGGCGCGCCGCAGCGACGATCTCGCCCGGGAAGGCGCGCAGCCTGACGCCGTGCTGTCCGGTCAGCGCGGCGAGCGCCTCGGCGTTGAGACGCTCCATTTCGGCCAGCGCGAAATTCGCTTCAGTCGCGCAGGCATGTGAAACGATGGCCTTCAATTCGGTGTCGAGTGATGCCCAGGCCTTGAGCGACACGATGCATTCGCCGGTGCCGTTTGGCTTGTTGAAGCCCGGGTAATAATAAAACGGCGCGACCCGGTAGAGCCCCAGCGCGATATCTGAGCCGGGCCCGACAAATTCCGCGCCGTCGATGACGCCGGATTGCAGGCTGTTGAGAATTTCCGCCGGCGGCGTGGTTTGCGGCGTGGCGCCGAGCCGGCGATAGATTTCTCCGCCCAAGCCTAACGAGCGCAACTTCAGCCCGCGCAGGTCGTCGAGGCCCTTGAGCTCGCGGCGAAACCAGCCGCCCATGCAGACGCCGGTATTGCCGGCCATGAACGGCTTGACGCTAAACGGTGCATAAAGCTCGTCCCAGATTTGCTGGCCACCGCCAGCCTCGATCCAGGCGACATGCTCGGATGGCGTCAGCCCGAACGGCACGGCGGTGAAGAAAGCCGCGGCCGGCATCTTGCCCTGCCAGTAAAACGCGGCGGTGTGGCCGAGATCGGCGACGCCATTGCCGACCGCGCCGAGTACTTCGAAAGCCGGCACCACTTCGCCGGCGGCCGACACGGAAATGTCGAGACGCCCGCCCGACAGCACCCGGATGCGCTCGGCGACCCGCTCGGCCGACATGCCGGGGCCCGGCAGCCGCTTCGGCCACGACGTCACCATGCGCCATTTGACGGTCTGCGCCTTCGCGATGGCGGGTGCGGCAAGCGCGCCCACGATGCCAAATCCGGCGGCGACCAAATTGCGGCGTGTCGTCATGAATGCCTCCACAGCGCATGGAAATGATGCAACGGGCCTTGGCCCGATCCGACCTTGAGGCGGTCCGCAGCCGCAATCGCCGCGGTCACATAAATCTTGGCGGCCTGCGCGGCGTCGGCAAGGCTTTGACCCTTCGCCAGCCCGGCGGCAATCGCCGAGGATAGCGTGCAGCCAGTGCCATGGGTGTTGCGCGTGTCAATTCGCGGCGCGGCGAGCCGGATCACCTCGCCCTGCCCGACCAGCAGATCGACGCTCTCCGGCCCCTCGCCGTGGCCGCCTTTGATCAGCACGCGCCTGGCGCCAAGTGACAAAATCTGCCGCGCCTGCGCTTCCATCTCGCTTTCGTTGCGCGCGAGGCCGGCGCCGGTCAGCGCCGCGGCTTCGGCCAGATTGGGCGTCACCATAAGCGCGCGGGAGACAAGCAGTTCGCGAAGCGCCGCGACCGCGCCCGGCGAAAGCAACCGATCGCCGGATGTGGCGACCATGACCGGATCGAGTACGACATTTTTGGCGTCGTGGCGGGCGAGGCCTTCTGCCACAGCATCGATTGTCGCGGTCTGCGACAGCATGCCGATCTTCACGGCATCGACCTTGAGATCGGAAAAGATGGCGTCGAGTTGCGCGGCGACCATATCCGGCGGCACGTCGTGGATCGCGGTCACGCCGCGCGTGTTCTGCGCGGTCAATGCGGTGATGACCGAGGCCCCATAGACGCCGAGCGCCGCGAAGGTCTTGAGATCGGCCTGGATTCCGGCACCGCCGCTTGAATCAGAACCGGCGATGGTGAGAACGATCGCCGTCATCGCGAGCCCCGCTTTGCCAACGCATCGTCAACCACCTTGCGCAACGCTTGCGCTGCCAGCGCCGGATCGGCGGCCAGCGATAGCGCGGAAATCACCGCGACGCCGTCGGCGCCGGCCGCGACAACGCTCGCGGCATTGCCAGCGTCGATGCCGGCGATAGCGGCGACCGGCATCTTTGGCGCGCGCGCGCGAATGACCGCCAGAATTGCCTTGAAGCCCTCGATACCGACTGGCGGATCGGGATTATCTTTCGACTGTGTGACAAATACGCCGCCGATCGCGACATAGTCGAGATGCTGGATCGGCGACGTCTCCGCCTGCGCCACGGTTTTGAGGCTCAGCCCGATGATCGCTTCGCGGCCAAGCAGCCGGCGCGCGTCGGCGGCGGCGATATCGTCTTGGCCGATATGCACGCCTTCGGCCTGCGCAGCGAGCGCCACGTCGACCCGGTCATTGATCAATAGCGGCACGCGCGAGGATGCCAGCGCGGCGCGAATGGCACGCGCTTCCTCGATCATGGCGCGCGTGCCGCCATTCTTGTCGCGCAGTTGAACCAGCGTAACCGCTGGCGCAACGAGTTTCGCGATCGCGGCCAGCGAACGCGTCCCGGCACGTTCCGGATCGATCAAGGCATAGAGGCGAAGATCCAATCTCATCACGACACCTTGGCGCGCTTGCGCAACGTCGCGGCGTCGAGATTGAACAGGGCGTCGATGATGCCGGCGGCGAAGCTTCCCGGCCCGGTTGCCGTTTCGCCGGCTATTTCGCCTGCCACGCCGAGCGCGAGTAAAGCCGTCACACCGCACACGAAAGGGGTGCCGGATACCGCGAGGCAAGCTGCCGTCAGCGCCGACGCGGCACAGCCCATCGCCGTGACGCGCGCCATGTGAGGGTGGCCATTGTGGACGGCGGCAAGCCGCGTCGCGTCACCGATCAAATCGGTTGCGCCGGACAACGCAACGACCGTGGCGCTCTCCTTGGCAAAGGCCATTGTGCCTGGGCCGTCGGGCACGCCGCCGAGTGTCTGGAATTCGGCGGCGTTCAGGCGAAGGACGGCAGGCTTTCGCGCCAGCAAAGACTTGGCAAAGCCGGCGCGCGACGGCGAACGATCAATCAGCACGGGATCGAGCACCCAGGGTTTGCCGTGATGCCGGACCACCTCCAGCGCGGTGTGCACGGCCTCCCTGCGTTCGCCGTCAAAGGTCCCGAGATTGACCAGCAGCGCGTCGGCCGCTTCCGTGAAAGCGCCGATCTCGGCCGGCGCAATCGTCATCGACGGCACCGCGCCAGCGGCCAGCAGTATGTTGGCGGTGAACGCCTGCGCCACGCTGTTGGTGATGCAATGAACGCGCGGCGCTTTGGCGCGCAACGCGGCCCATACATCGGCCGCGGCTTGCGGCAAAGCACCATCCGAGGAGCCGTGCATCTCTTCTCCCTCCGCCGGCATGACCCGGATCAGGTTCGTTGGGTTGGCCTGGGATGGCCTCTCAGTCCGGCGCAAGCACCGGACACCCCACGAGATTGCGTTGGAAACCTAGTGCTGTAACGCCTCTCGCGCAAGCCGGGCAGCAGCTTGCCAGCGCGGGACGATTTTGCTGGATTGCGGGCGCATGATCGCGAGATCATGCGTCATTCAAAGGGCGCCGCGCATGACCCCGTTTTTCATCCAGATTAAATGCCAACTTGGCAAGTCCTACCAGGTGGCGAACAAGCTGGCCGAGGCCGAGATTGCCTCTGAAATTTATTCGACCGCAGGCGACTTCGATCTGCTGGTGAAGTTCTATGTCGAGGCCGGCACCGACATCGGGCACTTCGTCAACGAACGTGTGCAGGTCATTCCCGGTATCCAGGACACCCGCACCATCCTCACCTTCAAGGCATTCCAGAGCTAGGCTCTCACGTCCGTTCCGGGAGGCCCTCGGCCTCGCGCCGGCGCAATAGGCCGAGCTGGCGCTCACGCCAGATCACAAAAAGCCCTGCGCCAGCGACAATTGCGGCGCCGATAAAGACCATTTCGGTTGGCACCTCGCCGAACATCCAGTAGCCAAGCAAGAATGACCACAGCATCGACGTGTAGTCGAACGGCGCGATGGCCGACGCGGTCGCCAAACGATAGCTCTCGGTCTGGAAAATATGCGCGATGCCGCCGAGCATGCCGATGGTGACCAGGATGCCAAGTTCATTCATGCTTGGCGGATACCAGGCGAACGGCAAGGTCACCGCGCCGCCGAGCGCGCAGATCAGCGAAAAGTAAAATACGATCGAAGAAGTCGTCTCGCTTTGCGTCAGCCTGCGGGTCTGGATCACGGTGCCGGCCCCGGAAATCGCGCCGAATAGCGCGAGCAGCGCGCCAATGGCGGCGGCGGAAGAGGCCGCATCGGCATAGCGGCCGACGTCCAGGTGCGGCACCAGCATCACGATCACGCCGACGAAGCCGACAACGACGGCCGACCAGCGGTAAACGCGCACCCGCTCCTTGAGGATCAGCGCCGCAAGCGCCACCGTGGCGAGCGGCGAGGCAAAGCCGATCGCGGTGGCGTCCGCGAGCGGAATCCGCGCCAGCGCCGAAAAGTTCGCGAACATATTGAAGACGCTGAGCACGCCGCGGCCGAGCTGGCCCATCGGCCGGCTGGTGTGAACCGCGCCGCACAATTCGCCCCGCCAGGCGTAAATGACGAAAATCGGAATGATCGCGAACAGGCTGCGGAAAAACACCAGCTCGCCGACCGGAACAACCTGGCCCATTTTCCGCACCAGCGCCGACATCACGGCAAACATCAGCGCGGACAGGATTTTGAGGCCGATAGCCTTGAGGAGATTCATTACGCCCGAATAAATAAGAATCGTTTGGCCGGCGCAGCGGCGGCGATCATCGCACGATACGGACAAAAAAGCGCGGCGCTATTTTTTGTCGACGCCTTCGACCGGCGGTAGCGACTTGATGTAGAGCGCCATCGCGGCGCGATCCTCGGCGCTCAGCTGCGAGGTATTGCGCACGACTTCCACCATGGCGCCGCCGACCCGGTCGGCGTCCGGCGTCATGCCGGTGTCGAGGGTTTCCTCGATGTCGTCGAGCGACCAGCTATTCAGTTTGGACTGTGTGATGTTGGGCACACCGCCTTTGCTGTCCGGACTTGGGCCGCCGGTGAAACGCTGGCCGGGGATAATCGCGCCCAAAAAGTTTCTCGGTGAATGGCATTCGGCGCAATGCGCGGGGCCATTCACCAGGTAGGCGCCGCGGTTCCACGCCGCGGTTTGCGACGGGTCCGGCTTGAACGCCTCGCCGTCGAGGAACAGCAGCTTCCAGCCGCCGACCAGACGGCGGACATTGAACGGAAACGGCACGTCGTGATCGCGCACTTTGCCGGCAACCGGCGTCAGCGTCTTGAGGTAAGCGAACAGGTCGCGCACGTCGTCGGTGCGCATGCGCTGGTATGACGAGTAGGGAAACGCCGGGAACAAGTGGCTACCGTCAGGCGCGGTACCCTTCGTCATCGCGGTAACGAATTGCGCTTCGTTCCAGTTCCCGATGCCGTCTTGAGCATCCGGTGAAATATTGGGAACGTAAAATGTGCCGAACGGCGAGACCAGACCGAGCCCGCCGCCAAGCTTGGTGGCGTCGTCCTGCTTCGGCACCGCATGGCAGGACGAACAGCCGCCGGCGAGAAACATCGTCCTGCCGTTGGCGAGATCGGGGTTGTGTGGGCCAAGCGCGCTAGCGGGCACGACCGCCGGTGCCGTCAAAAACCAGAATGCGGCCGCGCCGAGGATGGCGGCCGCGATCACCAGCACCACGATGTTACGGGTCATTCCGCTCCCGGTTCGCATGATGACAAATCGGCCGAGAAAGAAAAAGCCGTCGAGCGCAGGCGGCGACGGCCTCTGTCAGATAAGACCCATAAATTTTATCGCGCCGGCAATCGATAATCCTCATGGCAATTGTCGCAGCCCTTGCCGACCACCGGAATAGCGGCCTTGAGCGCCTCAAGCGATCCCTTGGCCTTGTCGCGGTTATCGGCGACCGCCGTGCCGAACGCCGTCGCCTTGGCGTCGAAATCGGCCTTGTCTTGCCAGATTTTCGGGGCGGCGCGCGTCTTGCCGCCGCTCTTTGAATCGTCAGGGAACAGGCCGGGCAGCTTTTGAGCGGTTTCGGCCCACTGGCCGAACACGGCGTCGACCTTGCCGGCATCGAACGGAACCTGGCCACGCATCATCGCTACCAGGTCGCGTGCGCCGTCGCTATTGGCTTTCATCAGCGCCTTGCGCGCGGCGATCGGGTCCGGCTGTGCGATGACGGCGGTTGCGACCACCGCGGCGGAAAAACCGGCGAGCACCAAAACCACAATTTTCTTCATACGTGCATCCTCTCCAAAAGCCTCAACCGAGATCAACACCGATGGGGGGGATCTATTCCAGGCGTTCAACTTCAGAGCGTATGGACGCGGCGGCCTTCCTCGATCGCGGCCCAGACGCGCTGCGGCGTCGCCGGCATGTCGATGTGCCGGACCCGGTATGCGCGCCACAGCGCATCGACGATGGCGTTGATCACCGCCGGACAGGAACCGATCGCGCCAGCCTCGCCGGCGCCCTTGACGCCGAGCGGATTGGTCTTGCAGGGCACGTTGAGCGTCTCAAAAACGAACTTCGGCGCATGCGCGGCGCGCGGCAGCGCGTAGTCCATCAGGCTGGCAGCGAGCAGCTGGCCGGAATCGTGGTCGTAGGTCGTGTCTTCCATCAGCGCCTGGCCGATGCCCTGCACCGCGCCGCCATGCACCTGGCCGGCCAGCATTATCGGATTGAGCGTCATGCCGAAATCGTCAACCACCACGTATTTCTCGATCACCACCGCGCCGGTCGCCCGATCGACCTCGACTTCCACGACATGGGTGCCGTTCGGATAAGTCGCCTCGCCCGGCGTCCAGGTGTCAGAAGCCGCGAGTTGCTCCGGCTTGCCTTGCGCCGCCAGTTCAGCAAACGACACGACGCGGTCGGTGCCGGCAACCCGAACGGTGCCGGCGTCGATCTCGAGGTCGCCAGCCGAAGCCTCGAGCGCCTCGGCGGCGAGTTTCTTGATTTGCTCAGCGAGCTTTTTCACCGCGCCCTCCAGCGAGGCGCCGCCGCACGGGATCGAACTCGATCCCCCCGTGCCGCCGCCGGTTTTGATGCGCTCGGTATCGCCCTGCACCATGCGAAATTTTTCGGGCGGCAAACCGAGTTGCTGCGCGACGATCTGCGCATAGGCCGTGGCGTGGCCCTGTCCGGTGCTTTGCGAGCCAATCAGCAAGGTGACGCCGCCGTCCTTGTCGAGGCGCAGGTTCGCGGTTTCGGGACCCAAATTGCCGCAGGCTTCGATGTAGGTGGCGAGCCCGATGCCGCGAAATTTTCCGCGCTTCTTCGATGCAGCGGCGCGCTTGTTGAAGCCGTCCCAGTCGGCGATCTGTTGCGCGCGCGCCATGTGCGCAGCGAAATCGCCGGAGTCGTAAATCTTGCCGGTCGCCGTCGTATAAGGCATCGCCTTCGGTTTGATGAAATTGCGCTTGCGCAAGGTGTCCGGCGCGATGCCAAGGTCGCGTGCCGCGGCATCGACCAGCCGCTCGATCAGATAGGACGCCTCAGGCCGGCCGGCGCCGCGATAGGCGTCGACCGGCACGGTGTTGGTGTAGGCGGCCCGCAGCCGCACGAAGCAGGCGGCGATGTCGTAGACCCCGGACGCCATGCCGGCGCCGAGCCAGGGAATATACGGCGCGAATGCCGAAAGATAGGCGCCCATGTCGGCGATGATGTCGATGTCGAGCGCGACAAAGCGGCCTTTGTCGTCGAGCCCCAGTTTGACGGTGTCGATATTGTCGCGGCCGTGACTGTCGCCAAGAAAATGCTCGCTGCGGTCGCAGATCCACTTCACCGGCTTGCGCAATTTTTCCGCCGCCACTGCGGCCAGCGCGTATTCGCGATAGGGAAACAGTTTGGTGCCAAAGCCGCCGCCGACGTCCGGCGTCACCACCCGCATCTTGTCGGCCGCGATCTTGAGCACATTATTGCACAGGATATCGCGGATGATGTGGCTGCCCTGGCTGCCAAGCGTGAGCGTGTAGCGGCTGCCGTCGAATTCGGCGACCACGCCGCGGGTATCCATGTAATTGGCGACCAGCCGCTGGTTGACGATTTTCAGCGTCACGGTATGCGCCGCCTTGGCGAAGGCCTCGCGCGTCGCCTTCCCGTCGCCGAGCGTCGTTTCAAATGCCAGATTGCCGGGGCGGTCCAGCCACACTTGCGCGGCGCCCGGCTTGAGCGCGTCCTCGGCGCCGATCACATGCGGCAGCGGCTGCCAGTCGACCGACATTCCCTCGGCGGCGTCGCGCGCCTGTTCCAGCGTGTCGGCCACCACAAAGGCGACCGAATCTCCGACGTGGCGCACCACCTCACGCGCCAGAATATGATACGGCGGCACCGGAATGTCCGGACTGATGACCCCCGGCGTCGGCAGGTCGACGAGATGAGCAACGTCTTCACCGATCAGCACCAGCCGCACGCCTGGCATTTTGCGCAACGCGTCGGCATTGCCGATGCGGAACTTGGCGTGCGCATGCGGCGAGCGCACCACCATGGCGTACAGGCAGTTTTCCGGCGCGAGATCCGCGATGTAATGGCCGCCGCCGCGCAACAGAGGATCGTCCTCTTTGCGCTTGAGCGGCTGGCCGATACCGAATTTCGGCGGCGACATTACCTCGCCTCTCTGCGCTTGGCCGGCGTGGCCCGCGCCGCGCCCGCGTCCGGCGATTTCCGGCGTTCAAAGTGCAGCGCGATCCAGCGCGTCACCACATAGAACACCGGGGTGAAGATCAGGCCGAACGCGGTAACCCCAATCATGCCGGAAAATACCGCAATACCGAGCGCCTGGCGTAGTTCCGCGCCGGCCCCGATCGCCCACGCCATCGGCGTGACGCCTAAAATGAACGCAAGCGACGTCATCAAGATCGGGCGCAAACGCAAGTGTGCCGCCTCGACCGCGGCGGCGAAGCGGTCACGACCGCCATCTTCGAGTTGCTTGGCAAATTCGACGATTAGAATCGCGTTCTTGGCCGCGAGACCGATCAAAACGACAAAGCCGACCTGGGTCAGAATATTATTGTCCTGGCCGCGAATAAGGACGCCGATGATCGACGCGATCAGGCACATCGGAACGATCATGATGACCGCCAACGGCAGCGTCAAACTTTCGAACTGGGCGGCGAGCACCAGAAATACGAAAACCACCGCGAGCGAAAATGCAAAAACGGCCGTGTTGCCGGCGCGCAATTGCTGGAATGCCAGCGTTGTCCACTCGTAGCTGAAACCCTGCGGCAGCGTTTGTGCCGCGAGCTTCTGCATAATCTCGATAGCCTGCCCTTGTGAGTAGCCCGGCGCGGCCGCGCCATCGAGTTCCGCGGTTGGATATAGATTGTACCGCGGCACGCGATAAGGCGCGGTGACCGATCGGGCGGTCGTAAACGCACCAAGCGGCACCGTTTCCCCGGCGCTGTTGCGCACGCGAATCTTCAAGACGTCCTTTGTATCTACTCGCGCGGTGTCGGTCGCTTGAGCAACGACGCGATAGGTACGGCCGAACTGGTTGAAGTCATTTACATAGGCGGACCCCAGATAAATCTGCAGCGCGGCGAAGACGTCCGCGATGTTGATGCCGAGCAATTGCACCTTGGTGCGGTCGATATCGAGATAGAGTTGCGGCGTGGTGTTTTCGAATAGCGAAAAGACCTGCACGAGTCCCGGGGTCTGCGCGGCGCGTCCCATCATGGCGAAGACGGCGCCTTGCAACGCCTGCGACCCAAGGCCAGCGCGATCTTCGACCATCATTCGAAAACCGCCTGCGTTGCCGATACCGGAAACCGGCGGCGGCGCCGCGACGAAGATGAGACCGTCCTGAATGGACTGTAATCGCCCGAACAACTGCCCTTGTATGCCCGCGGCCGACTGGCGAGGGTCGGACGCGCGTTTGTCGAACGGATCGAGCGTGATGAAAATGGCGCCCGCGTTCGGCGAGTTGGTAAACGTCGCGCCGGAGAAACCCACAATATTCACAGCATGCGCGACGCCGGGGACCTGGAGCGCGATCTCGACGGCGCGCCGGTTGACCTCGTCGGTACGCGCCAACGAAGCCGCTGGCGGAAGCTGGGTGACGATGATGAGATAGCCGCGGTCTAATTGCGGAATAAAACCGACCGGCGCTTTGGAAAAGGCAAACATGCCGAGACCGATAACGCCCGCGTAGACGACGAGCATCAGCGCGGCAAACCGCACCAGCCGCGCCGATAGCCAGCCGTAGCCGCGGGTCAGCTTCTCGAAGTAACGATTGAATGTGCCGAAAAACAGCCGCAGCGGCTTGCTCCACCAGCGGCCCGCCTCGGCCTCGTCACGATGGCGCTTGAGCAAAATCGCGCAGAGCGCCGGCGACAACGTCAACGACACGATCAGCGAAATGACGGTGGCGCCCGCGATGGTGAGCGCGAACTGCCGGTAGAATTGCCCGGAAATGCCGGTAATAAAGGCTGCGGGAAGAAAGACCGAGCACAGCACAAGCGCAATCGCAATCAGCGCGCCACCGACCTCGTTCATGCTCTTGATTGCGGCTTCGCGCGGCGCAAGCCCAGCCTCGATGTTGCGCTCAACGTTTTCCACCACGACGATGGCGTCGTCGACCACAATGCCGATCGCGAGGACGAGGCCGAACAGTGAGAGATTGTTGAGCGAAAAGCCGAACGCCGACAGAAAGAAGAATGTGCCGATCAGCGACACCGGGATGGCGACGATCGGAATGACGGCTGCGCGCCAGGTCTGCAGAAACAAGACAACGACGAGCACGACCAGAATGATCGCCTCACCGATCGTGTCCCGCACCGCATCAACAGATTGCTGGATAAACTGGGTCGGGTTGTAAACGATCGTATGTTTGAGGCCGGGCGGGAACCGCGTCGACAATTCGTTCATGGTGCTTTCGATCACTTTGGCGGTCGAAAGCGCATTTGATCCGGGCCGTTGAAAAATACCGAGCGCGATGGCCGGATTGCGGTCGAGGTAGGAGTTTGTGGAGTAATCCTGTGCGGCGAGTTCAACGCGCGCGACATCCTTGACCCGCACCACGGCCGTCGTGGACTGCTTAATGACGATATTTCCAAACTCGGCAGGGTCGGCGAGCCGGCCGAGCGTTCGCACCGAAATCTGGAACGCCTCGGGTCGGTTCACGGGCGGTTGGTTGAGCACGCCGGACGCCACCTGAACGTTTTGGCTCTGCATCGCCGTAACGACATCGCTGGCCGTCAGGCCGAGTGATTGCAAGCGGTCCGGATCGAGCCAGACCCGCATCGCATAATCACGGGCGCCAAACACGATGAGCGAGCCGACGCCGTCAATGCGAGTAATCGCGTCGGTAACTTCGAGCGTCGCGTAATTCGAAATGAACAAAGTGTCGCGCGACTTGTCCGGCGAATAAAGGTGCACGACCATCATGATATCGGGCGAGCTTTTGTTGACGGTCACGCCGATATTGCGCACGTCAGACGGCAGCCGTGGCTGCGCGATGGCGACGCGGTTTTGCACCTGAACCTGCGCGATATCGAGATTGGTCCCAATGTCAAACGTCACTGAAATCGAAAAGCGACCGTCGCCGGTCGAATTCGACGTCAGGTAGATCATGTTCTCAACGCCGTTAATCTGCTGCTCGATCGGCGTGACGACGGTCGCGGCCACGACGTCGGCGCTGGCGCCGGGATACTGCCCGGAGACGGTGATGGTCGGCGGCGCGATTTCCGGATATTGCGCGATTGGCAACCGCGTAAACGCGACCATGCCGACGATCAAGAATACAATCGACACCACGGCGGCGAAGATTGGCCGG
Source organism: Pseudolabrys sp. (assembly GCA_050998115.1). Taxonomy (GTDB): domain Bacteria; phylum Pseudomonadota; class Alphaproteobacteria; order Rhizobiales; family Xanthobacteraceae; genus Pseudolabrys. The sequence goes on along the minus strand of JBPCQM010000228.1, from coordinate 4,518 downwards.
TCGATGAAAAAATGCGAGATGCGCATTGACGCGGCCTATTTCTTTTCAGCCGGTGGAGCGCCTTGCGGTGGCGCTGCACCCTGCTGTTGCGGGGTCACCTTCTGGCCCGGCCGCGCCCGCATCAGGCCGTTGACGACAACGCGGTCGTCCGGCCCGAGGCCTCCCTTGATGACTTGCAATCCGTCGGCGGTAGTAGGGCCGAGCGTCACGTATTTGGGAACCGCGATATTTTCTGCATTGACCGTTAGCAGGTATTTGCGCGCTTGTTCGGTGCCGATCGCGGAATCCGGGACCAGCAATCCTTCGTACGGCGGCGAACCGGGCACCCTGACGCGCCCGAACATGCCCGGTGTAAAAATGGCATTCGCGTTGGCGAATGCGCCTCGCCCGCGGATGGTGCCGGTCGAGCGATCGATCACGTTATCGACGAAATCCATCGTGCCGGCGTGATCGAAGTCATTTTCATCGATCAGCTTGACCGCGATCTGGACGCCCTCGCCGCGGCTTGCGATGTCGCGGCCCTGCTTGGCGATGCGTTCATAGCGCAGGAACGACGCCTCATCGAAGGTGAATTCGAAGCGGATCGGGTCGATCGAGACGATGGTGGCGAGCAGCGTGGTGCCGCTGCCATTGCCGCCGGACACCAGATTGCCCGGCGAAACGCGGCGGTCGCCGATGCGGCCGGCGACCGGCGCCTTGAGTTCGGTGAAATCCATGTCGAGCTCGGCCTGGCGCACCGCGGCTTCACCGGCCGCGACCGAAGCCTGCGCATTGCGGAAAGCCTGCGCGCGCTGCTCGAAGATCTGCTCGGTGATGGTCTTGTCGCGCACCAGTTGCTGCGCGCGAGCGTAATCGGACTCGGCGAACGAGAGGTTGGACTTGGCCTGCACGACATTGGCGCGGGCCTGATCGAGCGTGTTCTGGAACGACCGCTTGTCGACGGTGAACAGCAGGTCGCCCTGCTTGACCATCTGACCGTCCTTGAAATGCACCTGCTCGAGCGAACCGGATACCCGCGCGCGGATTTCGACGGAATTGACGGCGACAAAACGCCCGACATATTCGTCATAGTCGACCACGGTGCGCTTGACCGGCTGAGCGACAGTCACGGCCGGCGGCGGCGGCGCGCCGCCCTTCTGCTGCTGGCGCTCACCGCAGGCGCCGACCAGCGCGGCGAGCGAAAGCGCGACCACCAAAGAAGCCGGCCGAAACGGCCTCAATTCATTGACGGGGGCAGAATCGAACATGAGAATTGCAGAATTCGGACCAAGGGAACCTGTCCCCATAACGGTGCGGCGCAGCAAAGTCTACCGCGGGTCGGCGTCGTTTTGTGGCGAGAATGAGCCCCGCTAGCTCTGTCCGCGGAATGCCCGCAACCAGCGGGCGCCGAAAATCATCAGAATGCCGCCGCCATAGACCGCGCCGCCCAGGGCGATCAGCGCCAGAAGCGTCGCCTCATCGCGCAAGCGCCAGCCATCAAACAAATGTGACACCGGCGTCGCGCCAAACCACAGCACCAGCGCCAGTGCGATGCCCGCGGCCGAGAGCCGCACCGCCGAGCGACGCAGCCGCGTATCGATGCCGCCGTAGCCGGCCCGCCATGCGAACCAGGCAACCAGCGCAAGATTGATCCAGGCGCCGATCGAAGTCGCCAGCGCCAGGCCGACTTGCGCCAGCGGCCCCATCAGCAAGAATTTGAATGCGATGTTGACCACAGCAGCAGCCAGCGCGGCTTTCACCGGCGTCGCGGTGTCGCCGCGCGCAAAAAAAGTCGCCACCACGCTTCGGATCAAGACGAACGGCAACAGGCCGAGCGCATAAGCCGCCAGCGTATGGCCGGCCGCCGTGGCGTCGGCGGCGGTGAAGGCGCCGCGCATGAACAGCGCGCGCATCAATAAGTCCGGAATCACTAGAAATGCGACGAGACACGGGATCGACAGCAACAAGGTGAACTCGATGGCGCGGTTCTGCGCGTGCAGCGCTCCGGATTCATCACCCGCCGCGATCCGGCGCGCCATCTCCGGCAGGATCACGGTTCCGGCGGCAATTCCGATGACGCCGATTGGCAGTTGATTAAGACGATCGGCATAATACAGCGCCGAGATCGCACCCGCCGGCAGGAAGCTCGCAATGATCGTGTCGGCGAACAATGCGAGCTGTACGCCGCCGGAGCCGATGGTCGCCGGTCCGAGCGCGCGGAAAAACCGACGCACATCCGCATCGAGTTCCGGCTTGCGCGGCACCGGCAGCGCGCCGGCGCGTTTGGCATCGGCGCCGACCAGGAGAAATTCGAGAATACCGGCGATCAACACGCCCCAGGCCGCGGCGTGGCCGGCGGTCGGGAAGAACGCCGCCAGCGCCAGCGCGACGATCATCGAGAGATTGAGCAGGATCGGTGCGGCGGCGGGGGCGGCAAAGCGTTGCAACGCGTTGAGGATGCCGCCGTACAGCGTCACCAGCGTGATCAGCAGCAAATAAGGAAACGTGATGCGAGTGAACTCGACCGCGAGCGTGAAGCGGCCGGGGTCGCGCGACAGGCCGGGCGCCAGCAGCTCGATCACCTGCGGGGTGAACACCAGCGCCAGCGCCAGCAGCACGATCTGGCTCGCCAGCAACAGCGTAAAAATACGATCGGCAAAAATCCCGGCACGAGCGGCGCCGTCCTGTTCGCGGATGCGCGCATAGGCCGGCACAAATGCCGCGTTGAATGCGCCTTCGGCAAAAATCGCCCGGAAATGGTTGGGCAGCCGCAGCGCCACGAAAAAAGCGTCGGCGATCGGTCCGGCCCCCAGCACGGCGGCGAGGATAATGTCGCGAACAAAGCCGGTGATCCGCGAGACCAGCGTTAGCCCGCCGACCCTTAAAATGCGCTCAAGCATCGGAAATCCACGCGCGATCGCGCCGCTGCCGCCCCACCCGAATCGGCCCTTACCCTCAGCAACGATACCGATAGTCAGGTCCGAAAATCTGGCTTAAGACGATTCCCGACCCGACCATATAGCCACGCCGAAGCCCGCCATAGTCATGACGTCTCCGATCATTCCCGTTCTGCTGGCCGGTGGCGCCGGAACGAGACTGTGGCCGGTGTCGCGCGATGCGCTGCCCAAGCAATTCCTGCCTTTGATCGGCGACAAGTCGAGCTATCAGGAAACGCTGCTGCGGGTGCGCGACCCGATGTTCGCCGCCCCTATCGTCATCACCGGGCCGGATTTTCATTTTTTCGCCAAGCGGCAGGCCGAAGAGATCGGCATCGACGCCACCGTCGTGATCGAACCGATCCGGCGCGATTCCGGTCCGGCGATCGGCGCCGCCACCGCGGTCGCGCGGGCGCGCGACCCGCAGGCGGTCGTGCTGGCGCTCGCCGCCGACCATATCATCCTCGATGTGCTGCCGTTCCTCGCCGCGTGCCAAGCGGGCCGCGCGGCGGCGGAAGACGGCCGCATCGTAACCTTCGGCATAAAGCCGAACGAGCCGAAAACCAGCTACGGTTACATCCTGCCCGGCGAAGTCCTGGGCCAGGATAGCGTGCGCGCGGTCAAGCGCTTCGTGGAGAAGCCGGACGCCGCGACTGCGGCGCGCTATTTGCGCGAAAATTATCTCTGGAATTCCGGCAATTTCTTGTTCCGCGCCGACGTCTTTCTCGCGGAATTGGCGAAGCTCGAACCGGACATAGCATCCGCGGTCGAAGCCGCGGTCGCGGGCGCGAAAACCGACCTCGGTTTTCTGCGGCTCGACCCTGAGGCATTCTCACGCGCGCCGCAGAAATCGGTCGACTACGCCGTGATGGAAAAAACCGACCGCGCCGCGGTGGTGACCGGCGAGTTTCGCTGGTCCGACATCGGCAGCTGGGACGCGTTGTTCGAGATCATGCCGCGCGACGCCGACAGCAACGTCGTGCAGGGCCCGGTCATCGCCATCGACAGCCAAAATTGCATCATTCATGCCGGCGACCGGCTCACGGCGGTGGTCGGCGTCAACGACTTGGTGGTGGTGAGCACGCCCGACGCCGTGATGGTGATCCCGCGCGCGCGGGCGCAAGAGGTCCGCGAACTCGTGGTCAAGCTCAAGGAGCAAAAGCGCCAGGAAGCGAGCGTGCATCGCCGGGTGCACCGGCCGTGGGGCTATTACGAATCGATCGACCTCGGCGACCGCTTTCAGGTCAAGCGGATCGTCGTCAATGGCGGCGGCGTATTGTCGCTACAAAGACACCAGCATCGCGCCGAGCATTGGGTGGTGGTGCGCGGCACCGCCGAGGTCACGATCGGCGACAAGGTCAGCACGGTGCATGAAAATGAGTCGGTCTATATTCCGATCGGCAGCGTCCATCGCCTCGCCAATCGCGGGAAAATTCCACTTGAACTGATCGAGGTGCAGACCGGCAGCTATCTCGGCGACGACGATATCGTGCGCCTCGACGACGTCTACCGGCGCGGCCATAGTTAAGCCGCCAGCGGCAACGCTCCGCGGCGCGCGATCGTCGCGATCGCTGATCCTGGTGTTCCGACCGGCAGCTGCGGC
>JBPCQM010000179.1:0-2664 GCA_050998115.1 Pseudolabrys sp. | reverse complement strand
CGCCGACTATCCTCGCCAGCAAGTTCTACGAAACGTCGAAGTTCTATTCGCTGACCCAGCACAACTTCTCGCCGCTCTCGATCTATTTCAGCGAAGCCACCTTCAAGCGGATGGAGCCCAAGACTCGCGACGGCTTCCTCGCTGCCGCGCAAAAGGCCGCGATCGACACCCGCACCCACGGTCTTGCCGTGGAGAAGGAGGCGATCGACGTCCTCAAGACGAAGGGCGTGACCGTCAACGAGTGCAACAAGGCGGAATTCCGCAAGCGAACCGCGGTGCAGACCGAAAACTTCATCAAGCAGCACCCGGAATCCAAGGGCTTCATCGACAAGATCAAGTCGACCAGCGCCTGAGGTCGCTGCCCGTGGCGGTTGCCGCATCCGCGCCAGAAGCCGGCTTGGCTTCGCCACTTCGGCTGCTGCTCAGCTTCACCGACGCGGTCGCGGCGGTATTGCTGGCGGCGGATCTTGCCGTCGTGATCGGCTCGGTGACGCTGCGCTCGATCTTCAACGCCCCGGTCGAGTGGTCGGACGACATCGCTCGCGGGCTGATGGTCGGCTCGAGCTTCTTCGGCGCGGCAAGCGCGCTGGCGCGCGGCGAAAACGCTGGTGTTGCATTCTTCGTCGATCGCGTGCCGCCGCCGGCGCGGCGCCTCATCGACGCGGTCTCGGCGCTGTTGATCGTGGTTATTACTACCTATGTCACCTATCACGCGCTGGAGCTCGGCTATATCACCACCGGACAGACCACCGGCTCCGGCCTGCCGCTGGAACTGACTTTTTATCCGATGGGGATCGGCGCCGGCTGCATGACGGTGTTTGCGCTCGACCAGTTGATGCGCCGCGGCGCGCGTGACGTTGCGCTCGCGGTGGCGATCGTCGGCGCGTTCACTGCCCTTTGGCTGGGGTGGAACGCGGCGGCCCCCAGCACGGTGCCCGGCCCGGCTCCGCTGATGCTGATAGGCTTTGCGCTGAGCATGTTCGGCGGCATGGCGATCGGCTTTGCGCTGGCGCTTGGAGCGCTGATCTATATCTGGGCGGACGGTGCGTTGCCCGGCGTGATCTTCGCCCAGCAGATGGCGCGGGGCATCGATAACTTCGTGCTGCTGGCGATCCCGTTCTTCAGCCGGGTCGGCTATTTGATGGAAGCCAACGGAATGTCGGTGCGCCTGATCGCGCTGCTGGAGCGGCTGGTCGGGCGCGCGCGCGGCGGGCTCAATGTTGTGATGGTTTTATCTATGGTGATCTTCTCCGGCATCTCCGGCTCGAAGATGGCCGATGTCGCCGCGGTCGGCTCGGTGCTGGTGCCGGCGGCGCGCCGCTCCAGGCAAAATCCCGGCAATGCGGTGGCGCTGCTGGCGGCGTCCGCCGTGATGGCGGAAGCGATACCGCCGTGCCTCAATCTCATCATCCTCGGCTTCGTTGCGAACCTGTCGATCGGCGGATTGTTCATGGCGGGACTGGTGCCGGCCGGCATCATGGCGCTCGCGCTGATCGCCGTCGCCATATTGTTCGGCGCCCGGACCGAGCTTCGCGACTCGACGACCGCGCAACTGCCGCTGCGGCAACTGTGGACAGGGGCCGCCGCAACCGTCGGGTTGATCGTGCTGATCTTCGGCGGCTTCAAGTCCGGATTTGCGACCGCCACCGAAATTTCCGCTTTCGCCGCGCTGTACGCGCTGGTGGTTGGCGGCATTGTGTTTCGCGAGCTTGGCTGGCGCGCGGCGGTGCGCAGCTTCACCCATTCGGCGATCCGTTCCGGTCTCATCATGTTCATCGTGGCGTCGGCGCAATCGCTGGCCTTTGTGCTGACGTTGCAGCAAATCCCGCACGCGTTAGGTGACGCGCTGGTGCGCCTGTCGCAGACCAGCGGCACCTGGGTCTTCATGGTGCTGTCGATCGCCATCCTGATCGTGATGGGTTCGGTGCTCGAGGGCGCCGCCGCGCTCATTATTTTCGGGCCGATGCTGGTGCCGGTCGCGGCGACGCTCGGCATCGCGCCGCTGCACTTCGGCGTCGTGTTGGTGGTGGCGATGGGCATCGGCCTGTTCGCGCCGCCGCTCGGCCTCGGGCTTTACGGTGCCTGCCTGGTCGGCAACGTGCCGATCGAGGACACCGTCAAGCCGATCATGGGCTATCTCGGCCTCCTGACGGTAGTTCTGCTGTTCATCGCCTTCGTGCCGGGACTGACGCTCTGGCTGCCGCACGCTCTCGGCTATCACTAGAACGCGCGGGCCGGCGCGCCATCGACATAGTGCTTGAGATATTGCCCGACAAAATCGTGACCGACGAAACGCTGATAGGCGTCGGCGATCCGCCGCGTCACCGGACCCCAGACCTGACCGTCCGGCCCGATTGCCGCGCCATTTATTTTGGTGATCGGGCAGATGCAGAGCGAGGTTGAGGTGAGGAACGCTTCGTTGGCATTGTAGGCGTCGTAAAGGTCGAGGTCGGCTTCGCGCACCGTCAGGCCTTCCTGTTGCGCCAGATCAATCGCGGTCTGCCGGCTGACACCCGGCAGCACGAACTTCTCGCGCGGCGTCAGAATTTCTTCGCCGCGCACGATGAAGACATTCGATCCTAAGCCTTCGCAAAGGTTACCATTGACATCGAGCAGCACGGCCCGGGGTTCTGGGTCGATGTTCTGCACTTCCTGGTCGGCGAA